>JAKPII010000030.1 GCA_029549885.1 Planctomycetota bacterium
TATGGTATCCCCCGTTTTCGGCCGTACCATGCAGCGGCAAGCATCGTGAAATGATTGTAGCCCCCCAAGAGAATGGCATCGTAACGCTTTGCGCGAAGCCTCTTCAAGATTGCTGGATTCCAATAACCGTTATGCTGTCCCAACCACGCACGGCCGGGAAGAACCTCAGCGTGGAACTGAAACGGCCAATCGATCTCCCATGGCCGATCATCACCTTTGGCATAACAGTAAAAAACATCTAACTCGACCCCGGGCTGCGCAGCCACGGCATTCCAAAATGGGTCACGGTACGGTGTCGGCTGAGGAGTGACAACGCAAATTCGCATCGTTCGGTGTTGATTGCCCGTTTGTGTTTCCATATTAACAGTATTTTGCGTTGTGGCTCTTTCCGACAATCGCGCGTTACTGGAATAGCCGCGACTCAACAAGTCAAAGCGTTCGATTTCTTGTCATTTCGTTTCGACGGCTACAATCTGGGCTATCCCGAAAAACTTAGCATAATCTCTGTTGGGCCATGCTTCTGGATCAGGACCGAGGAAGGACGGATGAAAAACCGTTACAGGCCTCCTTTCTGGATCGGAAGGTATTTCGACTCGAGGCAGCCCCTTTTCCTTGGCCTCCGCAACACGTCTTTCGACCTCATACCAGTACTGCTTGTACTGAGGTGCGACTGTGACTAACTCACGAACGCACCGCACATAATTTGGCGACAAGACTGCAAAACACAGAGTTGCCGCCGCGGCCTTGCGAAAAACATGGGAATCATCGAGCCACCTGTGAAGACGCGCGGATACCCAGGATAGCTTCAGCACCACAGGGGCAACGACCACGATGACTCCCAGCATTAGTAAATAATGCAAGGCATTCAACGTGCGTGCCGGAGGAGGTACTTCACGAGTCATCGTTGACAAAACGAAGATTCCAAAAATCGGTAGCAGGACAGCTAAAACTCGCACGATGACACCTACCAGCGTCGAACGATTGTTTTCCTTGACAACGTGACGCGACACAAATATTGTCCCAAAAGTTACCCACAACCAGTTTTGCACAAGACTCAACTCGCGAATCAAAAACTCGACGAAAGAGCCGATCGAGCGAGTCACAACATAACCGAACGTGATCGGCGCGTCACTCATCCTGAACACATACCTTTGAAAGTTTCCTGGCGCACCAATAACCAATCCGGCGAAGAACAAACACCAAATTAGGAGAATTACATCCGCCCGTTTCCCTCCATTCTCCCAGGTTCTCAATCCCAGGATTGCGATGGCCCAGAGAGCGAATACAAAGTGGCACCCCGCGATCAATGGTGTCAAAGTCCACAGAAGAACGGTTTGGAGTGATTTCTGCCGTCCCTCCCTCTGTGATCCGCTTGCCACGATTGTCAAGAATAGAGCCAAAATATTTCCCGGCTCATAAACGAGCATCCCAGTTGCCCAAAAGACCGTTTCGGCGGGCGCGGGCATAGTCGCAAAATAGGCCAGCGCCCAAATTAGTGCGACAATGAAAGTCTTTACCGTTCTCACCCCTCGGCACAGTCGCAGAGCAAGTGTCCCACAGATTCCATGGAGGATCAAAAACAACAGCGGTGTTGTCCAGAAAACACCCGCTCGTGTCAAAGGAGCGTGCAGTACTCGAAAAAACGATGCCGAATAGCAGCCGCTCCAGGTATGCCATAGAGTAAAAGGAACCTGGTACAGGGCGTGCCAGCCACCGGGCCAGTTCGCACTTTCCAGATCGTCCCCGATGGGAAAAAGGAATTGTCCCCAAAGAAGAATTGGTACGAAGGCTAGACTCGCTACCAATCCCAGAATAGGAAAAGTCCGATGACCCAAGTCAAGATCCGACGTTTGAAAATGCAGTGGTCTCAATGCTTTGATAACAGGCTATTATGAAATACTTCTACGGGATTGCGCCGTTTTGTTGTTCTGCAGATAGATGCCGTTTTAATAATAACTACAAGCAATAAAATGCTTCGTCAACCACAGTACCCCCGTTACCACGTGGAGACCGAAAACACCCCAACAGGCGTAAATGCCGAAATCGCGGCGTGCCTCGCCGAAGGTGGCTCGCCACAATGCCGCAAGTGACACCAGAAAAAGGAGGAACAACGTTGCATGGGCGCCCCAGTACCAATTGCCGTGCAACGCACTCCGGCCAGGTCCGCTTTCTACTAAAAGATAACATTGCGCGGCAGCTACCAAAAACAATAATGCCGCTAGCTGAAAGGCCTGATTTCCAAGGAGACCTCGACGCAGGGTAATAGCGACAATTAGAGGAAAAGCAACCGAAGTCAAGAATGTCAACGGAATAAATCCACTTCGTTGAGACACTATAGTAAAGGGTGCGAGTACCACAACGGCGTTTTCTTCTGCCTGGAAAGCAGCGAACTGAGGGAGTAGGACCAACACGGCAACAGCGAGTTGGAGGATCACGGCCCGAATCCAGGCCGGGGACCGGAACGACTTAAGAAGGAGCGTAATAGGGAGTGCCCCACACAAGGCAATCGCGTAGTTCGGCTTGATAATGGTAGCAAGGGCCAGGTAGAAAAGGACCTGGCAAAGCCGTTTAAAGTTAGGTTGGTTCAGGCATTGCAGCAAACCGGCAAAATGCAGGATGATGAATGGCCACGACAACAAAAGCGTGGGATTGTGCCAGGCATTCGGCGAGAACTTGCCCAGATAGAAGTTCTGCCACCCTATCTCCGGGGACCAAATTGGTCCGGCGAGACAAAGGCACATAGTCAGTCCGACGAGTCTCCATCCGACAGGCCCCGCGTCGGTGCATGACGCTGAAATTGATTCTCGGTGGTTAGCGGAAGGAAATGATGCCCAGGACGCGAGATAGGTGGCCGCCAGAAGGTGTTTCACGAGAAGTGCCCCAAGGGTGATCCCTGAGAGAACGATGATCGCGCTTTTCCAGTTAAGCGAACTAGGGAACCCAAGTAATACAAGGGCTAGACCATGTAATCCTGGGTGCGGTGGCCAACGTCCAACTTCGACTACCTTTTTTATAATTTC
>JAKPII010000072.1 GCA_029549885.1 Planctomycetota bacterium
CGAATTGGCCGAGGGCGTGCGTCGGCCCTTCATTGAACGTCGGGGTATTAAATTCAACATTCCGCTTGATGTGCGGACGCCCAGTTATTCCGACAATGGTGACAGTTTTCAAGCGAATATCCCGGAGGTTTGGAGCACCGCATTTTGGCATGAATTCCTCGACGAGATGGCGCGCCATCGCTACAACGTGCTCACTCTTTGGAACCTTCACCCATTTCCATCCCTTGTGCGGGTACCGGAGTTTCCCGAGATTGCCTTGGACGATGTATGGCGGACCCGCTTGCGATTGGACGATACGTTTTCGATGAGCGGGCGGGATATGGTGCGTCCCGAAATGCTTCAGGACGTGGAAATCGTCCGCCGCATGACGATTGACGAAAAAATCGCTTTTTGGCGTCATGTTATGCAGTACGCCCAGGACCGGGGTATCGAGGTGTATTGGTTCACCTGGAATATCTTTGTTTGGGGTACAGATGGGAAGTACGGAATCACAGCGGACCGCAATAATCCGGTCACCATTCGATACTTTCGCGCAAGTGTCAGGGAACTGGTGCGGACCTATCCCCTTCTGGCCGGTATAGGGATCACGGCAGGGGAGAACATGGGCCGTGATGGCGAAGGCTTGACCAAAGAACAATGGCTGTGGCAAACATACGGCGAAGGAATCCGCGATGCCCTGGCAGAACAGCCGGGCAGGCAGTTCCGGCTCATCCATCGGTTCCATATGACCAAGTTGGGTGAGATTCTCCAGGAATTTCGGAACTATCCAGGGCCGTTTGATTTTAGTTTCAAGTATTCGATCGCCCACATGTATTCCATCCCGAATCCACCCTTTATCAAATCCGCACTGGAAGGAATGCCCCCGGGGATGAAGACCTGGCTGACGGTCCGCAATGATGACATCTACAGCTTCCGCTGGGGGGACCCTGATTATGCGCGAGCATATATCTTGAACATGCCGGGGCCGGATCGACTGGCGGGCTTTTACATGGGTCCCGATGGCTATTGCTGGGGCCGAGAAGCCATTGACGTCGATGGTGAGCTTCCGCGACAACTCGTGATGAAGAAGCAGTGGTACAGCTTTTTGCTTTGGGGGCGACTGAGCTACGATCCCCAGCTTTCTAACGACCATTTCCGTAAGATTTTGGCTGCCAGATTTCCGGAGGTGCCTTCCGATCAGTTGTTTGCCGCTTGGGTCGAAGCGTCGCAGGTGTTCCCCTATATCACGCGATTCTTCTGGGGGGATATTGACCTGCGGTGGTTTCCCGAGGCCTGCACACGGCACCCCGCCCCAAAGGGCTTTTACACGGTCAAGGACTTTATCCTTGGGGAGACCATGCCGGGGAGCGGTGTGCTGAGTATTCGCGAGTGGCTCTCTCAGGGCGAAAAGGCTGGAGAGACCGCAGGGGTCACACCCTTGCAGATTGCCGAAACTCTGGAAACGCATTCACGAGAAGCGTTGAGATTGTTAAAGGAATTGAAACCAAAGGAAAAGCCCCGGCGCGAACTTCAACGGACATTGGGCGATTTGGAGGCCATGGCGTATCTGGGCCAGTACTATTCCGCAAAGATTAGGGGAGCGGTGGCCTTGGCGGAGTTCGACCGTGATGGCAAA
Organism: Planctomycetota bacterium; assembly: GCA_029549885.1. Lineage (GTDB taxonomy): Bacteria > Planctomycetota > Planctomycetia > Pirellulales > Thermoguttaceae > Thermogutta. Next base: position 1,616 of record JAKPII010000072.1, read on the forward strand.
CCCGAACAGCAAGAAGCCGCTGTAAAGCATCTCGAAATAGCCCTGGCGCACTGGAAGCACTATGCGGATATTGCCCACAGTCAGTACAAACCCCAATTGCTCAACCGGATCGGATTTGTAAATCTTCACGAGATTGCGGGGTATGTTGAAAAGGACATCGCCATTGCCAAACAATGGCAGCCTGGGACGCTTAAGGACATCCCTCCCGGACCCCGTACAGCCGATGTTCCTTTCCGCCCCTAGGTGACCCAGTAGAGCCGATCCAGGCAGATTTTTTGGCGGACCCTGTCCGCTTTCTCTTAAGGTTCCCGAGGCGAAACGTGCCGGGGCGTGCTACGCCCTCGGGCGTTTTCTTTTTGCCACACAGCGTTGTTGGGTTGTTGCTCAGGCTCCGCACACGTCGAACTTGTTTGATTGGCATCAGCTCGCACAAGTTCATAATTAAACGACACTTACGCCTATTCTGATGAGGCCCAGATGTCGCGGCGCGGTGATTGCGACACTCCGTCACGCGGGGGAGTTTTTTCGAAGGATCGCGTCCGTCGGTTCGGCTGCTGACCCGTTGATCAAGGCCGCGTGCGACCATGGCTTTTCGTATTCGCCCAAGTTTCCTCTGGGTCATTCTGCTTGCATTGACTGCCCTCGGGGCTTTCGCCGCGGTCGTACCAACATCCTCTCCAAGGGCGACGGGCTACAATGAGCCAGACTCTCTTTGGCGTAAGACGAAGGACGGCTGGGAAATCGCCTGGTGGCTTCAGCCGCCGAAAACTTTCCACAAACCGGTGATCCATCCCCTCGCCGTGGCGGCATGTCAATTACTGGTCGTGTCGTTACTGGGACTGATCAACCACCATCAGACCAGCCGCGATCGGCAATCCTCGCGCGTCCTCCAAGGTCAATCCGCTGGAGTGAGGAGAATAGACAAAACCGCAGCACCCACGACTTTCCCGTCGTTTGTGTCCCGTGGTGATGCGCCCAAGCGAGACTCTGAGAGCCTTTCACACCAACGGGGTTTGGATCGCATTTAACGCCGCGGATCTCTTCTTCGCGAGCTCCGCCACGTGGACCGCTTTGTGAGGGGGCAAGGGTATGGTGGACATCCTTCCGCGGCCGCGCGGCACTCCTCGCCCGTACTACTGGCACTCGCCGGCGTTGGAGTCGTGATCAGCCCTAGGCCTCCTCAACCACTGGGCCGAAATGGGCTCCCCAAGCGGCGGCCAATTCGCGTCCTTCTTCCAATAGTTGGTCCATCTCGGCCTCGCTCAGCGGCTCAAAGCGTTGGAAATAGACCAAATCTTGTTTCAGTTGTTCTACGCTATTGATCCCCAAATTAACGCTTGTCACCCCTGGCAGCGAAAGGGCGTACCGGATCGCTGTTTCAACGCGGTCCGGCCTGGCCGACGCAAGTCGTCCCACGGACTGTGGGTTACCGTAGCCGCCCTTTTTGGGGTCCGCACCGCCGAGGACCTTCATAGCGATGATCCCCACGTTATGTTTGCGGGCTATAGGGAGAACCTTCTCCTCGAAGTTGTAGGTGTGGCGATCAACATAACTGAGAACGACCAGCAGAACATCCACCTCTCCCGTCTCGAGAAACTGCGCAAATCGGCCCGGCAGATTATGCCCGGAGATCCCAATAAACCGACATTTCCCAGCCTGCTTCTGTTTTACCAACCACGTGAATGCCCCGTCCGGATCGAGGGCCCCTTCCACCTTGCGATTACCAACACTGTGATAGTAAAGCAAATCTACGTAGTCGGTTTGCAGGAGGCGAAGGGATTTTTCCAGGGAGCGCTGACCTTCCTCCACAGAGTCGGCCGGGACTTTCGTGGCCAGAAAAACTTCCTTGCGACGCGTCTTCATAACCTTTCCGACACCTTCTTCCGCGCGAACGTACGCGGGCGCAGTGTCGATCGAAGTCACGCCAAGGTCAATGGCCGCGTTGACGACCTCGGCAATTTCGTCCACGGGTCGGGCATTTCCACACGGGGCGGTGCCAAGGGTGAAGATGGTGATGGACTCTCCGGTACGTCCTAGCGTTCGCCGAGGAAGTGGTCCCACGGAAGGAGATTCCACAGACCGGGCCTGCTCCGACGATACTACACTGCCTAATACGGCGGCACCGGCGAACGCACTCGCTTGGCAAACGAAATCACGACGCGAAAGACGATCAGCATGATCAGCGGGCATGGCTAACTCCTGATACTTTGTGTTGTCAATGCAAGTAACGACCTTCCCTCCTAATCGCCACACAACCGTAAAATATCCGGGGCTTGGGGACCCTCGTACCATTACGGCTATGTGGCCAGGCATTTAAGTCACCCATAATTGTTTCGTTTTCTAACCCAAAGTCAAAAGAGTGACAACAGGGAGCCGGAGCGAGTGATCGTCTTACATATTCTGCCTCTTCAATGATGGCCAGCAGGCGCGCTCATCGCGTAATTCAGTTTGCATGAGTTGCCAATGAATTGCATCGGCTCTTAATTGATGGCATAATCGGGGCGGGTTCCCTGGTGTTTTGGGCTGACAGTCCGTTCGCGATGCGTGTCACTGAGAAGGAGGTGAGGTGTGACTAAGCAGAATCAGATCTACTACTGTGAGCAGTGCGGCAACATGGTGGAGGTCCTGGAGGCCGGACAGGGGCAGCTTGTTTGTTGCGAAGTGCCCATGAAACGCATAGCGGAAAACGTGGGCGACGCCGCTCAGGAAAAACATGTGCCTGCGGTGACACGGGAGGGCAAATCACTTCATATCAAAGTGGGAAGCGTTATCCATCCAATGACGCCTGAGCATCTCATCGAATGGGTCGAGATGTTTCAAGAGGATCGCTGCATCCGCGTGTTCTTGAAGCCGGGGCAAGCACCGGAATTGCGGGTACCCGCTGCCCAGGCACCCGCTACCGTCCGCGCGTACTGTAATTTACACGGCTTATGGAAGGTTGATGTCTGAGCGGGGAAATATGTCATCCCCAGACAACGACTGTGCCGGCAAATACGGCAAGGGCAAGAAACGCACAAACGAGGAGAGTTTGAATCGCTATCACCGTCAGGTCCTCTAGCACCTTTCCAATCGGGAGAAAAATTGGCCCCGAGTCTTTCATCGGGATTTGTTTAGCGAACCACGAGGAGAAAGGTAGTTCGCCAGATAAAGTCTGTGATCCGCAAATCTTTCCCGATCAGAATTTTTTGGGCCATGAGAAGACAAATGGTTCCGCAGTTTCCTTAGTCCCAGAGCGCAGCGGCGCCCAAGGCGGGACTGATCGCTTCATCTCGAGCGATATTGGCAAAGGCAAGCATATCTGTGGCCAGTTCTTGGATGCGACTGGCGGCCCCCACAACGTGTGCCACGACGTCAGGGGCATTCTTGTCGAGGGTTTGCCGCAATTGCTGTGCCTCCAGGGAGATCGCGGCGAGGGCCTCTCGGAGGGCTGCTAGCCTTGTGTCTCCAGAATTGTAGGGAACTCCTGCATCTTCCTTTGCATAGGCCTTGGAAAGAACGAGATTCCTGAACCAGCGCAGGAGCGAACCCCGACTGATGGCACCGATGGGGACACCATTGTCCGTAATGATCACCCGTCGTATCGAAACTCGGCATAGAAACTCATAAATAATCCGTACGGGAGCGTCCAGTGGATAGGTGATGACGTGGGGTCGCATGAGATCGGAAATCGGACGACTCCACCCATGTACAGATGTCATGGCCGACAGAAGGTCCTTTTCTGAGATCATACCAATCAGTCGGCCTGTTTCATCCACGACAGGAGCCGAACTAATGCGCGATCTGAGAAAGAACTCAGCAGCCTGATCCACCGTTTCGTCGCCACGTAATGGGGCAACAATCGGCGACATCACATGGCGTGCCAGTATCCCTTCGAACAAATCACCTTGCCGGTGTTTATCGCTCAGGTTTACCTCTTCACTTAAGCTGATCTCATGATAACGAACGAGCCGATCGCGACCGGCACGTTTGGCACAAAGAAGGGCCTGATCTGCCTGATCGACGAGCTGTTCTGGGGTTAGCGTGTCATCATAAACTTGAGAGATTCCGATACTGCATGTCAGAGAAAGCGTTGTTTTCCCGATCGTAAATGGTGTGGCGCCTAGCTCCGCGCGAAAACGTTCGGCCCACTTGACGGCGTTTTCTTCAGTTGCGTCTGGCAAAAGCACGCAGAACTCTTCGCCCCCATAACGGCACACGATGTCGCTGGCCCGGCAACTTGCCAGAAGCAACTGGGCCGTTGTCCTTAAGACGTAATCCCCTGCCTGGTGACCGTGGATGTCGTTAATACGTTTAAAAAAGTCCAAATCAACCATTGCGCAGCTAAGGGGCCGCTTTGTCCTCCGTGCAACTTCAAACTCTTTTTCGAGAAAATCATGAAAGCTCCGCTGCGTCAGCAAACCTGTCAGGGCATCTCTTTGGGCCATCTCTTGGAGCTGTCGCTGGGCGGAGAGGATACGGATGGCCGCCCCCAGTCGGGCCATTAACTCGGCTTCCCGAATAGGTTTGGCAAGGAAGTCATCGGCCCCTTGGCTAAGCGCCGTGATTAGATTGGCCGACTCGTTATGGGAGGTCACGATTAGGACATAAACATAATGGGGAAGCCTCAGGAGCCTCATTTCACGGCACAGATCAGGCCCCTTCATCCCCGGCATTTCCCAGTCAGTGATGAGAATGTGAGGCGGTTCCTCGCGAACCATTTGCAAGGCCGTTTCCGCATCCTTGGCCTGGCTGACTTGATAACCGGCCTTCGTCAACCAACGTTCGAGTAACCGCAAGATTAGGGCATCGTCATCGACGATTAAGACGCGAAATGTGGCAGGCGAAATTCCTTGCAACGACGAAGAAAAATCCTCCGGCGGCATCCAGGTATGCCTGTGGGCCGATTCCTGGAGCTGTGACGAAGCAAAGGAATTCGCCTGGTATTCTCGTGGTTTGTCTTCAAACCTATCCATGTTGCGCACTGTCATTGCTCCTTAGGTTCGCGACGTCAAAAAAACATAGACTACCGTTTCAAGGAAGGCGTGATAACACCGGCAGTTTTTTCCGGTTAAATAGATACTTTCAATTTCTCAGGTGTGGTGGGTGGCGGATTTTGCGGAACTTTTTGGAATAGCGGTTATGCCGCTTTTTCTTCGGGCGAAGTGGAGAAGGACTGTACCGAACCTGCTGAGAGAATTTCCCCCTGATCGCTCAAATCCTCCAGCCGTACGGAGACCCGTTTTGATACACCCGACTCTTGCATCGTGACCCCGTACAGCGTATCTGCGCAGATTGCCGTGCGTTTGGAATGCGTAACGATAACAAATTGCGTGATGCTGAGAAAATCCCGCAGAACCTTTGTAAAACGATCAATGTTAGCCTCATCAAGGGCGGCATCGACTTCGTCCAAAACGCAGAAGGGACTCGGACGACTTCGAAAGATCGCAAGAAGCAGGGCTACGCATGTGAGACTCTTTTCTCCGCCACTAAGCAAGGAGATGTTTCGTGGTTCCTTCCCTGGCGGGCGGGCTACGATTTCGATGCCACTTTCCAGGATGTCCCGCCCTGGCTCAAGCTCGATGCTTGCCTGACCACCGCCGAAAAGTTCTCGGAAGAGGGTGCCAAAGTGTTCACTGACCGTCTGCAATGTCGCGGCAAAAAGCCGCCGACTATCGGCATTGATCCGCTCGATAATTCGTTCCAAGGAGTTTTTTGCCGAGGTCAAGTCCCGACACTGGGACGACAAGCCGTTGTAGCGTTCTTCCAGTTGTTGAAGTTCCTCGAGGGCTTCGAGGTTGACGTTCCCCAAGTTGTGGATTTTACGTTTCAGATCGTCGATTTCCCGCTGGATTTCAGTGCGGTCCTGCGACTCCTCAGGGGAACACGGATGGTCGAGATCGTTCAGAGAAATCCCATAATCTTCTTCGACTCGCTGGATGAGTGTTGACTTTTCGTGCCGCACAGAGTTGAGATCAAGTTCCAGTTTGTGCTGCCTCTCCTCGATTTGACGGAGCCGTCGCCGCACATCCTGCAATTGTTGCTGATGTTTTTGACGTTCCTTTTGGAGAAAACGACGGGCCTCCGCGGTCTCTTGCCAAACCCGCGAAAGTTCATCCTTCCGCCCGTACAATTCGGCCAGGCGGGCCTCCAGACTCAGTAGTTCCCGTTGTGAGGCCATCAACCGCTTTTCGGTTTCAGCCAAACGGTTTTTGATTTCCGTGACCTCCTTAAGCCGTTCGGCCTCGGCTTCCTCTTGCCGTCGCAGTTGATTCTGGAGGGCCGCGAGCCGTTCTTCGCTCTTGGCCAATTCGATTTTCAACGCGGTCAACACACCGTGACGATCTTGAACATTCGCTTCCAATTGGGCAATTTCTTCTCCCAATTGAGTGATGGCGATGGACAACTCCGCTGCCTTTTCCTCCCATTGCGTCTTCTCTAAAAGTGCCTGCTGCTGCTGTTGGACAATTCTTTCAACCCCCTCGGCAGCCGCGGCAATTTCGCCCTCCAGTGCTCCACAGCGTCCCAAATACTCCTGCAACATCCGTTGCAGCTCTTGTTGCCGTTGCTCACAGTCTTTCAGTTCCTGACTGAGGGAACGACGCTGTTCCTCAAGATTGGCAATTCGTTGCTCCACAGTCTTGAGCTGATGTTCACTTGTGGCAATGGCTTCCTGGTACTGTTGCAACTGTTGGTCCCATTGGGCAATCGAACGCGTCAGATTACGAAGTTCGCTCCGGCGCGAAACCAGCCCAAGTCCAGAACTCTGTTGCCCAGCTACGATAAGCCCCTCGGAAGTGATTAACTCCCCGGCAAGGGTCACAAATCTCAAGTCGGCATACCGGCTGGCCAAAGCTAGGGCCGTGTCCAAGGACTCGACAAACCAAGTCTTGCCAAGCAGAAAATGGCGAACCGGCAGGAATTCTTCTTCCACCTGAACGAAGTCTTCCGCCAGCCCCAGGACTCCCGGTTCCTGCCCCAGGGAAGAAATGTCAGTGGGCATGCTCTGGCCATCGGCCTTTTTTCGAAATTGATCAAGACACAACAGACAAACCCGGCCGTTGAGTGCCGCAGAACCGCGGCGGAGTTGGTCCAGCCAAGGCATGCTGTTGCGCAAGACGATCCATTCCGCGGCATCACCCAGGGCCACATCCACCAAAAGGGCTACCTGAAGTTCTGTCTGCAACAGATCGGCCACCAAGCCACAAACGGAATCGCCGAGATGGCTCTCCGATGTCTGGACGCGATGAAGAAAATCCTTGACACCGAGGCTTAAGCCCTCAAGTTGTTCCTCCCACTCCCGCAGCAGCCGTGCCCTTTCTGCGGCAGCCGTTCGTCTTTGGTGCAGGGCCGACCATTCTTCCCTAATCTGTTGTAACTCCTGACGGCAACGATCGCGTTCTTCAGACAACCGATGCAAATCCTGCAATGTTGTCTGAAGCCTTTGGAGGAGGTCGGCGGAGTGGTTCTTCAGTTCATCGAGCCGTTGCTCTGTTTCGCCAACAATCCGTTTAATCTCTTCCGATTCGCGGCTATTCCGTTCGTAACTCGCTTGCAAATTCTCATGTTCTCGCTGGAGCTGCTGTAAACGATTGTCAGCCGCGAGGACCTTTTGCAAGACTTCCCAATGCTCGGCTCGCCGCTCCTCGTATTCAGTTCGACGACGGTCAAGCGCTTCCAAATCGTTCGTTAAGGACCGTTCACCCTCCGCAACTTGCCGCATCAAATCGCGGTACTGTTCTTCTGCCGCGCGAAGGGCCTCGGCCGTTGATTGGCGGTGCGAGCAGAGTTCCCCTGCCCGCAGGTTAAGCTCGGCCAACACCTTTCGCAGCCGACCTAGTTCCTTTTCCAACTCACGGTCACGTGCCCGGCCGTGCTCAAGATCGGCCTCCAAGGCCGCGATGGTCTCACGATCTGCAGCCAATTGCGATTGCAGATCGGTTAACTGTTGGGCAAGATGCGAGTCCTGAGATTCGATCTCCTTGAGACGCCTTTCCAGTTGTTCGGCCTCCTCGACAAGCGTCTCTTGGTCTCTGTTAAGTTGTGATCCTTCTTCCTCCAGGCGGGCCAGCTCCCGATTGAGCCGGTGCCAGTCCATTCGGGCGAGGTGAGTCCGCAATTCCTTCAGACGGTCGGCATAACGTTGATATCGTTGAGCCTTGCCAGCCTGCGATCGAACAACACGCAGGCGACCCTCGACTTCTTCGACGATATCATTGAGTCGAAGGAGGTTCTGTTCCAGGCGTTCCAACCGCCGCTGCGCTTCGAGCTTGCGGCTCTTGAAGCGGCTAATCCCGGCGGCCTCCTCAAAGACAACGCGACGCTCCAGCGGCGTGGCCTGCAGAAGCTGATCGATCTTTCCCTGCTCGATTACCGAATAGGCTTGCGTGGCCAAACCTGTTCCCGCAAGCAAGTCCCGAATATCGCGCAGACGACAGGTCTGGCGATTGATGAGGTACTCACTTTCGCCGCTTCGATACAAACGGCGCGTGATATGAACCTCCGGGCTGTCGAGCGGTAAAATGCCCCGAGAATTGTCCAGCGTGATGGTGATCTCCGCGAAGTTCATGGGACGGCGGGTCGCCGAACCGTTGAAAATTACGTCGGTCATTTCCTTGCCGCGGAGATTCTTGATGCTCTGCTCGCCCAGCACCCACTTGATGGCATCGACGACGTTCGATTTCCCAGACCCGTTAGGGCCCACAATGGCCGTGATCCCGGGCCTGAACTCGAACCGAGTCCGGTCGGCAAAGCTCTTAAACCCGTAAATCTCAAGGGCTTTTAGCATGACGTGAACAACAAAACCAGCTTCACCCGGAAGAAC
>JAKPII010000078.1 GCA_029549885.1 Planctomycetota bacterium
CTCTTTCGCAAGGTCATGGCACGCAAGCACTCCCACTTTGAGGTTGCCCTGGATCAAAAGTGAACTTACGCCTTGAAATGCCCTTTCGCCCGGTAACTTCTGCTTGCGTAGCAAATTGCCGGTAAAGACATTCAGCCTCGACCTCGGCATCCCTGATATAGTCACAATCTACCGGGCGGCGCCCATCAGATTCCAGGAGTTTCGAGCGGGCAGTTTTGCGTATGCCAACGGGCACAAGCTATGCTAGATTTGGGTTCTTTGTCCGGGAGACCCTGGCGTTAACGTAAAAGCCACGGCCCGTGGCCACGCGGAGGCTGCAGGGGTGTCTTCGGGCCCTCCGCTTCTGCGGGACTTGCGATGAGGCCGCTGGAAAAGGAAAGTGCCCCCTCTACGGGGTCCACTTAGCCACGGTTAGACACGTGGTGTTTGTGGCCACCTTCGAGGCGTTAAAAACCTTCGCATGAAGTCGGATGATGAGGTACGTCGGCACTAGATCTTCGACTGTCGCGAGTATCTGCTTGCCCAATCCGCCGTCGGCACTTTTTTCTCCCTATGATCACTGTCCGTGTAAAGCCAGGCTTTCCTAAGCTTCTCGACATGCTCACGAAAATGATACTAGTAGTGATCGAAGGGCGTAAACGGCGGTCCTCACATTCATTCAACTAGAAACACCTGGGGGGCCTTGCCCATCTTTTTGCCCGCAAAGTCAATTGTGATGACACGGCTTCCGGTCACCTCCATGCTACCAACAATGAATTGTGCGTCATAAGTTCCCTGGCCGGCGATTCTCACCGCGGCCCACTTGGCGTACAACGTTCCGCTGAGTTGCCCCGCGTCGGCATTTCCTTCAATCTGAATAGGTGTCGTGTTTCGACGCCTTTGGTAGAATAACATGCCGTTAAACGCTTCATTAGGTACCGCGCCCCATTGTTGATAATCAAATCGTTCTAGGTCGATAGGACTGAATCGCATTCCCGCGTTGATGGTTATCGATCCAAATTCGGCATTATCCCAGTCCACAGTTTTGTCCCATGCGGGTGGCTTTTTATCCCGGTCGTTGCAGTCCGGCTCCCCATTGTCAGGGTTGTAATTGTGTCCCGTGTTGTAAAACATGATTCCCTCCGCAATGACATTGCCGCCCGTAATCTTTAACGCGTTTTGCGTGTTGGGGAAAGGTCTAAGAACGTAGATACCGGGTTTGAGTACCACCTTCCCACCGGTAATCTCAATTGAAGTATAAATGCCCGGATGAAGAGCTAAGTATGGTTGACCGTTAAAGAGATCCGGGTACTGGTCGCTGAAAACAGAAACTACCCTGTTTTGAGGCTCGACACCGGACGTATCGTTGATTGCATATCCTTGATTGGTGGCCTTCGCCGAACCGCGCAATGCGTTTACGACACCATTGGCGGTCGTAGTGCCATTGCCGCCCCCAGCCACGGGCGTCGGCAGAAAGAGAAGTGGGTCGGGAACCGGAAGCTCCCCGCAATAAAGCACCTTGGCATTGCTGGTAGGATCGATGTTGCGAAAATTCTGTGGCCAGTCAACACCCCCGACAATTTGGAATCGGCTGGCATAGGCGGGCGAGTTGCTACCGGCGCGAGCTGCGTAATAGTTCGCATTTATTCCAACAGGGTTGCCATCGGCGTCAACTCCTTTGCCTTCCGAGTTGACAATGACTAATCCTTCTACTTCAAGTGTTGCAGTCCCACCAACGGTGAGGCCAGTCACGTAGGGATTGAGCACAGCTACCCCGGCACCTGCTGTGATTGGCTCGAAGCCGCCGACAGCGCGAGCGCGCACCATGTTCTCCTGTGCCACGCCGGGTAGGAGGTGGATAAATAAGGTACGGACGGGGTCGCTGACAATCACTTCGACGTAGTTTCGGTCGTTTTGATAGGGTCCCGTGACCGGTGGGATGTTGACCACGACACTGGCTTCCGACAGCCCATTGTGCACCTTGACAAAATTAATAGCCGTTGCCCGGGCCGCGTCTGTGGAACGCCCCGCCAGGATGTCGGCCGCAGCAGCCGTTGCGGCTGCGTCGGCAGCGTTTTGTGCCTGGCGGTGCGCAACCAACAACATGCCCGAATCGATTACCAGGCCGACCATACCTAACAACACAATCAACAGCAAAGCAAACCAGATGAGAATTGCTCCGGCGCGATATTGGGCACAGCCGGGGTTGATGCGGAGGATCGTTGCCCGGATGCGAGCTCGATTATGTCCGGTGCACATCGCTTTGGCCCTCCCTTAGTGGACGATTCGCATCGTAGAGGTTCCCTGCAACGTAAACGTCGGATTGCCAAAGATGAAAGTCATCGCCGGATGGTACGGCATCGTCAATGTCACACGGACGGGTTTCTGAAGCGCATTACTTCCCTCAGGCCACTCTATGCGAACTGTGACCTGGGACAAGTCCAGTCCGACAAGACTTGGCCGGATCAACGGGATGAGCGGGTGCCCATCTCCGTCTGCCGTTCCCTCGAATGCCGTGGGGCCCCATGTCTCGCTTGAGAGCGAACCATGCACAATGGCACGGCGGCTTCCTTCGGGGGCCGCGTGGGCCAGAATATGGGAACGGAAGACCGCGATCCCCAGGTCCAACATTCCAAGAACCAAAACGATGAACACGGGCAGGACGAACGCCATTTCAACCAGGGCGGCTCCGCGGCGGCTGTGCTTCTGTTTCGGGGACTGGCGGCTCTCTCCACAGACCGAGATTGGCAGGTGAATTAGCATAGTCGCCTCCCTCTCTCAACGGATGACTCGCATCTCGACTGCCCGGCGCAGCATCAAGCTGCCTGGCAAGAGAGGCCAACTCACTACGGTATTAAACGGATAACTCACCTCGACCCGTGCGCGCTTCATGCCGTCGGCTTCCACAATGATTACTGGGTCAGCGACAACAATCTTATTTAGATCGTACGAGGGACCTAACTCTTGCGTAATCGCGTTGACGATCTCCTCCTTCAAGTTATTCATGCTAAAGCTCGAGGTTACGGGATTAAGAGCCGCTATCCCCGCACCTACTCGCGCAGCGTTGGTCACGCCAATGTAAACGGAGGCAAACCGCCCCAAATCGATGCAAGCCAGGACGATCGTAATTAGGAGCGGCAACACGATAGCAAATTCAACGGCCGAGGCGCCTCGCCGCTCACCATAAGCTCTGCATTTCCCCACGTTTAAGTGCCGCATGGTTGCACCCCGCAACAGAGCGAACTATGTTTGCCGGTAACCAAGTCCCTCGCCGTCTCCGCATACGGTTCTTTTTGGGGCGGCCCTCGGCATCACGGCCCGCGGGCCATCCTCCAGGCCATTGCTCCCCCAATGAGTGCCACTCCCACCCCTACAAGTATGAGATATTCAGGTGACAGACTGACGATAAACCGTTCAAACTCGCGTAACCATTCCTGAGGTTCTTGCCCGGGCAAAACCATGGGGATTCGCGCACTCGACCAAAGAACCCCCACACCGATTCCTACCGCTGTAGCCGCACTCAGGAGCCAGATCATGGACGAGGATCGCGAAAACCTTGCTCGCTTGCCCTCCAGCCTGCACTCAATCTCGATACTTCGCCTTAGCAAGTCGAACAACACACTTCGTTCGGTCCAAACTAACGATTCAAGACTCCTCCATGGCGCAAGCACCTCGCGGCACTCGTTCATGAGGTCCGGGTCCAATGATTCAGACTGCGTCGAACACAGTGCGGTTAATTCCTTATGAAGTGCAGCATATTTCTCAGCATTGATGCGAAAACGCCCCTCCTTCTGCGTGGCGAACAGCTCGACCACCTTGCTCCACTGTCGCCATTTTTCAACCAGCTCACGACGGTGTTT
>JAKPII010000091.1 GCA_029549885.1 Planctomycetota bacterium
AAGGACTTGATCCCCTATCTGACGAATGCCGAAGAGCGATCCGTCCTTTTCATCGACGAGATTCACCGGATGCAGAAATCGGTGGAGGAATTTCTCTATCCGGCGATGGAGGACTTTCGGATCGACATCACCTTGGGGGAAGGCGTCAATGCGCGAACCCTCAACATCCGACTGAAGCCATTTACGTTAATTGGGGCAACTACGCGGTCAGGCCTTCTTTCGGCCCCACTGCGGGACCGTTTCCACATGCGGGAGCATCTCGATTTCTATACCGTAGATGAACTGGCTGAAATCGTGCGGCGGAACGCCCAAAAGCTGCAGATTAAGATCGATCCCAACGCCGCCGAGGAAATTGCTCGTCGCAGCCGCGGTACCCCGCGAATTGCCAACAACCGCCTGCGGTGGGTACGGGACTATGCCACAAGTCGGGCAAATGGGCGAATTACGCTGCAGGTTGCCGAAGACGCCCTGGCCATGCAAGGTGTCGATAAGCTAGGGCTAGACGTCCAGGACCGTAAGTATCTGGAAACCATCGCGCGCGTCTTTGGCGGTGGCCCGGTCGGAGTGGAAGCCGTTGCCCACACGATGAATCTCTCTCCGGACACACTTATCGACGAGGTGGAACCGTTCTTACTCCGATCGGAATTGGTTGTGCGAACACCTCGTGGGCGCAAACTTACGCCGAAGGCTTACGAACACTTAGGAATGAGTTATCCTACTCCGAACCAAGGCTATCTATTCTGAGACCTGGTCAGACGGCTTCGCCGGAGCGGCCTGCTCGGCTTCGGCAGGCAGGTCTTCGGTCGCCTCATACATCTGTAGCTCGTGATCGGAAATTGCGACCGTCGCGTCATTCGAGATGATCACGGAGTCCGATGTGGAAGTATTATCGGAGGTCGGACTCGATTCTGATGAACCGGTTGGTTCCTGACCGGCCGCGGCGCTCTTCTTTTTCTTCTTTTTCTTGGACTTGCTGACGATCTCGGGATGGACGCGCCGCAGTTGGCCGCAGGCCGCCTCAATCTCGGAACCCTTCCGGTAACGAATCGTGACCTGAATGCCCATCCGACTCAAGATATCGGCAAAACGGCCGACGTCGCGACGATCAGGAACCTCATAAGGGAGACCCTGGACCGGATTATACGGGATCAGGTTAACCAGGGCGTTTCGGCCCCGCAAAAGCTCGGCCAACTCCTGGGCATGTTCCGGACGATCGTTCACGTTGCGCAGCAAGACATACTCGTATGTCACACGCCGCCCAGTTTTGGCAAAGTAGTCATCGGCCGCCTGAAGGATGGCCTGAATCCCAATCCGACGATTGGCGGGAACCAGCCGATTGCGGAGTTCATCATTGGGCGCGTGCAACGAGACGGCCAGATGGTACTGTGGGTTTAACTCGGCAAGTCGTCGGATACCGTTGGGAAGCCCTACCGTCGAAATGGTGACGTGGCGTGCGCTGATCCCCAATCCATCTTTGTGCGTTGCTCGATGCAAGGCGCCCAAGAGACGTCCCAGGTTCGCCAGGGGTTCGCCCATCCCCATCACCACGATATGGCTGAGTCGCTCTTCCGGCTGGAGCAAACACTTGAGTTGCAAAATCTGCTCGAGAATTTCCCCCGAGGTCAAGTTCCGGACGATACCATCCAGGCCACTGGCGCAGAACGCGCACCCGACACCGCAACCAATCTGCGTGCTGATGCACACCGTGCGGTTTCCTTTGTCGTCGCGGAGCAAGACGCATTCAACGAATTCACCGTCCTGGGTTCGCAAGAGCAACTTCTCGGTGCCATCGGAGCCTTTGCGATGGCTCGCTACCTGCATACTGAAAATCTTGAACGACTTTTTCAGCTCTCGCCGGACAACCTTCGGAACGTCCGACATCTCGTCAAAGGAAATCTTGGGCGATTCGTAAACCCAGTGGAGAACTTGAGCAACCCGATAACCTGGTTGTCCCTTGCTCACAAACCAATCTCTGAACTGTTTCCACGAATAATCGAGTAGGTGTTCCACGAGTAGCTACCTCCCGTCTTGACGACCGCGCTTCAGTTCGCCCATTTCCATTTATTCTTACCACTCATGATAAAATAACAAAGGCATCGTCAAGACTTTTCTCAGTGTACGAGGGATCAAATCTCTTTGGCATTCCTATAAATGGACGCATTCTCGCGCTTATGAAAGCTCCACATTGTGTTACTTGTGCGCACCCAGGTCATGCGGTATCTTAAACCAACGTGGGTGATTTGCGGGAACTATTACCAAAGTCATAATGCGCTTAGTTTAGTCAAACGGGTACCGCGTGACTAGGTTCCCGCTCGTTTTTTGTAACGATTCCAATTCCACAGGAGGGCCTTTCTATGTTTCGCAACATGCTGGCTTGGTGTTGGCGGTTATCTTTGGTACTGATCGTGTCAATCGGCGCAGAGGTGCTGGCCCAGGAGTCGGCAAATGAGTCGAAACACCCAGACTCATCCCAATGGCCGGAGCTTTTTGCCCGCGATCTCTCTAATGCCATCTTTCCTGCCGGCGTTTGGGCTTTTCAAGATGGTGTGCTGACGGCCACTGAGGACCAGTGCATTTGGACCAAGGATCAATACGCGAATTTCATCCTCGATCTTGAGTTCAAAAACAGCGAGGGGACGAACAGCGGCGTAATTGTGTATTGCAGCGATATCAAGAATTGGATTCCCAATTCGGTCGAGATTCAGATCGCCGACGATTTTGCCGAAAAGTGGGCCAAGGCCCCCGCGACCTGGCATTGCGGAGCTATCTTTGGCCATCTCGCCCCCAAGAAATCCGTGGTGAAAAAGCCGGGCGAATGGAACCGGATGACAATCACTTGCCGTGGGCCTATGATTCAGGTCGTCCTCAACGGCGAGTTGGTGACGGAAATGGACATGCGGAAGTGGACCTCCGCGAAGACAAATCCCGATGGAAGCGAGATTCCAGCCTGGTTAAGCCGCCCCAAGGCCGAGCTGCCCCAGAAGGGCCACATCGGTCTTCAAGGCAAACACGGCGATTCACCGATCTACTTCCGCAATGTGAGGATCAAGGTCCTCGAGTGATTGCGTGAGCCTTTGCCGCCTTGTGCGGTGAGTTAGGAGCCTATCCCAGAACCTCCCCTCTCCCGTTCGGCGGGAGAGGGGCCGGGGGTGAGGGCGGCACCAATCGCTGCCGCTTTCTCGATCGACTCCGACGGTCGCTTGCCCTCACCCCAACCCTCTCCCAGAGGGAGAGCGAACTTTGGGATAGGCTTGTAAGGTCAAAATCGGGTTTTTCGAGAGCTTAGGGACGCAGATGCATGCGTCCCTTTCTTTTTTCTGGCCTTTTCTGGAGAAGCCGTTACACTAAATACGGAGGGGCTCTCGATCTTATTGCCTTGGAAATATGCTTGCAGGGTGAAGTGAACCTGCCATGAACGAGCCTCAACAACTCGGGCCCTATCGGATTGTCCGGCGCCTCGGCCGCGGGGGAATGGGAACTGTCTATGAGGCCGTACACGTCGTCACCAACGAACCTGCGGCGGTCAAGACTTTATCCGAATCCCTCATCGAAGAACCGGATTTTCGTGCCCGTTTCGAATTGGAAATCGAGACGTTGCGGAAGTTGAATCATCCCAACATCGTCCGCCTCATTGGCTTTGGTGAAGAACAAGGAATTCTCTTTTATGTCATGGAGCTCGTGCACGGGCCAAGCCTTGACCAGGAACTGCGTGCCGGGCGGAAGTTTCATTGGCAGGAAGTCGCCGAAATCGGTGTCCAAATTTGCCGTGCTTTGAGACACGCCCACGATCGCGGGATCATCCACCGGGATCTGAAACCAGCCAATCTGTTGCGGGCGGAAAACGGGACCATCAAACTCTCCGATTTCGGGATCGCTCGGCTTTTCGGTGCACCCAGCCACACCGGCGTAGGAAGCATCCTTGGCACAATCGAGTATATGGCCCCAGAACAAGCAGAATCCTTGCCGATCGGCCCGAGGGCAGACCTCTACAGTTTGGGCGCCGTTCTTTACGCCTTGCTTGTTGGGCGCCCGCCGTTCAAGGTTACCTCGTTTGCCGAGATCCTCCATCTCCATCGGACATCGCAGCCGGCCCCAGTGCGGAGCTTTGTGCCCGATTGTCCTGAAGAATTGGACCGCATCATTCGCGAACTGCTTGCCAAAGACCCCGACAAGAGGATTGCCAACGCCCTTTTGGCGGGTCGGCGATTGCAGGCCATGCTGCACGCCCTGACCAAGCACAAAGTGGCTGGCTCCGAAGATGTCTTGCACGCAACTCCCGGCCACCTCATCGATTTCGGTGTCGAGCAAGGAGATCGCCGCAGTGTGCCCGTCGATGGTGAGGCACCGACGGCTGCCCTTCCTTCGTCGCCCGAGCCACCGAGGCCCTCGCTGGGAGAAACGATCACGGCGGCAGGTTCACCGAGTGAATCCCCGGAAAATCAGGCAGCTGCCTTTCCCGTGGGAACGCCCTCGATGTGGAAGCCGACGCGTGAGACCGATGTCTTTCGGTACTTGGAAAAAGAATCGCCAGTACCAGACCATCCAGAAGATGGTTTAGGTTCCACTGCCACGGCTGAACCCAAGGAACAAAAGGGACGAACAGAACAGCCGTCCCCGCCGGTAACCAGTTCTGCAACCCAAACCACCCGAAAATTTGTCGAAGTTCCCCCCGAAGAGCTCGATAAAATTGAGCCTTCCCCCAGTGAGCGTCAACCAATCTTCTCCCTCCAAACGGGAATCCTGCTGGCTGCTCTTGTCGTGCTGGCAATAACCATTTGGTATTTTCTGCAACCACCGACCGCTGACCAGCTTTACAATCGGGTGATGGCTAAGGTGGGTGATGGCACCGATAGTGAGGCCCTCCTCAGCGCTGCGCCCGATATCGAGGCCTTCCTAACCCGGTATCCGGAGGACGCCCGAGCGCCATCTATCCGTGAGTATCAACAAGAGATCGACCTTCTCCGTCTGGAGCGGCGGTTTGAATTGCAGAGTCGCCAAAAGGCCTCGGCTCATTCATCGATTCCTATCGAACGAGACTACCTTCAAGCCCTCCGTTACGCGCAACTCGACCCCGAACTTGGAATTGAAAAGCTCGAGGCCCTCCTTGCCCTTTACGATTATGCACCTACAGAAAAGCTCCCGGCCGACAAGTCGCGCGAAACAGCTCAAGGCAAATCTCGTCGCCCTGTAGGCCATACGGCCGAATGCCTTGAACTGGCCCGCCGCCGTCTGGAACAACTGAAAAAACAACTGGCACCGGCCATCACGAACCAGCGCGATTTGATCGCCGGACGGTTAGAGGAAGCCAATCAACTCGAAGCCACCGATCCAGAGAAGGCCGACGCCATCCGCCGCGCGATAATCGTCCTCTACGGTGACAAGGGCTGGGCAAAGCCGTACATCGAACAAGCCGAGGCTGCCCTCCAAAGGAGATCGCAGAAGTCCCTTCCTTCCCAGATATCGACGACTTCCCCGTAATCGCCCTAATAAGCGAGACCGTTAGGTTTGTTCGGTTTCCAATCGGCGAGACGTGAGGTAGTGATACCCTTCCCCTGCCAAAAGAGCAAGCATGGGGATTAACGGCGCCCGCATCCGCATATTGGTCCAGTAGAAAAGATGAATGCCCACAACGGTCAGCACAAGAGCGCACACCAGAACGGCCAGGACACGATCTGGGGTCTGAAAATCACGCCTCTTTAGCCACCCGAGGATTCCCAATCCCACAAGAACGTATTCCACAAGATAAAATAGCCCCACGCCGTGCCGCAGTCCCCACAAGACGAGCGGTTCATCCTGGTCCAAGCGATTGGGAATGAGCCGCCACAGTTGACAGAAGCGATCATAGCAGGCCCTGAGAAACATCGTCAGTTGATGGCGGATCGTCTCAAAGGCAAGCTCGTAGGCCAGGCGATCGGCCGCCAACTCGTCGTGTAACTGCTTCGCTTCAAGGGTTTTTACCCATTGGGCGTTAAACTCAGTGGCGTCCCACACCGGTTTCACTCCGGGTTGACGAAGGTACTTGTAATACCAAGGATTGTTCGCCAAATAAAACGTGTAACCGCCATGTGTTGTTCCGATAATCGGTCGTCCAAGGATCAGCCAGTTCCGCACACCCCAAGGAAGAATAGCCACGGCAAAGCCAACGGCTGCCAGGCCGATTCTGCCTACTACGGCCAACCGGTCGCCACGACCTTTCGGTGACAGACTGTCCCCTTCGGATACACAAGGGCTTGTCGTGGCAGAAATGTCGCAACTCAATCGGACCAACCACACCAGCCCGAGTAACAGTGCTAATGCAGGCCAGGGAAGAAAGGTGGGGCGTGTCAACGAGCAAAGCCCTAGGGAAACACCACCGCAAAACCACCAGATTCTCTCTGCGCGAGACGTGCCGGCATGAAATAACGCTAACGTCACCGCAACCAGGAAGACACTCTGTGTTTCCGTCATAATCAGACGGCTATGGTGCAACAGAATGGGATCAGCTATCACAAATAACA
>JAKPII010000126.1 GCA_029549885.1 Planctomycetota bacterium
ATCACGGCGTTTTGCCGCAATTGTCGGATCTCTTCGATGCCGCGGTTGCTTGCCCCATCGATTTCAATAACGTCAATGTCATCCCCCGAGCCGATGCTCCGACAGATATCGCACATATTACACGGCTCAGGTGTTGGGCCCTTAACGCAATTGAGGGCCTTGGCCAGAATGCGGGCGGTCGAAGTCTTTCCAACACCACGGGCCCCCGTAAAAAGATAAGCGTGTCCGACCCGGCCACTAACAATAGCGTTTCTCAACGCCGTGGCGACGTGGTCCTGTCCGACAAGTTCCTCAAAAGTCTGGGGCCGATAACGCCGAGCAACAACGAAATATCCTGTCGAAGTGCTGCCTGACTTCGCCTGACTCGTTACCGTCTCTTCGTTAGGCTTGACCTTCTTGGAACGAGCGGCCATCCAAACACATCCCTCTGTATCTTCCCATCTCGGACATGGGCCGCCCCGCCTGCTTCACCGCATACTTCAAGGAAAGCCGGAGCACAATGATCCGATGCCCATCTTGATAAGTGCGTACTCCCGAGTTATCGCCCTGACCCGGAGCGAGAGGCCCACTACACATGGGGATGACTGCTTATGGCTGCTGACTTTCGTCCCTGACCAGGTTCGCAGCTCCCCATTGTAGGGACCCCTCGCTCCGGGCCATAGCCCTGCTATCATTCTTATGAATGGTGATGGGCGAAGTCAAAGGGGGGTCTCATCTCACAGTGACAGAAAGATCCGCGGCTTCCGGCCGCAGAACCCGCCAAGAATCGGCGGTAACCTATATTGTTAATGGGAACTGACAACGGCTGCGCCCTTTTACCGTGAGATTGATGCCAAGGAACTAGATTTGAGGAGCATGTGGCATGCCTGTTGAAAAAGCCGTCGTCCTTGCCCGGGGATTGGGAACCCGGATGAGGAAAGAGGATGCGAGCGTCATCCTCAGCGAAGAGCAGGAGAAGATTGCCCGCAAGGGTATCAAAGCACTAATCCCTGTAGCTGCGGGCCGACCATTTTTGGACTATGTCCTCTCTGCCCTGGCCGATGCGGGAATCACCAGGGTGTGCCTCGTCGTTGCCCCGGACCACGATGAACTGGTCGCGCGATACGGAGGCGAAGTCCCCTTGGAGCGACTGTCGGTGAGCTTTGCGATCCAGGAGAAACCATTAGGGACGGCCAACGCCGTGGCCGCCGCTGAGGAGTTTGTAAATGGCGATCCGTTCCTCATGGTCAATTCCGACAATTACTACCCTCACGATGCCCTAGCCGCACTGCGCGAACTGTCGGGTCCCGCGGTTGCGCTCTTCGAACAGGAGGCCATGTTAACCCAGAGCAATATCGCAGCGGAACGGATTCTGAGTTTCGCCGTGGGACTCGTCGATGCAAACGGCTATCTTGTCCGAATCCTGGAAAAACCATCTCGGGAGGCGCTTGCCCAATTGCCCCGTCCCATTTGGCTTTCCATGAATTGCTGGCGGTTCGGACCATGCATCTTCGAGGCCTGCCGCCGCATCGGCCCTTCGCCCCGTGGGGAATATGAAATCACCGACGCCGTCCAATACGCAATTGATCACCTCCAAGAGCGATTCCAAGCTGTTTGCGTGAAAAAGGCGGTATATGACATGACCAGTCGTGCCGACATTCCGGCCATTGTGGCAAGACTTGAAGGGATCAAGGTCTGGCTCTGACCTGCGGGTAGTCAATGATGACGCGACCCCGCTTACATTTCGCCCGCGAACTTTCGCACCGCGGACTCGAGGGCTTCCCAACGATCCCCAAAGGCCTCAACGAAGTCGGCCACTCGTCGTTGCGGCGATAGGGTCTCGAACGGTGCCAGGCGATTGATCGTTGTCAGGTAGCGCACGAAGCCTTCATGGTGTTTTTTGTGAAGATAGGTCACCAGGATCCACGATAGCCCGTAGGCGGTTTCGGGGCTACTCGAGAAAAGGCTGTCCGAAAGCACGAGCCGTCGTAACCAACCGGGGGATTGTTTTGCCAAAACATGCCTGGCCTGAAGCTTTAGGTCTTGGGGTTGAGAGATGGCTCGACCGGACACCTTACTGATGGGGTTGACGAAGTCGCCTTCAAACATCAGCGCCATCCCCTCATGGAACCAAAGGGGTACATCGGCAAATCGGTTAACCAGTCCCATGTTTGTCGCTACTTGATGAAATGCTTCGTGGCGAGTAACATTGGGAAGTTTCGATCCACTAGTGGGCGAATTGCCCGACCGTTGCTGAGGGGCATCCAGGACGAAGGTTACAACGCGATTGGAAACGGGGTCATAGCATCCAAGCGTGTTGGATAGCGCGTCCGAGTCTTTCTTGAGACGGGCTAAGTAATCCAGGTACTCTGCCCGGGAGGCTAACACAATGGCTATGAGGGGGAAGGAGCTCTCTTGTAGTGGGAGCTTCCTTTGGGCGGCAAACCGTTGTACGTTGCGGTAGGTCGCTTCAAAAACCTCGCGGCAATCCTCCGTCATGCTGGCAGGTCGCACGACAATGTAGTGGCTTGTCGTGTCCACCGTATAACTTCGGCCAAATTCGCGGAGGAGTTGGGCCCGAATCGCTCCGGGATCGAGCGCCACGAAGTCATCATTAACCACGTGAAAATCCCTCGCCAGCCGACGTTCCGCCCGAACGAGGGCACCGTCACGTCCTAGGACAAAAATTTCATCCGACGTCCAATAAAGGAGTTGTCCCTCATAGCGATCACTGCCCACGCGGAAGGAAATCATTCCGCTCACGAGACTCGGCGGAACCGATTGGGAATAGCATCGAAAGGACGTGAGCCCAAAAAAGACAGTCAAAATGAGAGATATAATTGGTTCGTGGCGGACCATTGGGTGAGTGACATTCCGAGATGAATTCCTGCCGAGTGCCGCGACTAACGGAATTCCTGGCGAGTCGAATGTTTTCCAAAACGATTTTTTCCACATTGTTTGACCCCAAATCGCGTGGGGCGGCATACAAGTGGCCTTTGTAGTGGGATTTGAACGGATTTAGTTCACGCGGCTATAAAAAAGTCTAGCTCAATTCATCACGGGTGCGCGGAGCACGCTCCTCAGCCTTGGAAAAGGCCGCAGAGCCGGTATAAGAAGAAAACCCGACCATGGCGATATACCTGGATCACAACGCCACAAGCCCGATTCGTTCCGAAGTTGCCGAGGCCGTCCGCGAGGCCTGGTTTACATACCACGGGAACCCGGCAAGTCAGCACGCCTCCGGAAGGGCCGCCCGGGCACGGTTGGCCAGTGCCCGGGAAAAAATTCTTGCCCTTCTTGATGCCGATACATCTCACAACGGAGATCGGATCATCTTTACCAGTGGCGGGACCGAGGCCAATAACCTCGCCATCCTTGGGATGGCTATGGCGCGAACAGGCGGCGCCCCGGGACGGATTATCGTCTCCGCAATCGAGCATCCTAGCGTCCTGCGGGCTGCCGAACACCTCCTCGACCTCGGGTGGCGGCTCGACACACTCGATGTCTCCCGAGATGGCCTGATCAACCTCGATTCTTTGCGAGCCTGGATTGGCCCCGATGTGGCCCTGGTTAGTGTAACGTTGGCAAATCACGAGACAGGTGTAATCCAGCCAGTTGCTGAGGTTGCAGCAATTTGCCATTTCCACGGTGTCCCAGTTCACACGGACGCTGTCCAGGCGATTGGCAAGATACCCGTCTCTTTCCGACTCCTCGGCGTTGACGCGATGACGGTGACCGCCCACAAGTGCGGTGGCCCGCTCGGCATCGGTGCGCTCATTGTCCGCCGTGACCAACCGTTGCTGCCCATCCTTTTTGGTGGGGAACAGCAAGACGGACTTCGGCCCGGCACTGAATCTGTGGCCCTGGCCGTGGGGATGGAGGTAACCTTCGAACTGGCACTCCATGAGCTCGATGACACGATGCCTCGAATGAGGTCCCTTCAGGCCCAGTTTGAGGACTATTTGAAGCGAGAGATCGCTGACATAGTGGTCCACGGCCAAGGAGCGCCACGGTTACCGCAGACTACCTCCCTCGCAGTCCGCGGTATCGATAACCAACTCCTCCTGGCAGCTCTAGATGCCGAGGGGATCGAATGTTCCATCGGCTCAGCTTGTTCCAGCGGCTCTGCCGAACCCTCCGCCACGCTCCTTGCCATGGGTGTTCCTCGCGACCTGGTGCGATCGTCCCTACGATTCAGCTTCGGGCCGCGAACTACCCAAGAGGAATTGATAACCGCGGCAAGCACCTTGGCCGACTTGGTGAGGCGTCTTCGCGGCAAGCGCCAAACCCCACGATGATACTTTGATACTTTAGCTACCACCTCGTGCCCCGTGCTCAATTCGCTGCTCGAATACTAATGCGGCTAAGCGGATACCAGCCGTCGGCCGTTGTCCCCTCAATAGCCAGTCGAAGAACAGGTACGGGCCGGCTCGCGCTTTCGACCACCCCGATTGCCAACTCATACTCGCCTAGCGGGACCGTAGCAGGTACCGTCAAAGTGTCCTTTACGTTCATTACTTCCCCGGGAGGCAACTCTGGCGGTTGTGCAAGGAAAGCTGGGGTGAACACATCCACAGAACCAGGTAGGAACTGGTTTACCGTCACATTGTCGCTAACGATGACGAAGCTCTTGCCTGTCTTGTGGCGAAGCCGGTAAGCCACCGGATAAGCTCGATAACACGGAGCCGATCCCACATTTTGCCACTCCATGGTGATGGGAAGCTGTTGCCCACGGCCGATCTCACGCGGATGAGACAGCGACCGCAACACGAGGCGATAACCCAATCGACGGAGAAATCGTTCGACCTCGGCCTTAACTTCATCGCCCGGCGGGAGGGGGGCTGATTTGTTATTGATGTACGAGGCATGAAGGGCCAGGGCGTAATTGAAAATGTACCGCAACGACCACCCTTCGTCGACCCATTTTCGAATATCCCAACATGTTTCCCAAGCCACCGGCGCTCGCTTCCATACATCGAGCGCATTCGCCTTGGTCAGTGTCTGTGGGTATGCGTTTCGCATGTGACACCAATTGGCAGAAAAACCACCCATGTCGCCAAGGCAATCCGCCCGCCATCCCGTCCCTCGCTCGGTCGCGTATCGCAGCATTTCAGGCCCATCGATGAGCATGAGAAGGGGAGTTTTCTTAAACGAGGCCAGATAGGCGTCAATAATGGCTTTTTGATTTTCCGGGGTGGGCATTTTTGCTGGGTCCGAGCGACTCATGTGCCATTCTCCCCACCATCCCACAGAGCCCAAATCCACGTGATCCAAGTCGGGGTGACCGTCATACCGTGCCCCCAACCGGCGGATGAAGTCAAGATGGGCCCGCAGGACCACAGGGTCGTCGAGATCGGGAACCTCCAGCCCCTCGGTGTCGCCATATCTTGTGGTGATGACACGTCCACCGATGGCCTTTAGCCAATCGGGATGGTATGGTCGCTTAGGCGTTGTCGAGCAACACATGACACGAAACGCCAGTCGCTGGCCCGCACGACGTGACTCGGCCAGTTGTTGATCGAGAAACTCGTAATCAATTTCGCCCGGACGCGGTTCGAGTCGCCCCCACCCCCAACGAGCGTACTGAACGGTTGAGGGAATCCATTCCGGCAAGTTTTGATCTCGATCGGCGGTACGATGGAACGTCTCCCAACCCATATGTGGATTGGGAAGGATAGCATCGATCTCCTTCGGTTTGACCGTCGTCCATTCTTCGGCAGAAACAGTCCGCACTCCATGAAATGCCAGTGCTAGGCAAACACCGAAAACAATAGTGACGTGCAGTCGCATTGAAGACCCTTTCACCAATTTTGATTGCCTACCATCTTTCTGAAAAACCCAGACCATTCACCCTAGCCAAACAAGCTCCGACGTTCCTTTGGGCAAATCGAAACAAAGTGTCATTAACCACTCGGTACCGTTCGTTCCGCTTCCTTCGCAATATGTGCCAGACGTCAAGTCAAGCAGACGGCCAACTCGTCGCAACCGTTGCTGTTCCTCGCCCGCCCGACCAACTGCCGGGACACCCTCCGCCAGAGGTGTCAACTGGATCGTAAACAAAGGTGCCGAAAACGGGGCAGAAAAGACGACCTTCGTATCGTTCTTCTCGATTCTTGTCAGCTCCCGGGCCGCCCAATAGCGGGCGATTTCCGCTAGATTCATCCAGATCAGGTTTTCGTACCGAGCATGTAGTCGTTGGACGACCGTCTTCAGAATCTCAAAACCACGTTCCTCTCCGTTAAAGTAAATCCCTGGCCAGTGGCAAACCATGATGGCCGGTTCTTCACGACCGATCACATCCACCATCCGTCCCTTCGCTAAATCTGGTGTGATGAAAAGATCGGCGGACCCCTCCGTGGTCCCATCCCAGCCACCAAACCAGTCACCCGTGCAGCCTATAATCGACACAACACACTTAGGATCATCTCCATCAAGCCCGGAGGCATATTCGACCCGGGGTGCCACACTTCTCTCGTCGGTGAAAAGGTCACGAAAGTAATGCGGAATCTCCGTGCGAAACACGTCCCGACACGCCTCCAGTGTGGCCTGGGCAAGTTGCGGACGGGCACGGCTACCAAACCCACCGGGTGTCGTTATCCCTTCGCAATGCAGATCGACATTCTTTAAGATTCGCAACGCATATGCCAGGTAGTCCGTTAGCTCATCTACGGAACGCCCCTCGCTCCATCCCCAATTCTCCATAAATCGGGCTGACCGCTCCTCATATGGCCGTCCTGTCTTCGTATTGATAACCCAGGTATGGGTAACCATCTCGGGATGAATATCCCACCGGGGCATAATCCGTTCCCGGACTAGCCGAAGGCTTTCAACAAGCTCCTGGTGCGACCAGCCCGGCAGGTCACGATCTAGCCAACCGACACAAGCCGGATAAGGAACAACGCTGTACTTTCCTTTGACCCCGTGCTCCTCGCACCAGTCCATAAATCGCCGCACGAAACTATCGGGGATTTCACGAGGAAACTCCTTCCAGGGTTTCTGATATTCCGCCCGGCCTGGCCACACCTCGGCAAACTGTGGCATCGCAAAGTGGGCCAGATTCACCAAGCAAGTGGAGTCATCAATGATTAACGAAACCGGTACCCGATTTCGGGGATTGAGAACCCGAATGGCACTGTCCCTGACCGGTCTTTCGCCCGGGACCTGGAGGGAGGCGGGAAGCGCTCGATTGCTGTTTAGGATTCCCGCCGCCAGCGAGGCACCGGCAAGCTGAACGAAACGGCGTCGCGTGAGTTGTTTCATGGCGTGGACCTCCTCAACTTTTCATCCAAGAACACTAGCCGATGGTCCCCGGTACCGCAACGACCCTTGCCAGGGGCGCCGTAGTCCTGAAATCGCCATAGTCGTCGTTCGTCCGCGCACTCTACCAATAGCCCATCTTAGGCAGTAAACTAAGTATTTTTGCTGCATCGGGCTACGCTCAATCTCGGGCGTCTTTTGGATTCATTGATTGTCAGAGAGCCAACCTAGCGGCACCAGAGGGCATACACGGCAAACCTCAAAGTGGAGGATAACCGATGAATTACGAAGAATCACCTCCCGAATTTGACGATGAACCGGTCGACGACCTGGACTCTGACCAGGAGGACGGGGAGTTGCCACCGCCCCCGCCGGTTTCGCCGGAGGATGACTTTGTCGAATTCGATGAGGACGACTTCGACGATGACTTTGACGATGATTTCGAGTTTGAGCCAGAGTACGAGGCCGAAATCGAGCGCGAGTTCGGCGATATCGACCAAGGCGAGGAGATACCTGAAGAAACTGAGGCTGAAGAAGAACCGGAAGAACCAGAAAAAGTCCTCCAAGAGCCGGGCGAGTTTCCGGAGGGCGACTTAACGGATGACGAGTTCACAGAATCAGACGAGGAGGAGTTCTAGGGAGAATCTACCGGACTAAAGACTGGAAAGCAGTTTGATTTTGGCTTGACAGATCTCAAGATGAGGTGAACCAACGTATCGGCTATGAGTGAAACACTTGTTGAAGGAATTCAGGCCGCCGTGCAATTTATCCGGCAGAAGTGGGATAAGGAGGCATACGCCGGGATCATTCTGGGGACGGGTCTCGGGACGTTGGCTCAAGAGATCAAAGCCGACGCCGTCATCCGCTATGAGGACATTCCGCATTTCCCTCGCTCGACGACCATAAGTCATACGGGCCAATTTGTATGCGGTACCCTGGAGGGCTTACCCATCGTGGCCATGGAAGGGCGATTCCACGTCTATGAGGGTTACACGTTCCAACAGGTGACATTCCCCGTTCGCGTCATGAAGGCATTGGGGGCCAATCTTTTGATCGTTTCCAATGCCTGCGGCGGGATGAACCCCCATTACCGCCTTGGCGACATCGTCGTCATCGACGACCATATCAATTTGATGAACGGGAACCCGCTCATCGGTCCAAATGACGACTCATTGGGGCCACGATTTCCCGATATGTCGCAACCTTACGATCAAACATTAATCGACGTTGCCCTGGCGATCGCTCGGCGGGAGGATTTTGTCGCGCACCGCGGGGTGTATGTCGCCGTGACGGGCCCCAACCTCGAGACCCGTGCTGAGTACCGCTTCCTGCGGGGGATCGGTGCCGATGTCGTGGGGATGTCCACCGTCCCCGAAGTCATTGTCGCCGTCCATGCCGGAATGAGGGTCTTGGGGTTGTCCGTGGTCACCGATATGTGCCTCCCCGATGCCCTTAAGCCAGCCGTTGTGGAGGAGATCCTTAAGGTTGCAGCCGAGGCGGAACCAAAGTTGCGCAAGATTGTGCTGGGGGTCCTTCGCTTTGAGGCAGAAAAACAGCAGCGCCGACCGGGCTAACCGTAGGCAGTGTCCATGACTCGAAATAAGCCTGGTAGCGAGTCCACCAGACCTTAAAGCTGCTTAACGGCGAAGTACACCTCCGGACCCCTTAAAGGTGGGTGCGAAAGAACTAACTGAAGCGGTTCATTCGAAAGAGAAGTCTTATGTTTCGGCCTGTTGATCGGAATCCATCCTTTCCCAAACTCGAAGAAGGCATCATCCGTTTTTGGAAGGAAAACCGGATTTACGAGCGTTCGCTCGACTGGCGACGGGGCGCGCCCTCGTTTGTGTTCTACGAAGGACCACCCACGGCGAATGGCCTCCCCCATCCCGGGCATTGTTTGACGCGGGCGATCAAAGACCTCTTTCCGCGTTACAAGACGATGCGGGGGTATTATTGCGAACGCCGCGCCGGCTGGGACACCCACGGCCTACCAGTGGAAGTCGAGGTCTGTAAAGAGTTGGGCATTCACTCTAAAAAAGACATCGAGGAGTTCGGTGTCGAACCGTTCATTCGCCGCTGTATTGACAGTGTGTTCCGCTACACCCGTGAGTGGGAACAACTCACCGAGCGCCTTGGTTTCTGGATTCAGCTTGACAACGCTTACGTGACGTATCATCAAAGTTATGTTGAAAGCGTCTGGTGGGCACTTAAGCAACTCTTCGAAAAGGGGCTGCTCTATCAGGGCTACAAGATTGTCTGGTGGTGGGCCCAAGGGGGAACGGCACTTTCAGCGGCTGAAGTCGGCCAAGGCTACCGCTCGGTTGCGGACCCTAGTGTCTATGTCAGGTTCCCACTTCGGGATGAGCCGGACGCCGACCTTCTGGTTTGGACAACCACTCCTTGGACGTTGCCCAGCAATCAATTTGCCGCCGTCCGACCGGATTTGGACTACTGTTATGTCCTTTTTGAAGGCGAAAAACGAGCCGTCGTTATTGCCCAGGCCCTCGTTGAGACGGTGGGTAAAAAGGTCAACAAGCGCTATCAAATCCTCAAGACAGTGCGCGGCGCGTCGTTGGTAGGTAAGCGATACATCCCTCCGTTCGACTACTACTACAAGCGCTATGGAGAACAACAGGGACGCCTCCGTGGCGGCGGTCAACAACATATTGCCTGGCGGGTGGTGGCAGCCGACTTCGTAACCATCGACACCGGAACGGGCGTCGTTCACGAGGCCCCTGCTTTTGGGGAGGTGGACTATGAAGTTCTTTTGGCGGAACAGGCCCGCTTTGTGGAGGGTGAAGGTCCCCAGTTGATTTGTGCCGTAGCCCCCGACGGCACGTTCACCGCC
This sequence comes from Planctomycetota bacterium, assembly GCA_029549885.1. Taxonomy (GTDB): domain Bacteria; phylum Planctomycetota; class Planctomycetia; order Pirellulales; family Thermoguttaceae; genus Thermogutta. The sequence continues at coordinate 10,085 of JAKPII010000126.1, forward strand.
GAAGCCTCCGATTACGCTGGTCGCTGGGTCAAAGATTGCGATCGCGACATTATCCGTCAACTCCGGCAGTCGGGTGTCCTTTTCCATTTCGAGCAGTATGTCCACGACTATCCCTTCTGTTGGCGGGCCGAAAACGATCCCCTCATTCAATATCCCCGGAAGAGCTGGTTTATACGCACCACAGCGTTCAAAGAAAAAATGCTCGAAAACAATCGGCGGATTGGCTGGCATCCCGAAAACATCCGGGACGGTCGGTTCGGAAACTTTCTCGAAACGAACGTCGATTGGGCCTTGTCGCGCGAACGCTTCTGGGGAACACCCCTCCCCATTTGGGTCTGCGAAAAAACAGGGTACATGGAGGCCATCGGTTCTTATGCCGAGCTCCTTGCCAAGCCTGGCGTCAGCGGCACGGAGGTCTGGGAAGAGGCAAAACGGGCCGATCCCACCCTCTCGGAGCATCTCAAGGTCCATAAACCCTACATCGATGCAATTGTTTACGACTCTCCGGTTTGCCCCGGGAGCAAAATGCGTCGTGTTCCCGATGTCATTGACTGCTGGTTCGATTCCGGCGCCATGCCCTTTGCTCAGTGGGGGTACCCCCATGTACCGGGGTCCCCGGAAAAGCTCGCCCAGCAGTTCCCGGCCGACTTTATCAGTGAGGCCATCGACCAAACCCGCGGTTGGTTCTATAGTCTACTCGCCATCAGTACCCTCCTTTTTAGCCCCGACGAAAACAGGCCCGGCGGCTCGGCAGAGGGCTTTCTCCGAGAAAGGACTCCGGCCATTGCGTTTCCCCATCCGTACCGGAATTGTGTCGTCCTCGGCCTGATGCTGGGAGAAGACGGCCAAAAGATGTCCAAAAGCAAGCGCAATTACCGAGAGCCCCAGGAAATCTTTGACCGCTACGGGGCGGACGCCCTCCGCTGGTACTTCTTTGCCAACCAGGCCCCATGGACATCCATCCGCTACAACGAACAGGCCATTCGAGACAGCATCCCCGAATTCTTGCTGCGATTGTGGAATGTCTATAGCTTCTTGGTGATCTATGCCCGCATCGACGGTTGGAACCCTGCTGCCACCCTCAAGGGGACCGTTGGCGACCTACGTCATGAGGTCTTGAAGCAAGCCTCTGACTATCGTCCGCCCCGCGAGCGCTGCGAGTTGGACCGTTGGATTCTCAGCGAGTTGCATCGCACCATTTCCGCAGTAATTCGATTCATGGACGACTACGATAATTACTCGGCCTGCCAACAGATCCTTGCCTTCGTGGATGCCCTTTCCAACTGGTACGTCCGCCGCAGTCGAGCACGCTTTTGGGCAAGTGAGTGGACCGATGACAAACGGGATGCCTACTGGTCACTCTACGAGTGCCTGATTACACTCTGCCGCCTTGTTGCCCCCTTTGTCCCCTTCATCACCGAGGAAATTTGGCAAAACCTGGCGGTTAACGTCTTTGGTGACCGTACTATCCCAAGCGTTCACCTCTGTGACTATCCCAAGCCAGAGCCGGACCTTGTGGACGAAGAGCTTTCCGCCTGGATGGGGGCGGTCCGAGAACTAGTTTCCCTCGGTCGGGCAGCTCGGATGAACGCTAAACTGAAGGTCCGCCAGCCTTTGGAACGTGTCGAGATCATCCTCGCCGATCGCGATCAACTCCCCGCCCTCCAGCAGCACACCGAGCTGATTGCCGAAGAATTGAACGTCAAGAAGATCGAGTGGCGCGAACGGGCCGATGACCTCATCGACTACACCGTTCTCCCGGACTTTAAACGGCTCGGTCCCCGCCTGGGGCCCCGACTCCCTGCCGTAAAGCAATGGCTTTCTCAGGCAGAAGGAAGCAGCCTCCTTCAGCAACTGGAGACGATTGGTCAAGTCATCGTGCCCTTGCCCGATAGTGAGATTTCCTTGACCAAAGAGGATATTCAAATCCGCCTCAATGCCAAACCGGGTTGGACAGCGGCCCAAGGCCGGGTGGGCGTGGTTATTCTCTCTACCCAATTGTCACCAGCACTCATCGCCGAGGGCCTTGCCCGCGATTTCGTCCACGCGGTTCAAAATAGGCGGAAGGAACTCGATTGCGATTTCGTCGAACGAATCGAAGTCGGTGTCGTTACGCAATCGGAGTCGATCAAGCAGGCCATCCGGGACTACCAAGACTACATCATGGCGGAAACCTTGGCCACATCGCTTCAGTTTTCTCCGCTCACCGGGACAACGCCCACAACGTTGAACATCGGTCAACAGCAAGTCGAACTCTATGTCAAGCCCGTGAGAAACTAACCCGAGCCTATCGGCCTTCGACCGACGTGATGTTTCCAAGACTAGCGTCACCAAGGCATTAGTTTAGAGTCTTTCCCAAAAAGTCTCCCCTCTCCCTCGGGGAGAGGGTTGGGGTGAGGGCAAGCGAACGTCGGAATCGATCGAGAAAACCGGCAGCGATTCGAGCCACCTTCACCCCCGACTCTTCTAGCGCCGAACGGGCGAGGGGAGAGTATGGGACATGCTCTTAATGACCTCCGGCGATCGCGGTAGTCCTGGCATGACAACAAAACAGGGGTGTCACACCAGCCCTCGAATCCTTAGAATACAAGAGGATACTGGCGGCTGTGGCGTTAACCCACTGATTGTTACGGAAAACAAGTGCCCAATTCCACAAGGGGGGACACCGAGTCGTGCCATCCTTGTTTGTGATCCGCGGAAATGACCAAGGGACCCGTTTCGAGCTGGAGGGCTCAACCATCACCATTGGGCGAGACTCCAGTAATCAGGTCCAGCTCCACGATACGGGTGTCTCCCGCCACCATGCCGAGATCAAACGGGTGGAGAATCGCTTCCTTTTAGTGGACCTCAATAGCTCTAACGGGACGCTCGTCAACGGAAAGCGGATCCAAGAACATTGGCTGACGAGTGGCGACCAAATCCAAATGGGGCGAACCCTCATGCTCTTCACCTCCCCGGCGGAAGACGCCCAGCCGGAAACCCCGTGGAACGTCGCCATTTCCTCTGAACCGGACGAAGACCGCTCCCAGATCGTCAGCGCCCTTAAGCAGGAGGAAGGTAGCCGCTTTTTCGCCAACGCCGTTGTGGGCAACGACCCCTGGACCGTCCAAGCCCGTCGCAACCTGGAAATCATGTATCACACGGCCTTGGCGATCAGTCACACCGTTGATATCGACCAGCTCCTCAATCGCATCATGGATCTGATCTTCCAGTGGGTCGAGGCCGACCGCGGCTGTATCATGCTCATCGATCCCGAAACGAATCGTTTGGTGCCCAAAGTCCTTCGGGCACGCAAGGGAGCAGAAAGGCCCGGCAAGTTGATCATCAGTCAAACCATTCTCGACTACGTTCGAGAACGCAACGAAGGCGTCCTCACCAGCGACGCGCGCCACGATGAACGTTGGGATTCCGGGGCCAGTATCTTCCAGGCAGGCATCCGCGAGGCTATTTGCGTCCCCATGCAGGGACGTTATGGAGTTGTCGGCGTCATCTACATCGACACCTCCATGTCTCCCCAGGAGATGGTCCGCCGCGGCAACACGAACAAGTTTACGGAAGACCATCTCCGCCTCATGATCGCCATTGCCCACCAGGCGGCCCTGGCCATTGAAGATACCCACTACTATTCGGCCATGGTCCAGGCAGAGCGACTCGCCGCCATTGGGCAGACCATCGCCACCCTATCTCACCACATCAAAAACATCCTCCAGGGTATCCGCGGGGGCAGCTACCTCATTGAAATGGGCCTCAACAAGCACGACGAGGAACTCATTCGCAAGGGATGGACTATCGTGGAAAAAAACCAGGCCAAGATCTCCGGCTTGGTCATGGATATGCTCACCTTCAGTAAAGAACGCGAACCGGACCTTCAGCCGGCCGATCTTAATCAATTGATCGCCGACGTCATCGAACTCATGCAATCCCGGGCCGAGGAGTGCAACGTTGAATTGACCTGGAAGCAAGAGGGCCCCATCCCGGTTCTCATCTTCGATCCGGAAGGCATCCACCGGGCGGTGCTCAATTTAGTGACCAACGCCATCGACGCTACCGCCGAACGGCCTCAGCCGCGCAAGGTCGAGATCACAACTCGTTATGACGAGGCCCAGGGAAAAGTCTGGATCACCGTTCAGGACAATGGCCCAGGAATCCCGCCCGAGTTGCTCGATAAAATCTTTAGTCCGTTCGTCTCCGTCAAGAAGGGCACCAAAGGAACGGGCTTGGGCCTCCCTGTCAGCCAAAAGATTGTCCAAGAGCACGGCGGACGTCTTAGCGTCGAATCCGTCATCGATCAAGGGACGACCTTCACCATCGAACTCCCGGCCATTCGCCCCGCCGAAGCCGGTCCCGTCGAAAGCTCAGCGACCGGCGAAATGCATGCCCTTCCGCCTGAATAGATGGGGCGCATAAAGGTTGGCGAAAGAGGGCAATTTGGGACTTGCTTCAGTTCAGAGCCTACTCCACAATCTCACCTCAGGCGTTCAGCGGAAGAGGGGTCGGCACTGAGCGTCGCTCGAATCGCTGCCTGTTTTATCGATCGACTCCGACGATTGCTTGCCCTCACCCCAACCCTCTCCCGGAGGGAGAGGGGATACTTTTGCGGATGGACTGTGAAATTTACTGCCTAAGTGTGGCCCTAGTGTGACGAGGCAATTATGACTGTGACTCGACGGTCTCTTGAGGAGGCTCGCTGGGAGGAATGAATTTCGGGGCAACTGGGGTTTGACGGTCTTCCTCATTCTCGGCCCGTTTCTTGGGTGTTGCGGGCGGAGGTGTCTCGTTAATCGCGGACTTGAGTTCCTGTTCTAGCCCCTGCATCCCCCGACGAAATTCATTCAAGCTCTTTCCCAAAGAGCGCGCCACCTGAGGAAGGCGATTCCCGAACAGCAAAAGCGCCACCACTAGGATGATGATCATCTCTGTGCCGCCCGGCAAGGAAAACTGGCCTATCGGCAGCATATCGCATCACCTCCCTTCTCGCCGCAAAACCGTTCCAGGCTGGACCGTGGTGAACGCCCCCACGGAAAACCTAAACACCTCACTTCTCGGCTTTGGCATCCTCTTTGGTTACTGCCTTCTCTTCATGTTCCTCATCGCTTCCCTGATCCGATAGCCCCTTTTTGAACTCCACCACACCCCGGCCTAACGAACGCATCACACTAGGGAGACGATTCCCAAATAGCAGCAAAATAACCAGGGCAATTACCAGCATCTCCATCCAACCCGGGGCACCAAACATAAAGGCGAGCATACACAAGCTCCTTATGAGATCAAAACCTGGCAGACATTCTGCCAACGGCGTTTGCACACGTCGAGCATCCACACCCACTTCGTCCATTTTACCCCGCCCGCCATAAAAACTGTAGGGGCAGCCTTGCAGCTACCGCGTAAGCCTCACCACCCACGATTGCAAGGCGTGGGAGTCGCTTCAGCATCCTGTCCGTTCGTGATATACCCGCTGCCGCCGTGGTCTCCCGTGCTCGGTATATGAGCCCATTTCCATCCACAACGCAGCTCCTCGTGCTGTCCTTGCCGTCTCACCGTTATTCGGAAAGATTTCCCCGACCCCCTCAGTCGGGTTATTGACAAGGTTTTTCGTTCCTGTATCGTAGAAACAACGTTCAGCAGGAGAGTCGTCGTACGATCGGTGCGGTAGCCGAGAAATCAGAAAATTCCGATTTTAGGGTATTGACAACGCAAAGAGCCTGTGTATTATGGAATCAAATTCAGGACGGAGCCGGGATTTGCATTGTTA
>JAKPII010000262.1 GCA_029549885.1 Planctomycetota bacterium
AAGCAACATCAACCCCACCTTTTCCTCTCGCAATATTGGAGGCGGCTGGGTGCGGTACGAGGCTACATTCACGATCAACTACGCGGACACGGGGTATATCCGCTTGCGGTTCTATGTAACTGCAACGAATGGCGGATACCACGACTTTGCTCTGCCCCAGCTTGAACAAAAACCCTTCGCAACCTCTTTCGTGGATGGGACGAGGGCGGCGGGGGCTCTGAAGTACCCGGCGGCTGTGCTCGCTGGGGAGAGCTATACGGTCTCGCTTTGGGCGAAGGCGAACACGAACGAACCGTCAAGAAGGCAAGTTCTGTTCGACGGTCGCTCAGTGACAGGCAACGGCTCCTCTCAGTCGCTTTTAGGCTTCAGCACCACGGGCGTCCTAGAGGTCGACTACCGGGACGGTGCCGGAACTCATGTATCGCGGAGCACCGGCTACGTCCTAGCCGACCGAACCGGTTGGCACTACTATGCGTTGGTGTTTGATGGGCCGCGCTCGGGTGGAATGTTCCGGGTGTATGTGGACGGCGTACAAGTTGCCAGCTTTTCCAGGAGCCTGTATGCGCCTAGCTCAGACCCGAAGCTGTCAATTGGCTTGGGCGGTTCTGGCGCATACTGGAACGGTCTCATCGACGAACTTCTCATCCTCCCCTATGCCGCCACAGAAGAAGAAATTAAGGCGTGGTACGGGATGGGTGCGCCGTTTTATGATCCGAGTCCTATGACCACAATTGACGCCTCTCAAAGACCTGTCTCTGTACAAGGCGCCGGCGCCGACATTAAAATGGACAAGTACGGCATACGGGCTACCCGCAAGGCTGATAACGTTGAAACGTTTAGGATGGATGCGGAGACAGGGGATGCGACTTTTGCTGGGGACATCTCTGGTGCGTCCGGAACCTTCGGTGATGGCTCCGTTCACATCGGCGAAGACGGGATACAGGTGCATGGGTACGGAACCGTTTCAGAGGAACTACCATTAAATGGTGTAGGCCAAACGGACAGTGAGAACCCTGATGCGAGTTATCCAATCACAAATCCCACTGACATCGTGACGGTTAAGACTTCAATTACGGCGACGCCCTCTATTACACTTCACCACAAAGACGCGTTCATCAAGTTCGACCTGCCTCACGATATTGAGCGCGTGGAGCGGGCTACACTACTGATCGACGCCCAACCAAAGCAGGGAACTCCTGCGAATCACGCATGGAAGATGAGTTTGGTTGCCGGTGATTGGTCACCGAGCACATTGACTCACAGCAATCGACCCAGCACCATTGAACCCAGAGAAGTCGATGCTAATGGTCTACGAGCTGGAGTCAACATTACCGATTGGGTCAATGCCTGGCTAAATAACTCGCAACCCAACTTCGGCCTGTGCTTGGCCCTAGCAATGGGGTTCGAGGGTGTAGAGTACCAATTCGAGTTTCAACTGGGTTCCGTTACTTGTGAGATTGAGTATGTGGATACGGACGGTGGTTTCAAAGAGGAAAGATTGAAGATCGGCTCCCTTGCCGGAGCCGAGTGGGGTTCGGGTCAGTTGCCCGCTGGGACGTTTGGGTTTTATGGCGACAGATCTGGGTTGTACCTTAGAGGGTATGCCACGCTGCTTACCGCTCAAACGTGCTCCGACGGTGACATCGTAGAGATACCCGACGATTGGGTGATCAACAACCCTCAAGTCTTTCTGATTCCGAAGGACACGCTGATATTTCATCCGGACATGACCGAGCGTGTAAACCTGGTAACGAGTGCTGAACGTCTCGATGCACGAAGGTGGAAGGTGAGAGCGAAGCTTGTGTTACGTGGTTTGGGCCAGCCTGTGTATTGGGACGGTAAGCCTCTGACCAGCGACACTTGGACTAGGATTCAGCCCACAACGCCGGGCGGCATCGAGATGGATTACATTATATGTAGGCCGATGTGGATGC
>JAKPII010000166.1 GCA_029549885.1 Planctomycetota bacterium
TCGCCGCGTGGTCGGATCATCTTCAGTGGGTCCAGGACCTCGGCAAGCTGTTCTGGGGATAAGATTTTTTGCTCTGAACAGATTTGACGGATAGTTTTTCCGGTTTTGAATGCCTCTTTGGCGATGGCCGCGGCCTTTTGGTAACCGACAATGGGGTTAAGGCTTGTGGCCAGGGCCAGACTCTTTTCCACGGCCGCCTCGCAGGCTTCGCGGTTGGCCTGCATCCCCCGCAAGGTCTTTTCTGCAAAGATCCGCACACCCCGGGCGAGGAGGCGTACGGATTCGAGGGCCACATGGGCCATCACCGGCATCATGATATTCAGTTGGAACTGCCCGCCACTAGCCCCCGCAAAGGCAATGGTTTGATCGTTGCCGATGACCCGCGCGGCGATCTGCATGAGACTTTCGCAGAGGACTGGGTTGACCTTACCCGGCATGATGGAGCTCCCAGGCTGAAGCTCCGGAAGGATGATCTCATAAAAGCCGCAGCGCGGTCCGGAGGAGAGCCAGCGAATATTGTTGGCTACATTGAAGACGCTCACGGCAACGGCCCGGATTTGGCCGTGGCATTCGACGAGGCCGTCGCGCTGGGCGTTCGCCTCGAAATGATTGACCGCCTCGCGGAAAGGAAGTCCCGTCTTTTCCGCCAGGAACGCGGTGACCCGGCGTCCAAAGTCAGGGTGAGTATTGATGCCCGTCCCCACCGCCGTTCCGCCGGCCGGCAGTTCCATAAGGGCATCCACTCCACGTTGAGCCCGCTCAGCGGCCAGCTCCATCATGCGGGCAAGGCCACTCATTTCCTGGCCGAGCGTCAAGGGCGTGGCGTCGGCAAGATGGGTGCGGCCAATCTTGATGATGTCGCCCCACCGCTCCGCCTTTTCCTCAAGGATGCTCCGGGCCTCCTTGAGGGCCGGGATCAGGTCTCGATGTATCGCCACGGCCAGTGCGACATGGATGGCGGTGGGGAACATGTCGTTGGTGCTCTGTCCCATATTAACGTGATCGTTAGGGTGGATCGGTTTTTCGGATTGAAAGCGATCACCGCCGGAAAGCTCGATGGCTCTATTGGCGATGACTTCGTTGACGTTCATGTTGCTGGAAGTTCCCGACCCAGTCTGATACACATCGACAGGAAACTGGTCATCGAAGCGTGCCTCGGCCACCTCCTGACAGGCCTGCAGCAAGGCTTGGACCTGCGCGGGATTGAGGGCCCGTGGTCCCCGGGTAAGCAGGCCCAAATCGTAGTTGGCCTGGGCTGCTGCCCATTTAACCAGTCCCAGGGCGTGGATCAATTCTGGGGGCAGAGTCTGTCCCGAGATGGGAAAGTTTTCCACAGCCCGTTGAGTTTGCGCCCCATAATAGGCATTGGCAGGCAGTCGGACTTCGCCCATCGAATCGGTCTCAATCCGGTAGGTCATAGACATAGGGTATGGACTCCGTAACACGGGAATTAGAAACGACGGAAGCGTATCCTTTCAGTATAGGCAGAATGCGCAAAATCATGGGGCGGAGTTAGGGATATTCCACTGGTGGCAGCCGGACAGGAGACGGTACGGCCACGTCGGCAGGCAGCGCACCACTCGTGAACAGGGAGTGTTCTTGGTGAAGCTCGGCCAGATGTTCTAAAAGAATTCTTTTGACCTCAAGGATCGTCAATGGATGTGACTGAACGCTGGTATGCTCGGCGGGGACGGCAATCTCTGAATCGGCTTTATCGGAATGAGCACTCTCCCAGGAGATGACGCCGTCGCTGGTACCCGTGATTCGGCCCCAGAGACGATCTTCCAGCGACGCCCCCACAATGTTGTGGTGCACGATCCAGCTTGCCCGCCGAGCTTGGTTCATCAGAGCAAAGATGGGGCAATCGGGATCGAGGGCATCCACGCTGTCGGTGATCTGGAGAATGTTGTTAGGAAGGAGAAGGTCTTGATTTTCCCGGAAAAATTGAGTCTGGGACTGGAGAAGTTCTTTCGGCACACTTATCAAGCGGGCAGCTAGCCGCTGGGTCATTTGATTAGAAAAATGTGATCCCAAGTGCGGTGTGGCGATGGTGATGATCCGCCGTATCGACGGATTGGGCTGGAAGAAGAAGATTTCGCGCAATTCCTCACGCGAAATAGGGTCCGTGCGAATTTCCTCAAAAGGATGTTCGCTCACCAATTTCCAGAAGTCTTGGCCACTATCAATGGTCTGTAGTTCGGCGATAAGCCCTCCCATGCTGTGGCCAATCAGGACGATTTGGTCGAGGGCCGGTTGCCGATGGTCAGGATCGAGCGTCTGACGTAATTCCCGCAAGTCGCGGCGAAACTGTGCGGCGGAAATCCAAAATGGCTGACCTGTGGGATAGAGATAGAACCAAAACTGGTAACGTCGCCGGATCAGCGGATCGCTACGGAGATCGTTGAACATCTGGATCCACGTCATGGGGCTTGACCACCAGCCGTGAATCATGATGACGGGGATCTTATCCGGCTCGTATGGCTGAACCATGTAGAGACCGGTTAAGGGTTTGTTCAGACCCGGTTGGAGAGTCAACAGTTTTTCCGGCCGCAGTAGCCCGACCGTGGCCAGAGACGATCCCAAGGCCGGATTAGACAGGAACGTGGCCAGGGGTGTGGTCAGGTCGGCCTGGAGGGGAACAACATAGTTTCCAACCTGAATGTTCATCGTGGCCACGGGGTCATAAAGCTCCAACCGGCCTTCGTAATGACGGTCTTCCTCTTGGGACTCTGTGGCAGAGGGAATCTCTGGTCGGAGGAACACCGTCACAGGAAAACTCAAGTCGGGGGGATAGTAGCGAGCGGCGGGCGGCTCGCCCGGATAGTTCTTCCGCACGGCGATCATGGGCACCCCCAGGCCATAATGGACGTGGTGATTTCGTAGCCCGGTGATCCGATAATCCGAAACGAATTCAAATGTTCCAAAATCTTCGGCCCGCCACCGACGATCGCAGATGGTACAGGTGAGTGTCCAATAGCCGTCAGCCGTACGAACGGAAAAAGCACTTCCCGGCTGAAGTGATTCATTGGCCCGAACGATGCGTAAGGCGGCTTCCAAGGCCGAATTGTAAAGGTCGCACGCCCCACGAAACCGCGGGTCATACGGATTTCGCGTGTCCTCAAACTTGGGGTCGAACAGGTACTGGTAGGCCTTTAAAACCGTGCCGCCGTAAAAATCGAGGGCCAACCGCGGCTGGGACCGTTCCACCCGTTTTGCGAGGACATAGCTAATCTCAGCATAGGCGTAAACATTATCGGCCTGTGGTTCCTTTTGAATGACCGCCTGAACCTGCTGAAGGAGTGTCCGAGGGTCTTCATGCAAGGAGGAATCGAGATTGTGCTGCCGCAGAAATTGGATGGTCCGCGAAGTCAGTGACGTGGGGGACTGGCTGAGCATTTGCGGTCGCAGGAATAGTCCCGGTTTCGCCCAGGGTCGTACATGTCCTCCGTGTCTTAGCGCGCAGCCACAGGTGACCGCCAAGATGGCAGTCAGCAGCACAGTCCAACAGCGGCGGAGGACACACCGGTCCATCCAGAACCACCTTTCCGATTGCCCGTGTCGTCTTCCCGAGTTGGCCAACTCCCCTGGGCAAGCGCGCAGAAAGCCAGCCCTCAGAGGCAAGCCTGAGTGGGGAAAGCATATACCTAAAGCACACGACAATCGTCAATGGCAAACGATGAGAGTGCGATATCCAGGGAAAATGGGGGCAGTGGGGGATTGGCCGGGTTTTCGTACTACTGGTCCAACGAATTCTGTCTTGATCGAAAAAGGGAGCCAGGCGTAAGCTTATGCTACTCTTTGCTCGGGGTGGGGAAACCGCTTGAGTGCGGCGTTCTGGGTGAAAGACAACTGGTGCCCATCTTCTCGGGCGCTGGGCGAGAAACGGAACAAATTGGAGAAAAACAGGACAATAAGCGGAATGGTCACCGCATGGCGAAAAACGCAACTGGCGATTAAGCGCGGAATCGACATCATCGGGGCAGCCGTGGCATTGATCATCCTTTCACCCGTGATGGCCGCCACAGCGCTAGCCGTTTGGATAACCATGGGCCGGCCGATCATTTTTCGCCAGGTTCGGCCGGGCTACCGAGGCAGGCTTTTTGTCCTTTATAAGTTTCGGACCATGCGAAACGCCTGGTCGGCGGATGGTCAACCGCTGCCTGATGCCGAGCGTCTCACACCACTGGGCCGTTGGCTGCGGCGCTTTAGTCTCGATGAACTTCCCCAGTTATGGAATGTCCTCAAGGGCGATATGAGCTTTGTCGGGCCACGACCGCTCCTCGTCGAATATCTCCCCCGCTACACCCCGGAACAAGCCCGACGCCATGAGATGCGACCAGGAATCACCGGCCTGGCCCAAGTCAAAGGTCGGGCCGCACTTAAGTTCAGCCAACGATTGGCCTACGACGTCTATTACGTGGACCACTTTAACCTGCTACTGGACCTAAAAATCATTCTACTCACGCTGTGGAAGGTCCCCATGGGTCTTTTGTTTGATGGGGCCGGGCAGGACGTTAAAGTTGTCGATGACATCGGTCTCCATCCGGGTCAGGAAACACTGACCTGGAAGCTTTCGGCAACGGGCGAGACGCAACTGAAATTATCTGATCAAACGGCTGACACAGCAAAACGATCCGCCGCCTGAGGGTGAGCTGGGGGCACCGCTAACACGTCTCGGCATGGTAGTGTGTCTGCGTCCTACCCTTGACGCCGCATTGCCGAAATTGTAAGGGCGGTCTGTTGCTTCGTGTCGGTGGCTGTCTTTTACCTTCGTCGCGTACAATCTCAGTAGGGGATGGAGTGTCTTTCTCACAGGATTGGGGTGAGGTTGGAATCGCATTTTTGGAAGGCTCTCTCCAGGAAAAAATGCTTGATGGCCCGGGTTTTGGTCGCGATGTCGGGCGGTGTCGATAGCAGCGTCTCGGCCCATCTTCTCAAAGAGCAGGGGCACGAGGTCATCGGCGTCTTTATGCGCCATGGCATTCGTAGCCCGCTTCATTGCGTAAACGAGGGGCGGAATCCCACACTTCCCGTGCTCCCCGGGCGGAAACAAGGTTGTTGTAGCGCAGAAGATGCCGAAGACGCCCGCCGTGTCGCTGATCGGCTCGGGATTCCTTTCTACGTGGTGAACTTTGAGGAAGAGTTTCGGCAAATTGTGCATTACTTTGTCGATGAATATACGCGAGGCCGAACGCCTAATCCCTGCATTGTTTGTAATAATCGCTTAAAATTCGGCAAGCTCTTCGACTATGCCGACGCCTTGCAGGCCGATTTCATCGCAACGGGCCATTACGCTCAGATTATCCCCACCGAGGACAAGAACTACGGATTGTTCTGTGGACGGGATCAAAGCAAGGATCAGTCGTATGTCCTATTTGGGCTGCGGCGAGAAGACCTGCCCCGACTGCTTTTCCCCATCGGAAACTACACCAAGGCCGAGATTCGGAAGATCGCTACCGAACTCGGCCTTCGTGTGGCCAACAAACCGGACAGCCAAGAAATTTGCTTCGTTCCCGACAAGGACCATGCCCGATTTGTCAAACAGTATCGGCCGAACGTGGACACGTCGGGTGAAATCGTCACGACAAGAGGCGAGGTCGTTGGCCACCACGGCGGATTGGAACGGTTTACCATCGGTCAAAGAAAAGGGCTGGGTATCGCCTTCGGAGAGCCACGGTATGTCGTCCGCATCGAAGCCGATACCCGCCGGGTGGTGGTGGGAACACGGGAGGAATTGGCCAGATGGGACTTGACAGCCTCCGGGGCAAACTGGCTGATTGATCCTCCCGCCGAGCCATTCCCCTGCCAGGTGAAAATCCGTTATCGAACCCCGGCCGTCCCGGCTACGGTCACCATACTCTCGTCGGATCGGTTTCTCGTCAGGTTTCACAAACCGTGCTACGGAGTGGCCCCCGGTCAGGCGGCGGTCTGCTACCAGGGCACTCGTGTTCTTGGTGGCGGATGGATCGATTCGTCCCCCGCATCAAATGGGTGAATAACGCTGGCAGACAGCTAACACCCCACATGATGGGAACCAAAAGGGGAGCGGAAAAACATTCATTTCGCCCTTGACACGAATCTCGATTAATCTTATCTATCGCCGACAATAATCAAAGTACCCTTGAACAAGCAATTTCGCACTACTCAGCCACATTACATCCGAAAATTTATGAGAGGCTTGCCCTTGATATACCGAATGGAAATGAAGGCAAGGATGGAACGATCGTGTTGCCGAACGCCATTCCACTAGATACGCGCGTCTTAATCCTCTGTGCCGGTGAAGGAGAACGGTGGGGCGAGTATCTGGGCAAACCTAAGCAACTCGCCCCGATTTTTGGCGTTCCCTTGCTCGTCCGCACCGCAGGTCAGGTTCAACACTACTTCGGAGTCTCGCCCGTCATTGTGACGCATGATCCGCGCTTGCACATTCCAGGTTGTGACTCATTTTGTCCGGAACAGCGCCGCTGGGTCGTTGAGACGTTCCTTAGCACGGCGTGCCTATGGTCAAGTAGAACGGTCGTCCTCCTGGGCAACGTTTTATACACGGATGCTGCGATCACCATATGTCGGGCGGCAAGCGGTGGGTTGGTGATCTTCGGGCGCCAGGGAGCCAGTATCTTTACAGGCAAACGTTACGGCGAATTATTTGGTTTGTCCTTTACGCGGGATTATTCCGATTTCGTGACCCATTGCTTGATCCAAGTTATCGGCGATGCCACAAGAGGGGGCCGCGGAAAGCTATGGGAATTCTACTTTCTCGCTCAAAGGGAGCCTCCATCGGGCCGTCCGCCGATCGAATTCTGTGAGATCCACGACTATACGGAAGATTTTGATTCCCCTGAAGAATACCACTATTTGAAGCGATTATGCGAATGGGCACTCTCATCCGCACCGGCCCTTCGCCTTTTGGCAATTCTATGGTCGTCGGTATTCTGCGCGCCATATGCGAGTTGGCATCGTTGGAAACAGTGGTGGCATGACCGACGGAACACGCGTAGAACCACGCTGCCACTGTCACGCCCACAAACAAGCCCCAGCCACCGCGCTGCCGCTTGAGAGCGTCGGACGGTTGCGGCACTTGCCACGCGAATCACCTTTTCCAGAATCATTTCCCAGTTGTGCGCGTATGCCGCGAGGTCGTGACGCAAGGACCACCAACGATGATACCCTTCCTCGGAACGGTCTCTGTTCCGGCCAAAACGTTCCCCGGGGGTTTGATTCCCGTCTCAGTCGTTGGTACAACGTAAGCGCACGAAACTTAGCGGCAAAGGGGCGGCGGTCTGTGGGTGAAGTAGTTTCTTCGTTTGTTGCCCATGCAGCTTGTTGACTTCCGCTCGCTGTTGGCGAAGTGGTAAATCATGGGTCGAGAGGTGATACGCTCGCTTTGTGAGGAGACTCAATCATGAATCAAAATGCCAGCCAGGGTGATACAACTCGCCGGGATTTTCTTCAGGCCACGGCGGCTGGAGGGGCCGTTTTGACTTGGCCTTGGACGCGATTCGTTCATGCTGCGGGGAGTGACGTCGTCAAGATTGCCCTTTCCGGATGTGGTGGCCGGGGAACTGGGGCTGTCAGCGATGCGATGGTGAATAAAGTCGGGGCGAAGGTCAAGCTGGTCGCTGTTCATGATGCCTTCAAGGAACGCGTGGATGCCAGCCTTCATGCCCTGAAAGGTCGCTTCGGCGAGATGGCCGATGTCCCGCCGGACCGGCAGTTTACTGGTCTGGATGGCTATTTGAAACTCATGGAGACCGACGCCGACATCGTCCTTTTGTGCAGCCCGCCGGGATTCCGCCCCATGCACTATGAGGCGGCCGTCAAGGCCGGGAAGCATGTCTTTATGGAGAAACCCCTGGCGGTTGACGCCCCCGGTGTCCGCCGGATCATGGCTACGAACGAAGAAGCTAAGAAGAAAGGGCTTCGCGTGGCTGTGGGACATCATCTCAGGCATGAAGTTAAACACAAGGAAATGATCCAGCGGATTTGGGATGGTGAGATTGGGGAACTGATGTACATGCGGGCATATTTCAACTCGAGGGGTGTCTGGGTTCGACCCCGCAAGCCCGAACAGACCGAGATGCAGTATCAGGTGAACAATTGGTATTACTTCACCTGGTTGAGTGGCGATCATATCGTGGAACAGCACGTCCACGACCTGGATGTTCTCAATTGGATGATGGGCAATAAGCATCCCATCTCGGCTCAAGGGACAGGAGGTCGCCAATTCCGCATCGGCAAGGACTACGGCGAGATTTACGATCACCACGCTGTGGAATTCGTCTATGAAAACGGCGTTCGGGCGTATAGCTACTGCCGCCATATCCCCGGTTGCTGGGATAGCTTTTCTGAACACGCCCATGGAACGAAGGGATACGTCAGTATCGAAGGTCACGGCCACGCTATCATCCATGTGCAGGGGAAAGATCCCGTGCGGGTAGAACGAGGACCAGATGGCCACCAATTGGAATGGAACGACTTCTTGCAAGCCCACATGGCGGGGCAGGCCTATAACGAAGTCGATGCAACTATCCTGGGGACGATGACGGCGATTCTTGGACGAATGGCTACCTATTCGGGCCAAATCGTGACTTGGGACGAGGCTATCAAGTCAGAACTCGACTTGTCGCCGTCCGGCTATACGTGGGATAGCGTCCCACAACCCAAGCCCGGCCCTGACGGTATCTATCCGTGTGCCATTCCCGGTCAGACAAAGGCCTATTGACCCGGCCAGCATTGTCTTTACGTACCTGAAGATCGGTCACCCCGATCAAATCATCGGGGGCGGCGTTCAGTTTTCGCAAGAAGTTGTAGGTCCCCTCGCGGTTTCCCTGGGTGAGAAATTCTCACTGGGCTGGGGAACAAAGGCCCCAAACAACTGTGTGTAAAGACGATTCCATTCGGTATGTGCGGCGATTGATCCCGCGGTGACGTTGAGTAAATTGTGGTCGATCTTGTTTTGCCAAAGCCCCGGATCGACGAAAATCAGCGACCTGGGACGAATTTTTTCCCGTGATGTCCATTTCCAGAGCAACAGAATGTCTTTGATCCTCATGCGGTGGACACAACAGAGCTCAAGGAAAAGCAACGTGTGGCTGAAGTACGGCCGACGTTGTTGAAAATAGTTGATGACCCACGCGATAATCATCAGCACCACAACCACGCCAGCAAAAACCGCTAAGCCCCACAAGAGTGCCGTATGATCGGTGTCGCTTCCTGTTGCTCTTCGCTGAAACTCCCGGTGGAGGATTTCTAGCGGCGTTCTGCCTTGGCCATAGGCAGCCGCTTCTGACCCATAGACCAAAAACGTCGTTATTACCCAAGCCACAGCCTGGACCAGTGCAACATGGCCCAATCGCCAGATTGCGCGTGCGAGTAATGCCTGGGTAAATCGTCGCATAGTGGGGCTTGTCATGATGTTGTCGTGGGTGACGTGTCCAAATGGCTAACGTTGGTTTCATCCGAAATGATCCCCGATGGCTGAGGCTGCCGGGGCTGTGACTCGCCGGAAGGGGCATTCTTCTGACCTTGTTCTTGCGATTCCATCCGGCGACGGCGTTTTTCAAGGGTCACTTCGGCAATATTTCTCACGAACACATTCGCGTCGTTGAGGGTCTCCAAAAGGGCCTGGTAGCTCGCAGCCGAGTCCGTGTGGGCCAAGGCAGCGGCCGCCTCTGCCCGGATCGCAGGGTCATCATCTCGAAGGAGACAGATAATTGACGACTCCAATCGGGGCACCAGTTCAAGTTCCTGAGCAATTTCCAGGGCTCGGAGACGCCGTAAACGGAAGGTGGAAAGCAATTCTGCACGAAGCAGGAGGGTCGTGCGGGGATCAACTCGTTTGACAAGGACGCCGGTTTCGCGCCGCACTTCCGGCGGAAGCATGTCCCACACTTGAAGGAATCGTGTAAACGTGAACTCCCGAAGACTCTTTCGAGCCGCCCGACGAACCATAGGGTGAGGGCTTTCCAGTTTGCTGATAATGTAGGGCAACGCTCCTAGAATCCCGCGTTGCCGCAATTGGGGAATAATGGCCTCTTGTACCCCGGGGTCAGGATCTTGCATCGCCCGGAGAGTAAGGGCATTTGCTTCGACGCCGTGGAAGCCCGCGAGGGCCTTTGCTGCGGCCCGCCGCCCTGCCGGTCGTCCATGTAGGAGCACGTGACCAATGACCTTCAGTGCCTCATCCCGGGGAATTCGCGAATGGGCAACAAGCGCCGGTATGGCCTGCTGTTCCGTATCGTCCAGTTGGCCTAACAGGTTAGGGAGGTCTTTAAGCCAACGGAATTGGTAAAACCGTTTCAGATTCCGTTGCACGATAGAACTTGGTTGCGGTCCGACCGTTGATAATAGATGCCGAACAAACGGCAAATCGGTTCGCTGACCGATGATGGCCACAAGATCCCCAGGAGGCGCCTCTTGATGGAGACAGTAGCACACAACAGCCAAGACATGTGCACCCGTTTCGCGGGATAGGATTTCGAGGAGGAGACGACGTGCTGGGTGTCCCCGGTTATTGATGATGGCGGTGATTAACTCCGGATGTTCTTCCGTCAATAGTAACAAGCTGTCCAGGATTTCACGGCATTCATGCCGAGGAAATCGCCCCACCGACACAAGCAGGGATCGACGTAATTGCTCGGCTATCCGTTCCTCATGTCGGCCACGTTGACCGTTATCCGGCTGGTCGAGGCGCTGGTGCAATCGCCGGCACAGCTCCGAAAGGGTATTGGCGACAACCAATCGTGGTTCGTATTCGCGGTTCTCCAGGAGATTGGCCAAGAAGGGCACAAACTCGAATTGCTCTGTCTCTCGCAAAAAATGACAAACCTTCTCTCGCAGAGGTGGGTCCCCGTCGAGTAAAAACCTTCTTAATGAAGCCAGGAACTGAGACGGAAGGCTGTTAAGTTGCCCTCGCCACTCCTCAGAGGCCGGGTCAATTCGCTCCAGGATCACCCGATGGCCCGCCATCTCCCTTCGTGCCAACAAGGCGAAGACCGCACCCCTCTGGATCTCAGGACACGGCGAATCGAGGGCGCGAATGAGGACTTCCCCCGCCGCGCGGTTTCCCGTTGTCTTCAGCCAGTGAAGTGTTGCATCCCAGGCGGGCATAGCCCCCTGCCTTGGTCGTTGGGATAGCGGTTCTCTCAAGAAACAGTAATTCCTCCATAAGAATCTACGTCATCATAAGGCACCATGCGCCAAATTTGTGAGATATAATTGCCGGGAGCCCCTCGTGGTCGGCCGTTTTTGCGCCTTGCTCGGGCTGGTGTATCTTGATTGCCCACCAGGTGGGACGGCTTTATGGGCAGCGGTCGCTTACGGGCGTAGGGGGAGATTGCTATTTGGTTCTCCCATTGGCATTTCAAATCGCCAGTCAAGGGGTCGGGGAGAGCTTCGCGAGCTTTAACCCGCCTTTAGCAAGCCGCTCTGCCAAAGGCCCCACGCCCCAACACCGACGAGGCAACCACCTAAGTGGGCGAGTGCCGAAACGTTGGTTACGCCCTGAACCTGTTCGATGGCCAGGATGATCTGAAGAACCAACCAGGCGACAAAGCCAGCCCAGGCCGGGAATTGAATCCACCGAAAGATCAAAAAATAACGTAACATGATCCCTAGACGAGCGCTGGGAAACCTCAAGGCGTAAAACGCAATGATCCCCGAAATACCACCACTGGCCCCGATACATGGTACCGTACTGCGAGGGTCACCGAGGATATGTAAAATATCGCCTGCCAGTGCGGCCAAGGCCAATAACGCCGCAAAACGCCACTGCCCTAGATCGTCCTCTACTTGGTCCCCAAAGATGAGGAGAAAATAACCGTTGCCCAAAAGATGCCAAACACTCCCATGAAGAAAAAAGCTAGTGATTAGGGTTAATCCGCCGAGCCGCATAAACTCGGCAGGTTTGAGCCCAAGCACATCGAGGATGGTTTCAAGGTGGTTAAACGTGAGCAAAAACGTCACCACCATGGCGGCCGTAATGGACCACGTCAGCCAGGGCACAGAGCGGACAGCGGGTGCATCCAGTTCCACCGGCAATCCGAGAAGCCCGGGGATCCATTGCCACCACTCCTCCGGGTATTGGTCGCCTGCAGTCGCTAACTGCTCTCGCCTCTTGAGTCGCTCCAGTTCCAAGACGGCTAATTTTTCTCTCACCTCTAGCGGCAGGGTCTCCCGGTCAGGTTGTTTCACTATTACCGGTGGCAACTGCTCGAGTTCTCGCCTATCGAACCAAACGAATTGACACCGGATGCAAACATCAATAATGGGTGCCTTCTCCATCCCGCCGACAGCGACGTCAGCCATCTTGCGGCGGCAAACGGGACATTCGGCACCAGAGCGGGACTGTTTTTCCTGGGCACGGTTCCAAAGATCTCGGATGATGCCCTGAGGAACGAGCTTCCGCAACACGGGTATCGAGACGGCAAATCCCCGACATGAAGCGCATTGATACACCAACCCCTGAGGGCGCTTCACTTGACTTAGCCAGGTATGGCAGCGTGGGCAAATCATTGTGAATAAGTTTTGCGATTGGCCGCGCGGCCGGTGTATCCGATTCGCTTCGCGCCGTTTGGTCCCGTCCCCGTCCGCTTAGGAGACCGCCGCCATTATATCCCGGCGGGCCGATGCCCCACCAGCCTAGGAAACTGGCCCAATCCTTGTTCGGACACGGTCTTAGCCGGCGTGTCGTAAACCGTCAGAAAGCCCCCGCAGCAGGATGAGAACCGTCCGAGGATTGTGTTCCTAATAAGGCATGTGAGGCCTTAGCGCCAATGAGAACGAGGTTGAGTGCCCATTTCAGGCGGGCACACTTTTTTAATGGTCCCCGGCAAACGGCGGGATGGCGTAACCGCACCCTAGGGGGGTACATTATGGCCCAAATTGCTAAATCAGCCTAAACCGGCGATTCCAGCGACGAGGGTCTCTGTTCGCAGCGATGATAATTGCCAAATGATCAGGTGGGACTCTCCAAGCCCCAAGCCGTCAGGCCTTGCCATTTTTGTCACTACCGCCTGACACAACTGACAGAGATCCTGTGACGGGCTTAAAGCCATCCCATAATCTCCCTTCACCCGTTCGGCGGGACAGGGATCGGGGATGAGAGTGGCTGGAATCCCTGCCGGTTTTCTCGATCGACTCCGACGGTTCCTTACCCTCACCCCAACCCTCTCCCGGAGGGAGAGGGGGACTTTTTAGGATAGACCCTGAAGTATCAATTACGCGCACACGATATTGTGTGGCCCGCTGTCATTGCCGGCGCAGGGACTCGAACCCCGGACACGCGGATTATGATTCCGCTTCCCACTAACGTAAGTGACGTTAGGAAAGAAACTTGCGAAGACCCAAGCTCTTGGTTGCACTCCGGGTTGCACCACTTTTTCCGCGAAGTGATCCCGCAAAAAACAAAAATGCGGTCTTTTCCGAGGTTTCGACGCATTGGACTGTTCACGATTGGAAGGCCAAAGGTCAGTCGGGGTGTCCCGACGTGGTGCAACATGGTTTTGCTTGCGTTTTGCTTGGCCACTTGCTAACGGTTTGCTTGAATTTTGCTTAAGCAAAACCTGGATCCCCGCTATCACCACCACCCCCCAAGCCTGGGGTCCTTCCCCTAGGGTCGATTCTCTCGTGGGGCGGGGAATCGGTCCCGAAATGCAGCAGAGTTGCTTTCTCTTGTCAACGGGTGGCCGGCCTGTAGAATCAAGTAAAGCGGATAGGGTGTTGTGGGGTGGATAGGTAAGGGTACCCCCGACAAGCCGTGCTCCTTCCCACGGTTTCCACCCCCGTGGTTTTTTGGGAAGGAATGGGTATAACGGAAGGAACCCATGAAAAGCATTTACGACGCGATTTTGCCTGTTCTGCAAACCAAGCTGGTCATTGAAGAGACAACAGACGCCATTCAGACGGCTTGCGAACTTTTCCGGAAGTCTCCCGAATTTACTGAAACCGAGCGTCGGTTGGCTGAACTTCGAGCAAAACGGGAATCGAAGACGACTCGCAAGCCAGTTACGCTGCCAACCGCAGAAAACCAAACCCGTTCAGGAGGCCTGATCCAACGTCCCCGGTCACGTCGGCGGCCAAAAGACTGGCTTGGCGAAGCGATTAAGCTATTGCAAAGCAACCCTGAGCTGTCAGATCGACAAATCGCCAAGCAAATCGGAGTTGCACCGTCCACTCTTGCACGTGACGCAACATTTCAGCGTGCTGCCAAAATCGCTCGCGAACTCCACCCCGTGCACCGGGGGGTTATGGCCAATAACGGTCGCTTGGAAGCCGTAGCACCCGAGGACGTTGAAGCTGAATAATCCCCGTGCGGTCACCCCTCCAGTTTGACCCGGCCTAGTGCCGGGTTTTTTGTTGCATTCCACCCTCCAACGCAACACTTTTTGCAACACCCCACTTTTCGTAAGTGGTTGCTATGACAAGGTTTGCGATTCGCAATCCCCTCCATTTTGCAACACGACCGCAACACCGCGGGGAATTAGTAGAGACACGACCGCACGTGGGTAAGAGCTGAGAAATGGAGGGGTTCATGACTTCGGAATTCGTTACGACTACCGAGTTGGCACGGCGACTGTGCGTTTCTCGGCGAACTGTCTTTAGGCTGACAAGCGCCGGCAAGCTGCCGCAACCAATCCGCTTGAGTAAACGCACTGTCCGTTGGGACTGGCAAGCGGTCCAAGAGTGTCTTTCCTCTAACGCCAATCGTTCAAGGCGGGGAGGGAAACATGACTGACCCAGTCCAAACCGTGTTGGAAGCATTGGAACGCGCCGGCTCCCGAGGCCAAATGACCAAGACCGGGGAACGTTGGCAGTACCAATGCCCGGCCCATGAAGACCGGAAGCCAAGTCTGACAGTCAGTCGCAAATCCGATGGGACGGTACTTCTGAAGTGTCACGCCGGGTGCTCCACCGAGGCGGTGCTTTCCTCCCTCGGCCTGGAATTGAGGCACCTTTTCCCCAACGTCCTAGATTCAGGAAATCACGTTAGGATGAAAACCCCTGACAAAAAGAACAATGGCCAAGTGTATCCCACGGCGAAAGCGGCTTTGCTGAGCTATGGACTCGGCAAACCGGATCAAT
>JAKPII010000171.1 GCA_029549885.1 Planctomycetota bacterium
TGAAAAAAAGGATTGCGATAGGGGAAATAACGATTTGCGTTTTTTGGGGCGGCTAGGCTTCCGCGGCCGGCTGATCGTGCGAATGGACCACTTTGATACCGTACATTTGGCAGAAGGCTTCCACCTCCCGGCGGTGATTGCCATAAAAATCCACCTGATGGAAGCCCCGCACGTCCCGCACGTCCTCCACTTTGTCCATGGCGATTTCCACGCTGGTGCGGCACCCCCCCGCAGGCGGCGTGTTGACGTTGCCCGCCACCGTTCCCGTGTCGACGATCAACTCTTTGTCCCCATTGAAGCGTACCTGGGTGACCGGCTGCCCCACCTTCCAGAGCACTTGAGGCGAGACGCCCAGCCCGGATTCCGAATGCGAGCGCAGGATGTAGGGTTCATGGTCCTCATTCAGGCCGTTCAAGCGGGTCCCGCTGACGCAGTGGGCGGCCACTAACACGTTCTTCACGGTTTCGGGGACCGGATCCTGCATGAATCCCGGCTTGTCAAACAAATAACTGCACAACATCAGCGACAACGCGCCCCCCACATCGGCCTCGCAACCGTAGGTGACACCCGCGTCCTGGAACAGGGAAGCGCCCATGCAGGGAGGTGTGGGAACCGCCCGGTCGGTCACCATGCCCAGGCAATCGGTGGTAATGGCGTTGCACTCTTCGTCCCGCAACAAGCGTTTGGCCGTTGTGAAGGACCGGGCGGCATTGAGGCAATCCTGCCGGGTGGGTTCGACGATTTTTTTAGCGTGACGGCGGAATTGGTTGGCCACGTCATGGACTTCGTCGTTCTCGGGCATCTTGGCGAACAGGTCGCTCAGGGTGTTGCGCGGTACGCGGCGGATCTTCGTCCCCAGGTTCTCCAATATCTCGTCGGAACGCTGGTCCCCGCTGACCACGAGCAGGCGGGTTTCTTCGAATTGCCGCTTGGCCCGCACCATGCGGAACGCCTGCTTAACCGCCGGCGTTTCCAACGAAGAGATCACGTGGACACCCGGATTGCGGGAGAATCGCAGCACATGTCCTGTGAACGCCGTGCCGATGGGCGCGAAGACGATGGTGGGAAATCCTGCCTGGGTGACAGTTTCCGCCCATCCCCAGCAATTGAGATGCTGGAGACTCACCAGGACGGCGTGGGGCTTTTCGGCCTGGACTCGTTTCACGAATCCGGCGATGGCTTCCTCGCTTTCGAGGTGAGTCTCTTCTTGCCACAGATCGACTCCCACTTCCTGGGCATATTGATCGAAGAGCCTGCTGAATTCGGCACGGTGTTTCTCGAGGTCGTACGAGGTTCCCGGCCACCCTAGCCAGTACGGCGGCTTCAACCGGATCACGGCTGCCAATATACGGACCTTGGGTTTCGAGCGGAAACTCGCCAGGTCGATGTATTCACCCAAATCCCCGGTGTCTTCCGGTTGGCGTTTCGCGGCCATTGCTACAGGCGCGGCCATCGCCAAGGTGGACATCGAGATGAAACAACGGCGCGACAAGGAACAACACGTGCACGATTGGCTGACTGGCGTTTGCATGATGCGATCCTCCCCTTGGGACGATTTCAGATAGTTTTCTTGGTTTGGATACTCCATTCG
>JAKPII010000176.1 GCA_029549885.1 Planctomycetota bacterium
AGGCATTTCGGGCTATCGGAGAAGAAACAGGGGCGTTTAAGCCGGTCGTCAGCGATGACCTGGCCGTCTTTGCCCCGGAGAACATCAAACAGTTTGATGCCATTGTGTTGAACAATGCATCGGGGCCGTGGATCACTCCCACTGACGACGACGTCAAGAAGCCTGCGTTGGCCCAACACGGCTCCAATGCCCAGGAGATTGAGGCCGTGCTGCGAAAAAGCTTTCTCGACTTTGTGGCAAACGGCGGTGGCATCGTATGCATCCATTTTGCCATCGCTGCCAACCGGCATTGGCCCGAATTTACAGAGTTACTGGGGGCCACCTTCACGGGCCACCCCTGGACAGAGGAAGTTGGCGTTTGTGTCGAGGAACCAGATCATCCCCTGGTGGCAGCCTTCGCGGGAAAGGACTTCCGTATCTTCGATGAGATTTATCAGTACGGTCCACCGTACGACCGGTCAAAACTTCGGGTCTTGATGTCCATTGATCCAGCCACGACTAACATGGGAGTGCGTTGGATCAATCGCCAGCAAACTGACTTTGCTTTGACGTGGGTCAAATCCTATGGAAAAGGCCGTGTTTTTAACACGTCCTTTGGCCACATGTCACAACTCTATTCCGACCCGCGGATGCTTCAGTTTTATTTGGATGCCATTCAATTTGCCGTAGGCGATCTGGAAGCCCCAACGGCACCGCGACACTCCATGCCCGCGCGAAAACCTGTTCCAGGGACGGAACCGGTGCCCGGACTGCCAGGCTTTGTTTCCCTCTTCGATGGCCGAACTCTAGCCGGTTGGCAGGGTGATCCGTCGATCTGGACCGTTGAAGATGGGGCCATCACGGGACGGACCACTGCGGAGATCAAGCTAAAAGAGAATAACTTCCTGATCTGGAAAGACCAGGTAGAGAATTTTGAATTGCGGTTGAAATTCCGAATCAAGGGCGGCAACTCAGGGATCTATTTCCGCGCCCAAAAGCGTCCACCTCGCCAAACGGAAGGCGATCCCCTGATCGGTCCCCAGGCGGATTTCGATGCCTCCGGGCGTTGGACGGGGGTCCTGATGGAATACCTAGGACGTGGTGTTATAGCGGAAAGGGGCGAGAAGGTTGTTATTGATGAAAGCGGAAAGCGGCAGGTCGTCGGAACTCTGGGAGACCCAAAGGAGTTACTAAACGTAGTGAAACCGGATGACTGGAACGAGTACATCCTCATCGCCGATAAGGGACACATCGTCCTGAAGATCAACGGCGTCGTCATGTGTGAAGTGGAGGACCGTGATCCGAATCGGCCGGTACATGGCTGGCTGGCGCTTCAAGTCCACGTGGGGCCTCCGATGACGGTTCAATTTAAGGACATCTACTTCCGTCGCCTGTGACCGGCGGCAGCGACAACGTCTCCAAAGATGACCATTAAAGGACAGATGCCCGACGAAGAGCCTATCCGGGAATTCCCTATTCCTCTGGGAGAGGTTGGGGTGAGGGCAAGCCACCGCCGGACTCGATCGAAAAAACCAGCAGCGATTCGAGCCACCCTCACCCCCGACCCCCTTCTAGGCCCCGCTCGTTGGGTAGTTGGCGCCGCACCGGAACAACGTTAAAGCAAGTTGATCGAAATCTTGCCCAGCGGCGCGTCTCGCGGAGCCACGGGCCGCGCAGGGACGAGAAGGGCGGTGACCGCATTCCGGGGAAAAGGGAACATGGACCCCGACGACAAGAGAAGGAGACTGCGATGCCAAGTTCTTGGATCATACGGTCCATTTTCGCGTTTGTCATGGGATTAACCGTTTTCTCGACCTTGGGGGCGGGCCTGTCCCTAGGCGACGCACCCGCATCAGAGGATTTCTTGCCGGATCATCCGGCGGCGGCGCGAAATACGGCAGGGCTT
>JAKPII010000184.1 GCA_029549885.1 Planctomycetota bacterium
ATTGCGCTGTGCCAGATTTCTCGATTCACGCCGAATTGACTCGATTGGGCGAGACCCTGAAAGAACCTGTTAACGACCTCGATGATGACAGGACTAGAACGCCAGCTCGTGTCGAGAGGTTGAGGGTGAATTTCTGGGAGAGAGCTTTCGAGGTGGTTGAAAATCCCGGGTTCACTACCGCGCCAGGCATAGATGGATTGTTTTACATCGCCGACACAGAAAAAGGTCCCTTTGGAATCTCTGCAAATCCGCTGGGCAAGCCCTTCCAGCACCTGCCATTGGAGGACCGAAGTATCTTGGAATTCATCGAGGAGAAGATGCCACACCTCGGAGCCCGTGCGATAGGTCCAGGTTTCCAGGCTCATGCGACTATTTCCGTTGAGATAGTCGCGGAGGTACCGTGCAACGTCGTGGAAGGT
The DNA here is from genome assembly GCA_029549885.1 of Planctomycetota bacterium. Classification (GTDB taxonomy): domain Bacteria; phylum Planctomycetota; class Planctomycetia; order Pirellulales; family Thermoguttaceae; genus Thermogutta. Next base: position 420 of record JAKPII010000184.1, read on the forward strand.
GATTTTCCCGGCATCGCGCTTGAGCGTCTGGTAAATTCTGTCGAACTCGGCAAAGAGATTATAAGTGGCCGTCGTTTGGTGGATGACGGTATTTAATACAACGGCTTGCGCGTGCTCGACCAGCTCCCCATAAAGTTGCGAAAGATCAAAGGGAATGGTGGCCGAACGGTACGTGTCCTCTCCTTTGGCTATCTTGGCTGCCAGACCCCTTTGGAGAAAATCTGCCCATTGTCCTCCCTTGGCACGCTCGAGATCCTTCTCTAGGGCGTCTTGCAGAGAGCACTTGAGGTTCTCAATTGGGTATGATTCAAGACGTTCCAGCGCACGGGCGACCTCAGTATCGGACATCGTCCCTCTGGGTGTGAGACGCTTCCATGCCTCCGGGGTAGCCTCAAGAAAGACCCGCTGGTATTCGTCCCGAATGAGATCCTGCACCTGCTTTGAGATCGTTCGCACGGCTTCGCCTTTAAAGAGAAGGTGGAGCCATGCCCGCGCTTGCTCGGCATCCTGCAGCAATCGGCTCAGTGCCAGAGAACGCAAGACCTCGTCTTGGTCGTCCTCCAAAATGGTCCATCCCGGAGGGAGTTTTAGCTCAAGGCTCAGGCTTTGGGCAATTCGTACAAAGAAACTATCCAAGGTGCGAATCTGTACATGATGAAGATGTCGAATCGTCTGACGCAACACTTGATGGCAGGTGGCTCGATCCCAATGGGGGGCAATGGTCTCCTGTAAGGACCGCAGTGACGTCTCGTCCTCTAAGGCTTCCGCGAGGCGGCTAAGGATGCGGTCTAGGATTTCTCCGGCAGCCTCGCGGCTAAAAGTTGTGGCGAGGATGCTGTCCAGCCTTTCGCCTCGTGCCAGCAGCCAAAGAAATCGATTGGTCAACTGGAAAGTCTTTCCGGCGCCTGCACTGGCACGGATGACCACATTCTTGGGTTGTGAGCTTGCCAGTGTTTGAGTGTTGCCCATCGTGTTAGCCCCTTAGCGGATCTTGTTGGAAGCGTTTTGGTAATGCATTGCGTTAGTTCTGGTTGGGAATATGGCGGATGAGGTAAACGGGTTCATCGGTCACTTCTTGCAGCGATAAATCGCTGGGATTTCCCATGATATCCCAAACCTGATATCCTTGGGGAACAGATACAGTTGTCGGAACTCGAGACCAGAGCACAATGACCTCCCGCCCTTTTGACTGGAAACGGAACCCTTGAAGCATTTGATCTTGGCCCCACTTGCCGACAAAGTTCCAGTCGGCTCCCAAAAAATCGGAGAGAACCGCCTGGGCCGCGTACATCTTTCGGGGTTCACCCCCGTACTCAAAGAAAATGTTGCCCGCGGTATTCTCATTGAGGGCGCCACAGGTTCCCGCATGGTAGAAGACTTTCTTGACCCCGGCCGCACCCATAACCGCCGCGAACTTGACAAGGTCGATGGCGGCTCGGTATTCGCTCGGTCGTAAGCTGCGGTTCATGGCCTCGTCCCCCACGCTGAACGGCAGGGTAGGGGGATCGTCATCGGCGTAACAGCCGATTTCCGTGACCCAAATGGGCCGCACCTGTCCGCGGGCTTCCATGAGTCGGTGACACGCAGCGAAGGAGGACTCGTAGGCATCGGGACTTCCTCGGTGGGGATACAGATGGAGATTCATCACGTCACACCACTGTAACCCGCCTTGTTCGATGAACTGTCTTACCCAATTCGATTCCGGCGGTGCAGCGATTCCCCCGATGACAAGGCACTCGGGATCTACTGCTTTTGCTGACTCGTAGGCCGTCTTGAGTATGTCGAGATAGTCAGAAATGTTCCAACCAAAGGAGTTAGGCAGGGCATAGCTCGTGAAAAGCGGTTCATTGAGGATTTCAATGACCTTGACGCTCTTATGGTAGTGCTCAACCGTTGCCCGGACGTACTGGCCGAACTCCACCACGTCCCTTGGTTTTTGTGCCACAATAAGACGCCGTTGGAGGTAACT
>JAKPII010000202.1 GCA_029549885.1 Planctomycetota bacterium
AGAATGACCTTGAGCCTGGGATGTTGAAGCTCATCGAGCAGCCGCCGCGCCTTTTCTGCTGAATCAACGACATTATTGATCTCCGGTTCAAAAGCCAAAGTGAGGTCGTATCGATCGGCAATTTCCAGGGCCGCAGCCACTGTATCGCGCATGATCATCCAGGCCTGCGGCGATTTGTTTTCAGGGTGGCCCCTCCACATGTCGTCCGGATCTCGCGTCCCTGTACAGAGGGCCACGGTCGATCCCCCAAGATCACGACATGCCTGGCAGGCTGTGGCAAAGCGTTTGAGGTACTCTTGTCGGTAGTCTGCATCCGGGTGGGCCATATTGAATGTGCCGGAGAATGACGCAATCCGCAATCCCCGGTTCTCGAGGTCGTTCCTTGCTTCGGAAACGATCGTGGAGCTTATGGTCCGAGGAAGCGACTCGCCCACCAGCGCTTGAAGCGTGAAATGAACCCAACGAAGGCCGTGGGCACGAACGGCGTCCAGAATATCTGGCCACGCTCGGGACGCAAAGACTTTCAGAAAAACCCCCAGGTTCATGGTATGTGTGTTATCTGTGCTCATTTTCGCTGCTTTTCCAAAAATCGCCATCTTTTTCTTTCGGCACGAGCTAGAGTTGAGATGACAGCTCTCATTTGGATTACCCATGATCCAAAGCAATTCCCTGGACGATCGAAAATACCGTTTCCCTTAGTAAAACCAATATCACCGTCATAATCGATCCGGCAAACCAACCGTGTGGAATTGAGCACATCGTTTGGCGTATCAGGAATGCCCCAAACTGGAGTAATACATCACGATGCGGCGGAGCGATTAGCAGCGCTGGCGAATAACCTTTACACCTTGCCGGCGGTGGCCTTGCAAATCCTTGAGCTGGTTGACCGCGCGGACACGGACACCACCGTCCTTCGGCAATGTGTGGAAAAAGACCCGGCCTTGGCCGCTAAGATTCTGCGTGTTGTTAATAGTTCCCTTTATGGTCCGAGTCAGCCGATCGGCGACCTAGGCCAAGCACTGGCGTTCTTGGGCGTCAAGCCCCTCAAGCTGTTGGTTTTGGGCTTCAGCCTGCCTCCGCGGATGTTCCAGGGCCTCGAGGCCAAGGTCCTCGCCTACTACTGGCGACATACCCTCACAAAAGCCGTTGCGGCCCGCGAATTGAGCGAGGAGCTCGTACGGACATCTAGTGAAGAGTGCTTTCTAGCAGGTCTCCTCCAAGACATTGGGCTACTGGTTTTTATCCAATGTCTTGGGGCCCCTTTTCAAAGATTCGTGGAGAAAGTGATCGAGAAACAGGAAGACTTGTATGCCCGTGAGCAAGAGGTGTTCGGCTTCGATCATCGGGCGATCTCAGCAAGACTTCTGCGTCACTGGGGAATGCCACCGCTCATTGTGGACATAATCGACCCGTCTGAACTACCAGGGATCTCGCTTGGTGCTAGTCTTGTCCAGAAGAGAAAGATTCTCCTGGCTGCCGAATTTGCCGCCAAGATTTTGGGCGACGAACGGCCTGAGGAGTGGCCCAAGTGGGAACACGTGACCAAGCAGTTGCGAGGGACATACGGCGGGCCACATCCTGAGGAGTTACTGAAGCAGATTTATCACAAAGTTGGTCAACTCGCCGAGGTTCTTTCTCTCCGACTTCCACCGGGACAAAGCTATGAAAAGCTTTTGGCCGCCGCACACGATCAGTTGGCCAAGGTGTCCGAGGAGGTGGCCGGATTGATGCTGAGGCGTGAAAAACCTCAAGGTTCGTCCCTGGCGGAATCGACCGACCACCGTTCCGGCGAAGCCGAGGACCTGCATCGCGTCCTGATCTCTTGTCTGGAATCCCCCTCGCCAATGCTTTCTGCTTCTTTGTCGGAGAACCCACGCGAACCCATTATGGAGAACCATTTTCGGCTGGGTCAGTCGTCGGTTGTCCGAAGTAACACTGACAGAGCCCGCGAAGGCCAAGACGCCTTTCGTACAATCCAAGCAGCCACACACGATATTGCCAAACTCGCAGATCCAGGCCTATTGGGTCACTTGCGTGCCACTGTGGCCTTCTGTCGCGCGAAACGTTGTGGACTCAGCCTCCTTCTTGCCGATTACCACAACCCGTCCGACCTAGTTATGATGTTGGGAGAAGAGGCCTTTTCGAAGTTGCAGCAATTCTTGCTTACGGCATGCGCCCGCCTGGAGCATCCTGATTCTCTCTGCTGGCCTTACGGAGATACAGGCTGCGCGTGGATTCTGCCTGACTGTGAGCGCGAGACGGCAGTCCTTTATGGCCATCAGTTGATCCGGACGGTCGGCGGTTGGCGAATTTCGGGCCGGGTAGCGCTTTCGGTTGGTCTGGGTGTCGGCATCGCCTTTGTTGCCACACCTGCACCGAATTTTCCCGCCGAGGACCTTCTCTCTGCCGCCCAGCGCTGTCTTTTTGGTTCGCTGGCCTCGGCTGGTGGGGTTGTCAAGAGTATCGAAATCTACTAAAAGATCACGGTGGATGTTTTTGCCGAATCGGCTAACTGATGCCGCATTAAGAATCTATCCCAAAAAGTCCCCCTCTCCCTCCGGGAGAGGGTTGGGGTGAGGGCAAGCGATCGTCGGAGTCCATCGAGAAAACCGGCAGCGATTCGAGTCACCCTTACCCCCGGCCCCTCTCCCGCCGAACGGGCGAGGGGAGATTATGGGATAGGCTCTAAGCCGATTCTTCCCGCGGGAAAGTCTCCGCTTGACTACTGGCAACGACCACACGAAATGCAAAAAGACAAGCGACCATGCTGGGATTCCGATAAACCGATTCGGGTGGCCATTTCTGCTTGCTTATTGGGGCAGAAGGTCCGCTATGATGGCGGGCACAAACACGATCCCTTTCTGACCGAGACGCTGGGTCAATACGTGGAGTGGATTCCCGTCTGTCCGGAGGTGGAGATCGGTCTCGGTATCCCTAGACCGACCCTTCGTCTGGAGCGCCGTGATGACCAGATATGCCTCGTCATGCCCAAAGAAAATCGCGACCTGACGCACACTATGCAGACCTTTGCCCGGCGTCGCGTGAAGGCGCTTGCGGAAGCGGACATTTGCGGCTACGTCTTGAAGAAGAATTCGCCCAGTTGTGGGATGGAGCGTGTCAAGGTTTATAAGCCCGAGGGAGACTCGGCCGGGACTCATGTCGGGACCTTTGCCGGTGTGTTACTAGAAATGATGCCGTATCTCCCTATTGAGGAAGAAGGCCGCCTACATGATCCCCGACTTCGCGAAAATTGGGTTACAAGAATTTTTGCCTTTCATCGCCTCAAAAACCTTTGGTCACAGCGATGGAGATTGAATGACCTCGTGGCCTTTCACACCGCCCATAAGTATCTGCTCCTGGCACATTCCCCTGAGCATTACAAGAGATTAGGACAATTGGTAGC
>JAKPII010000206.1 GCA_029549885.1 Planctomycetota bacterium
CCGACTAAAGTCCATCAGGCCGCTCAAAGCCCGGGAGTACACCTGGTAGCCCATCTCTTCGAGAATCGCAATCGGATTGAGTCCGGCAATAACGAGAACACCTACCCGCCCCGGTGTGACGGGAATGCCCAGTAACGGTTGGGCCGGGAGTCCAATCGCCATGACACCCCCCAACCCAATCCGCCCCATTTCGTCACTCAGACGCTGGGCCAAATCGCGGGCGTCTTCCGGGATTTCGCGGAAACTGGCCCCGATCAGTCCGTTGCCGGTGGCAATGGCGCCACGATAGTCGGTCATCCGTCCGCGGATGAAGACTTCCAGAGGATCGATACTGGTCCCATCGTAGTGAATGATCTCGGCAAAACGCAAAGGTTTACCATCGCGGACCTCCAGCAAACCGCCGAAGCGCGAGGTCGTGGGAATGCCATGTTTGAGGAGGACACTGTTGAGAGTAATCGAACAGATGGTACAAAAGCCGATTCGGCCAGGCGGAATCTGTAGCTCACCAATCCGCTCGCCGGGCTCTAGCAGTGCCAAGCGGCTGCCCATAGCGAAGCCTTTGTTGAACACCTGGCAAACGCTATCCAGGCAAACAGCAAGATCATGGGGATTGACCACAGAGGTATTGACAACCACGGTGCCCGCGCGGCGCTCCAGGTCAAAGGTCATTTTGTAGGTCATTTCATCAATTCGGGCGGATAGATAACCGACACGCTGGATGGTCTGCGCCACACGCAGCTCGGCCAAACCCTTTTCAGAGATCGTATGCCCACGGTGGCCGTGAGAGATGGTTAGCCCTTCTTCGCACATCTCGGCAAGATACAGTCGAATACTCCGTTCGCTGAGCATATATCCCACAGCAGCCAGCATTTGGGCGATGTCGCTGGAAGATAATGGCTGCTCGGATTTTCGCAGGACGGTCAGAATCTCCATCCGGTGGCGGTGCTTGCGGTCCTCCCTTCGATAAGGGGTACGGAATACCCCTGCTTGCGAACTCGACTTACTCACCCTCATCACCGTGACCTCACTTTGGATGGGATATGTGTCGCCTTGGCAGCTCCGTTGGGCCGTGCCCCATATCGGCATTCTTTCCCGTTGGCTCGGGCTTCCCCGGCAAGGCCGACGCGCCCTCTACCGAAACATGGCCGACTTTCGGCAAAAAAATCAAGTTCTCGGATGTTTGGTTGCCGACTTTTCCGGATGACTGGCAATTTTGCCGACTTCAATCCAGCTTGTCAAGCGGGGTTACATGGAGATCGTCCTCCGGCGTGCGCTCCGCGGTCGGATGCATGGACGTCGCGCACCGCGAGAACGATTCGAGCGCGATCCGCTCCGTACGGCTTTTAGGCCAGTTTTTCCGCATCTACGTTGCAGGGGGCTTGCCGTCATCCTCGGAGGATCGCCCACGGCACACAAGCAGCCCTCAGCGAGAAAACGATCCCCGAAGCCCTTGAACTCGTCGGCTATTTGGAATAGATTAGACAATATTCTGGCGACAGATTGCCGAATCTTTGGTCATGAGTTACCCAGCTTTCGGTTGTTGCTCGCTTGGTTATCCCCCCCGTTCGAAGCCATGGCTCGGGCCTCGCCGCAACGAGGTACTCTCATGCCCACGAACCGTACGTTTGATCCGTTCTATGATCAGGAGTTCACACGATGAAACTGACCTCAAGCGTCGCCGCTAACGTTGAGAAGTTCATGGAGTGGGTTGTCAAGAGGAACCCCAATGAACCGGAGTTTCACCAAGCTGTTCGGGAAGTCGCGGAAAGCATTTTCCCCTTCCTTGCCGAGCACCCCATCTACGAAAAGGAAAAGATTCTTCACCGCATTACGGAACCAGAACGGGTCGTGATGTTCCGCGTGGCCTGGGTCGATGACAAGGGTGAAGTTCAGATTAATCGCGGCTACCGGGTGCAAATGAATAGCGCCATCGGCCCGTATAAGGGCGGCCTGCGGTTCCATCCGACGGTTAATTTGAGCGTCCTCAAATTCCTGGCGTTCGAACAGGTCTTCAAGAACAGTCTGACAACTCTTCCCATGGGTGGCGGCAAAGGCGGTTCCGACTTCGATCCCAAGGGCAAGAGCGACCGCGAGATTATGCGGTTCTGTCAGAGCTTCATGACGGAACTCTTCCGTCACATTGGCCCCATGACGGATGTCCCGGCCGGGGACATCGGCGTGGGTACGCGGGAAATCGGTTATCTCTTTGGCCAGTACAAGAGGCTCAAGGTGGAGTTCAGCGGCGTCCTTACTGGAAAAGGTTATGGCTGGGGTGGCTCGCTCATCCGGCCAGAAGCCACGGGTTATGGCAACGTCTATTTCGTAGAACAAATGTTGGCACGGCGCGGCGAGGGCCTCATGGGCAAGATTGCCGTGGTCTCGGGATCGGGCAATGTGGCCCAATATACCGTTGAGAAATTGATCCAACTGGGTGCCAAGTGCGTAACCCTCTCGGATTCCAGCGGATTCATCTACGACGAAAACGGAATCGACCAAGAGAAGCTGGAATACGTGAAGTGGCTCAAGAATGAACGGCGCGGCCGGATCAGTGAGTATGCGGAAAAGTTCAAGTGCGAGTTCTACCCGAACCAAAAGCCCTGGGGTGTCCCCTGCGACATCGCGCTGCCCAGCGCGACCCAAAATGAACTGAACGGTGACGATGCCGAAACGTTGGTCAAGAATGGTTGCCAGTGTGTTTCGGAAGGTGCCAACATGCCCTCGACACCGGAGGCCATCGAGGTCTTCCGACGGGCGAAGATTCTGTTCGCACCGGGCAAGGCGGCTAACGCGGGTGGTGTCGCTGTCTCCGGCTTGGAGATGAGCCAAAACGCCCAGCACACCTCCTGGACCCGCGAGGAAGTTGATCGACGGCTCAAGCAGATCATGCAAAACATCCATGAGACATGCTGCCGCTATGGTGCGAAGCCCGATGGCAGCGTCGATTATGTGGATGGCGCCAATATTGGCGGTTTTGTGCGGGTGGCGGATGCCATGCTCGCCCAGGGCGTCCTCTGAT
>JAKPII010000241.1 GCA_029549885.1 Planctomycetota bacterium
GACCGAGCGTGGCCGCATGAGCGAATTGCCCGAAACGGCGGCCGTCTTGTGTCATCACGCCAAAGGTTTGGGAATTTGCCTCGACCCCAGCCATCTTATCTACGGCCGAGAGACGCCGCTCAACCCCGAACCGGTCCTCAAATACGTTCGACACGTCAGGCTGCGGGATACGAAAAAAGATAGGTTCCAAGTTCTGGTGGGCCAGGGTGAAGTGGAATACGGGAAGCTCTTGGCCAATCTGGGGCGATACGAATATAACCGGGCCCTGGCCATCGACATCGCGCCCGAACCCGGCGTGGATCAAAGCTCCGAACTTCGCAAACTGCGGCTCCTTTTAGAGACGTTATTGTGAGGGCCGATGCGGACTCAGAATGGGGGCGGCGACCGCTCTACGGAGCCTTACGACGGTCTCTTCCCTTGAGACGGGGTGAGACGGAGTGAATGCCACAGATCGCGTCCCTCAACGGGTGATGGAGGGCCACGGTCCGTGGTGGCCTGTTCGACCGCCAGCGGCGTGATGCCGACAGATCCGGGTCAGCCGTTGTGCTTTAAAAACCTCTGGAGAATGCTGGGTAGCTCATCAACGGTGATAAGTTGGTTAAAGTCCATCAAACCGTGAAGGGCACGGGAATAGACGTGATAACCGATTTCTTCAAGGATGGCCACTGGGTTTAGTCCCGCAACGTTGATCACGCCGACCCGTCCTGGCGTTACAGGAATGCCCAAGAGGGGTTGCGCCGGCAATCCGATCGCCAGGACGCTTCCCAGACCAATTCGTGCCATTTCGTTACTGAGTCGTTGAGCTACGTCGCGGGCATCCTCGGGGATTTCCCGGAAACTGGCCCCAATCAGACCATTTCCGGTCGAGATTGCCCCGCGATAATCAGTCATTCGTCCGCGAATGAAAATCTCCAAAGGATCGATACTGGTTCCGTCGTAGTGGATAATTTCTACAAAACGAGTGGGCTGCCCGTTGCGGACTTCAAGCAATCCGCCAAAACGCGATGTGGTGGGGATACCATGTTTGAGGAAAACGCTATTGACGGTCATAGAACAGACCGTACAGAAGCCGATACGGCCCGGCGGAATCTCCACCTCACCCATCCGCTGGCCAGGCTCTAGAATCGCCAGCCGCGTTCCCATGGCATACCCCTTGTAGAAGACCTGGCACACGCTGTCGAGACATTGCGCAAGATCATGCGGATTGATGATCGATGTGTTCACCACGACGGTGCCCGTGCGACGCTCCAGGTCAAACGTCATCTTGTAGGTCATCTCGTCGATGCGGGCGGAGAGATAACCCACGCGCTGGATGGTCTGGGCGACTCGCAGTTCGGCTAGTCCTTGATCAGAGATCAAATGGCCACGATGGCCAGCCGAAATCGTCAACCCCTCGGCGTCAAGTTCATTCAGATAAAGGCGAATGCTCCGCTCACTCAAGATATAGCCGGCCGAAGCCAACTGCTCTGCTATTTGCGAGGACGTCAAGGGACGATTGGTTTTTCTCAAGACGTTCAGAATTTCCAGCCGATGGCGGGCCTTTCGGTCCTCACGCCGCGGACGAAGCCGTGGTGGGGACGAGGGACGATGCTCGGGCGTGTTATAGGTCGGTGAATACACGGTCATGTCGCGTCTTTCCTCAATACCGTTTTGAGTAGCACCCTACATTTGCCTGCGGGATCAACACGATCCAAAATCCCGAAACTTGCCGCGATTTGCCACAGCCTTCGGTAACAGCGGAAATGGAGCTTGGCAGCGGTCTCCAAAAATGTTTCCGCAAGCACCGACTATCTGGCAAGAAAGCTCCGAAGGCCAGACCAGCCTTTTCCTATTCCTCGAACGTTATGGCAATTTTACCGAATTTTGTCGGCACTGTCAATGCCGCGGCCATTTTGGGCATCTTGCAAAAATCAGCGTGTAGCACGGTTAACCCTATAGACAACCGCCCCCAGCGACGCTAAACTACCACAAAGTCTAATTGGCAGTGCCCTGCCAGATCTCGGAAGGCGCTCCTTTCCAGCCCGCGGTCAAATTACTGTCTCGTGTACGGTCCTTTCAGGAGTGTGAGGTATGCAGTATCGGAAGCAGAATGACGTTCTAGGCACAGTTAATCGGGGGAACCCGGCGGATTCGGGCCTTTGTACCCTCTGCGAAGCCGAGTGCAAAGGAAAGTGTGAAACGTGGCTGAGCTCGATGCTTGGGCGAAAAATGCTTTATCCGCGGAATTTTGGTAACGTAACCGCGGGTTCAGCCAATGTGGTCGCGATTGGGGTCGGCTATCACGCCCTGCGGATTCAGGGCTATGCCTACGACTCCACTGGTTTGCCGCCGGGAGTGGGGGATTCACCGGATGATTGCGTTTTTCCCAAGGTTGACGTTCGCACCGAATTTGGTCGAGAAGTTAAGACAAAGTGTCGTGTTCCTTTAATGACAGGGGCCTTGGGGTCCACGTTTGTCGCCGCAAAATACTGGGATTCACTAGCCATCGGAGCAGCCCTGTGCGGTTTTCCGATTGTAATTGGGGAGAACGTCGTAGGTGTCGATCCCAAGTCAGTGTTCAAGAACGGTCGCGTGGTGGAGTCGCCGGAACTTGATCGCCGCATCCGATCGTTTCTTCGCTACTATGATGGTCACGGCGCCATTATCGTCCAAATGAATGTCGAGGATAGCCGAAATGGAGTGGCTCAGTACCTCAGCGAGAAATATGGTGATCAAGTCATTCTGGAG
>JAKPII010000264.1 GCA_029549885.1 Planctomycetota bacterium
CACCGGTCACGATCCCTCTACGGGCCGTGGATCAGTCACGCTTTGATCGACGCGGCCATCTTCGCGGTCGGTTACGACTTGGTCCTAAGCTGACACAGCTGCCGGGGTTCTAGGCCGTCATTCCGCCGGTTTTGGCGGGAGGGCGCCTTGCCAGCCCGCTTCCAACTGCTTTTTCAGCTCGTTGACCAGGTTCTGATACTCGGGACGGTTGGCGAGATTGACGTTTTCCTGAGGATCCTCGGCGTGGTCGTACAATTCGACGCCCACCGGCTCGCCACCTTTTCGGGGGCGCCATTCGGTGTAACGGTAACGCTCCGTTCGCATGGAGTAGCCCATCACGCCGGAGCGGGGATACTGACTGAAGGCCGCCTTTTTCCAGGGCCGATTCGGGTCCTCGAAAAGGGGAACCAAACTTGTTCCCTCCAGTCCCTCGGGGATAGGCAAGTTGCACAATTCGCACAATGTGGGATAAATATCAACAAACTCCACCAGGGCGTCGGTCTTTTGCCCGGCGTTCTTCTGTCCAGGCACGCGGAAGATCAGCAGGGATCGCGTTGCGCTTTCGAAGTTCGTGTGTTTGCACCACAAGCCGTGGTCGCCCAGGTGCCAGCCGTGATCGCCCCAGAGCACGACGATGGTCTCGTCTTTGAGGCCGAGCCGTTCCACCTCGGCGAGGAGCTTACCGATTTGGGCATCGACGTAACTTGTGGCGGCGTAATAGCCATGGACCAAGTCGCGAGCCATTTCCTCGGAGAGAGGACCTTTTGCCGGGATTCCCATGTATGCCCGTAATTCACCCCAATCGGTCAGGGCGATCTGGGGGCAATCCTTGGGCGGAAAGGGATTCGGCGCCAAGGGGATTTCTGACTTCTGATAAAGGTCGTAATACCGCTTGGGGGCCACAAAGGGCAAATGGGGTTTAAGGTAACCCACAGCTAGGAAAAACCGCTTGTCCTTGATCTGACGCAGGATTTCGATGGCATGATTTGTTGTCTCGCCGTCGGGCAAGGCATCATCCGGCACGTCGGGGTCTTCCCAGGCCGGGCCATAGACACGATACTTGGGCGCCGTGACCTTCAGTGGGATGCCAGTCTTGGGGTCACGCTCGAGGACTTGCGTTGCTGGCCCCATCTTCTTTTGTTTCTCCTGCCGTCGCTGTGCGATGTCGGCGAGCGTCTCGGGCTTCCCGTAACTGGGTTTCTTAGGCGTCCAATGAGGGACACTCCAGCTCGCCGGATCGTCCAATCCGCCGTGGTAAATCTTGCTTAACCCCTGGGTGTGATAACCGTGGTTCTTGAAGTGCTGCGGCAACGTGACCACATCCGGCAGCGTTTTGCGAAAATGTGTTTGAAGGTCGTAGATCTGCGTCGTGTCAGGTCGGCGACCGAGCAGTAATGACGTCCGCGAAGGGCTACACACGGCCTGCTGGCAATAAGCCCGATTAAACAGCAACCCTTCAGCAGCTAGGGCATCAATATGAGGAGTTTTGATCACGGGAACGCCGTAGCAACCGGCCTCCGGCCTTAAGTCGTCCACCGCAATCATAAGCACGTTGTAGCGCCCGGCTTGCTTGCCCGGTTCAGCCGCCCGTCCTAAGACGGGAAGCGCACAAACCATCATCAGGGCTACTACTCCCAAGAAACACCGCACCCCGCTATGAGGGCCGGCGGCGTGCCGATCTTCCCTTTCCACGGATGTCGTGCAAGAAAACATAGCCATGAAATGTCCTCCTCATGCGTCAGTCCAACAATGTATCCAGCTCAGCGCGGCACGGGCGTGCTTGACCATCATATCAGCTTATCCAACAGCACACCCCGACTACAGAATGGCATCTACGGCACTTGGCGCACGTTTGGAGGAAT
>JAKPII010000274.1 GCA_029549885.1 Planctomycetota bacterium
AGCGGTACGACATCGGCCACCGTCCCGATGGCAGCCAATCCAACGGCCTGCACGAGAAAGTCACGGAGACGTTCATCTGTCCGTTGGCCGGAACTGGCCCGCCGGGCAATTGCCCAAGCCAGGCGAAAGGCCACCCCGGCGCCACTCAACCAGGGAAAGGGAAACGGCGATGAGCCAATACGGGGATGAACAATCGCGGCGGCTTGCGGTAGGTCGGGACCCGGCTCATGGTGATCCGTGACGATGACCTCAATGCCCTTTTCATGGGCAAAGGCGACTTCTGGAATGGCGGTGATGCCACAATCCACTGTGACAATCAGTTGGACACCCTGCTGGACAAGGTCCTCAATCGCCGCTGTTTGAAGTCCATAGCCTTCTTCCAGACGATTGGGGACATAATACCGGACGTCGGCACCAAGTAACTTCAGGCACTTCCAAAGAATCGCCGTCGCCGTGATGCCATCGGCATCGTAATCTCCATAGATGGCGATCCGCTGCCGCGCCTGGATAGCTGCCCAAATGATGTCGGCCGCCTGTTCACAAGCCGGAAAAGCCTCCGGAGGGTGGAGAGCCTGGAGTGACGGCTTGAGAAACCAGCGGGCCTCTGAGGGGTCGGAAATACCGCGAGACAAAAGCAACTGGGCGACAACCGGGGGAATTTCCGCTCGGCGTGCAAGGTCGGCAATGGCTACGGGATCATGAAAAGAGATCCGCCATCGTTTTTTCATAGCCCCGGAGCCTCATCGCCCGCGAATGGCAATCCCAGCGAGCGTTAATGTTACGCCATCGACAGGCTATTTTTTCTTCTCGGAATGCCATGTGTGCCGGCGGCAGCGTGGACAAAACTTCTTGAGGCGAAGTTTCTCCCCACCCGGTTTCCGACGGAGCGTATAGTTATAGTCGTTCGTTTCTTCGCAGACCAGAAAGACAACCTCAGCCTTCTTCTTTTTTCCACCTTTCGCCATAGTGTGTTTCCCGACGTTTCAGAAACCAATCGCTTGGAGTTCTCTCGAACCGATACCCCACCCACGCGGCTACGCTCAATCACCGGGTGGTTGTGCAAGTCAAAACCTATATCGTCGGATTGTAACGCAAAGCTGTCCAAACGGTAATGGGATGTGCCCTAAATTCTTTGGGATATGCTTGACATAGTCCGCGTTGACAACGGGTTTATGAACTCCCCTGAACGAGAAGAGAGGGCTGACCCTCTCTGGGTGGGGTTGCCTTCTGGGCGAGTTCGGTAAACTATTCTTTGGCCCATCCCTGTGGGACGCGAGCAGTTGGGTGAGCGTCAGGGACGGGCAAGGGTTAGCGCATAGTGATGGGAGGTCGAATAATGCAACGACTGATTTCTGTGGCTTGTTTGGCGGTGTTGTCGGCGGGACTGCTCATTTTCGGATCTTGTGCCGTAGCCGAACAAACGGGGGTAAACGTCGGTGATAAGGCCCCCGATTGGAAGAACCTTATCGGGGTGGATGACAAGCAGCATTCGCTCTCTGATTATGCAGATGCGAAATTAATCGTTTTGGTCTTCACCTGCAACCATTGCCCGGTGGCCAAGGCCTACGAAGATCGGCTCATTGCCCTGCAAAAGGACTACCAAGAAAAGAAGGTTCAGGTTATCGCGCTGAACGTTAACAACATCCCACAAGATCGATTGGATCAAATGAAAATTCGAGCGAAGGAGAAGGGCTTCAATTTTCCATATTTGTATGATCCGACCCAGAAGACAGGGCACGACTACGGTGCAAAGGTTACGCCCCATGTGTTTGTGCTCGATTCTGAGCGCAAAATTGCCTATATTGGGGCCATCGACGACAACATGGATCCCAAGCAGGTCAAGCGACATTACCTGAGGGAAGCCCTCGATGCCCTCTTGGCAGGCAAGACCCCAGAGACAACCATGACAAAGGCCTTTGGCTGCTCGATAAAGTACGAGTGATCTTTGTGGCACAGACTGCGCCGGGAAAAAGGCCGGTAACTGTCCCCGTTGTTCTCCCGATAGGGAGAATGTCAGAATTGGCCGAATGATCTTTTGCCTCGCATCCCCCAAGCGATGTGAGGCTTATTTTTTGCCAGCGGGGCGGCTTGGTGCCTTCAGAGCCGAGGGCTGGCTTCCTCCGCCCGTGAACGTAGATGAGTGCATGCTGGTGATTGAGGACTCCACTTTTGCCAATTCGGCTTGAGGGCGTTGTCGAGCTCGGGATAATTGCCTATACGTGGAAGGAATAGCCCAGTCGGGGCTGGAGCCGTATTCTCCGCATGTACCGTGATGCCGTTATTACTCCGAGATTCCAAGCAACAAGTGGACTTATTGGCCGTTTTATTTATAGCCTTAGCCCTGGCCATGGATGCCTTTGCCGTATCCTTGGCTGTGGGTTTGCGTCTGGAGCAGATTACCGCTCGACACACTTTTCGGATTGCCTTTCATTTTGGGCTTTTTCAGTTTTTGATGCCTATTCTCGGCTGGGCCATTGGCCGACAGTTTTCCCTATTGATTAGCACCTGGGATCACTGGCTAGCCTTTGGCATCCTGGTAGTCCTGGGGGGCAAAATGATCTGGCAGGCGTTCGATGAAGAACTAACGTTTACGGCTGAAGACCCAACCCGGGGGTGGTCACTTGTAGGCTTGTCAATTGCGACCAGTGTCGATGCCCTGGCCGTTGGGGTATCTCTAGCGGTGCTTGCCGGATCAGTATGGTTTCCGGCCGTCATTATCGGACTGGTTGCAGCCTTCCTCAGCTTGATCGGTATTCACAGTGGTAATTGGCTGGGCCGACGTTTTTCTCAATGGGGAGAAATCTGCGGGGGCGGCATTCTCATTGTCCTGGCGTGCCGAATCCTCCTCTCCCATTTGGCTCTGTAATTGACCCAGCAAGTTACCAAAGACCCTGCCACCGAACGAAGTGGATGACGATCCAACCGATGATTCCGGCGACAACGGTTACGATAGCGTGGGTCTGCCAGTCCCGCATCGTGGCCAATTGACCGTCGGCCCGGGTGCCGCTGAATCGTTTGATATCCACCCAGCGGGCAGCCAAAATGCCGATAATGGCCAACCAGTAAATCACATCCACCAGAGAAAAGTCACCGTGGTGGTTGACAATCGAGACGCCACACAAGACGGCGATCAGATAGCCACCGATCATCCAATAGAGTCGAAGAAGACAACCGGCCGGGCTCTGTGGCGCCTCTGAGGGGGTTTCCACAGGTTGGTGCGGAGAACGATCGGGTTGTGCCATCGCGTTCCTTCCTCATTAACTCGAAGAAAAAAACGAATGGCGGCCCGACCATCCGCAACACCTGCAGCTAGATGCTGCACCCTTGCACTGTCGAACGTTGATTGATCCTATGATAAAGGCTTTGAGGCCGTATGACAAGAACAACCGAGCTAACAAAGCATGCCTAAGGGAGTTTCCGTAACGCTGGGGAATCGCCTTGATTGTTGTTAACTGTGGCTAGTCGTCGATCACGCTTTCGCTTTCGACCTGCTCCATGGCTTGTTCTGTACTTGTCGGATCGACGCGGCGGCAAACCTCGCTAAATCGTACGATCAGCTCGTCCAATTGGGCCTGCCAGACTTCGGGAGTCAATTCCACTGGGCAGATTTGCTTGAATTCCCCGAGCAGGAGGATCAGTCTCAGCAAATGACGGAAAATGATACCCTCCTGCTTTTGCAGGGACTTGCTTGTAATGTACTTGTTGAAGTCGTCCCCGTATTCGAGAAGTTCACCGGCTGCCCAAACCGGTGTGATACGGATATCAAAAACATCGGGGAAATCGTACCGAAAAAGGAGTTCCAGTTTTTCGGCAAGTGTTAAGACGCGAGGACGATCTTCGACGAACCCCCGCCGCTGTTGCCGTCGGCGGGCCTCTTTTTCTGCCTCATCTTCCTCCTCGCTGCGACCGGTTAATTGGTACGGCAGTGCTAGCCCCAGTTCCAGGAGGAGGGGATCGAGCCTCGTGGTCGCTAGTGGTCCCGGAGGGAGATCGTCATAACTGGGCACACGGACATAATTCATCAGCGAGCGCGGTAATTCCAGGACGCTCTCCATGGCCTGGAGAATCTCTTGGGTGTTGGCGACCCCAAGTTGATTGATGAGAAAGACTCCGTACAACGGATTGACACTGCGAAAGACGGAAATCTTCCAGATGTGCTCCGTTGGAATGGCCCGCACCGGTTGGTATTCCGGCGTTTCAGCCCCCTCTGATTCTGGTTGTGCCGAACTCTCCTCTTCATCGGTAGTGGATTTGGCAGGGAATTCCCAGGATGTGGCGGAGCGATCAATGGACGGCTTTTTGGGCACTACGGCGAAGGCTGATGCTGGCGGAGTTGGCTCGAGTTCAACAAACCCCGCTCGCCACAACGTCAGAAGCATGCGGTTGAGGTATCGCAATTCTGAGGCAATGCGGCCCGATTCCATCAACCGTTTGCTGACGAGACGACGGATGGGTTCCACCTCAGGCGATGCCTGGAGCATGTAGGCCAATAGCCGCCAGGGTAGGTGTCCACGGCTGACAAGTTTGGTTGGCGGGGAATTCTTGAGCTTCCAGAACTGTGCCTCGGTCCAATAGACCTCGTCCGGTCGACGTTGAGGCATCTTTCGCTTGAGGTCTTTCTTCATCCGCAAGAGTTGCGGATCCTTTGTGTCTTCCGGGATTTGATCGTACTTCTCCTTCCAGCGGTTGATTTTGACGTCGTCCTCGTGTGCTAAGACAAACACATAGCCTTGCGTGTCGAACTGAGGGCGGCCTGCTCGACCAAACATCTGGTGGGCCGAGCTGGGGTCAATGAGACGCCGTTTTTCGCGCGGACCTTTAACCAAAGATGGAAGAACCACGGACCGAGCTGGCAAGTTGATCCCGGCTGATAATGTTTCTGTGCAGACCACGACAGAGAGAAGTTTTTTCTGAAAGAGATCTTCCACTAGCCTGCGGTACTTGGGCAGAACGCCAGCATGGTGGACACCTACACCCCGCAATAAGAGCTGCTTTAGCTTGGGGCCGGCACCGTGCGAAAGGTCCACTTCTTTTAGAATCTCCTGAATCGCAGCCTGTTGCTCGCGGGTAATCATGTCCCGCCCTTTGAGTTGTTCGGCGATGGACCAGCATTCTTCACGATTGAAGCAAAACACCAACGCGGGCGTTTTCCGAGAGGCCTCATCGCCCTGGGTCATTTCTTCAATCTGCTCATTGAGCAAGCGATCGGGGACCCATTGAAAAACCAGGGGGACTTTTCGATCAGTGGCCACCACAAGTTCCAGGTCACGACCGTGAGAAACCCGCAGCCAATGCAAAAACTCCGCGGCGTTCCCTACCGTTGCCGAAAGAAGGAGTGTCCGGATATGGGAGGGCAAAAGCCCCAAGGTGAACTCCCAAACGATCCCCCTTTCGGGGTCGTTGAAGCTATGAAATTCGTCCATCACAACGGCACTGACGCAACTGAAGTCCCAGATTTCCGGGTGAAGAAGTCGGTTGAAGAGGATTTCGGCGACCACAACCAGGATTTGTGCGTCTGGATTTTCACGCCGATTGCCCGTAACAAGGCCTACATCACGCGCCGAAAACCCCCAACGGACAGCCGCGGCCTGCATTTCCCGGTATTTTTGCTCGGTAAGGGCAATGAGCGGGGTCGTGTAATAGGCGACTGTGTTGGTGTGCAAAGCTTCGAAAAGGGCGGCCTCGGCAATCAGCGTCTTGCCCGTTCCAGTAGGCGCACAAACAAGCACCCCCTGCCGCGCGGAGAACCAGGCCAGCATGGCCTCCTCCTGCATCGGATAGGGTTGGTATTGCAATTGCTCAAAGTATCGTGCGGCAATTTCGTCCCGCGTCAGCTCTGTCACTGGTCTCGTCCGTCTGGGCAGCGAGTTTTCTCGTCAGTTTGTCAATTTTTTGTTGCGGAAAAATAAGGCTTTGTCCTGTGAGAAAAACAATTCTGTCATCATGCTCGATCCGAAAGGTTGCTTCAACGGGAGACGCCGTTGATGCCCGTGAAAACATTGGGCTTGGAGGCGGTGTTGCGTAACCTCGCTACCTATTTTATGTCTAAAGGGATCGCGAACATTTCAACCCGGCAATGTAAGTAGGAGTCAGCAATGCGTTGGCCTCTCAGCGAAAAAGCGTACGAGCTTGCGAAGGCATTGATTCCGGGGGGAGTGAATAGTCCGGCCCGGGCCTTTGGGGCGGTCGGAGGTCATCCCCTTTTTATTGATCGTGCTCAAGGCGCCTGGGTGTGGGATATCGACGGCTGCCGGTATGTCGATTACGTCGGTTCCTGGGGTCCGATGATCCTCGGTCATGCCCATCCTGAGGTCCTGTCGGCCATTGAGTCCGCGATGCGCCGCGGCACAAGCTTCGGGGCACCCACTCAAGCCGAGACCGAACTGGCTGAACTGGTATGTAAAATCGTCCCGTCCATTGAGAAAGTACGACTTGTTAATTCCGGTACCGAAGCGACGATGAGTGCCATTCGTTTGGCCAGGGGGGCAACCGGCCGGAGCAAGATCATAAAGTTTGCCGGGAGTTATCACGGCCACGTGGACAGCTTGCTGGTTGCAGCGGGGAGTTCTGCCGCGACTCTGGGTGTGCCTAACTCTCCTGGGGTGACCGCAGGGACAGCCC
This sequence comes from Planctomycetota bacterium, assembly GCA_029549885.1. Lineage (GTDB taxonomy): Bacteria > Planctomycetota > Planctomycetia > Pirellulales > Thermoguttaceae > Thermogutta. Next base: position 6,622 of record JAKPII010000274.1, read on the forward strand.
AGGACACGCTGGTGCTGCGTTATAACGACGTCGAGGGGGTCCAGCAGGTTTTTGAGAAGATGGGTGAGGAAATCGCCGCGGTGATTGTCGAGCCCGTGGCGGGGAACATGGGTTGCGTCCCAGCAAAAGCGGAGTTTCTCCGCAAACTAAGGGAACTCACTCACAAATATGGGGCCATCCTGATTTTCGATGAGGTGATGACGGGCTTTCGCGTTGCCTTGGGGGGCGCTCAAAGTTTGTATGGAATCACGCCGGACTTGACCACGTTGGGAAAAATCATTGGCGGCGGATTGCCGGTTGGGGCCTATGGCGGAAAGGCCTCAATCATGGATCATGTGCTGCCCGTTGGAAAGGTGTTTCAGGCCGGAACACTCAGCGGCAATCCCTTGGCCACGGCGGCGGGTATCGCCACGTTGCGGATCCTCCAGCGAGAGAATCCTTATCCTTTGCTAGAAGCTCGGTCCCATCAGTTGGAAAAAGGTTTAACCGAGATCATTGCACAAACAGGTCTCCCGGCTCGTGTCCAGCGATGTGGTTCGATGCTCACCCTGTTCTTCACTAGCGAAGAGATCATAGATTGGGATACCGCGTCGCGCTGCAACACCAAACAGTTTGCGCGGTTCTTCTGGGGCATGCTCGAAGAGGGTGTTTACCTACCGTGCAGCCAGTTTGAGGCCTGGTTCGTCTCCACGGCTCATGGAGAGACAGAGATTGCCAAGACCTTAGAAGCGGCCTCGAAGGTCTTGAAATCTCTTTAATCGCACAGCACCAAGATGGTGATGCAATGAGCTGGTGACTGACGCCCAAAGCCGGGGAGCAACAAAGAGCGGCCCTATTGTAGGATTATCGCGGTGCACGCTTTTCCTCGGCGTAACTTGCGCGGTAATAGATCGGTGCGAGCGTCCAAATGTCGTCCGTCTGGCCCGCGAGAAAGCGTTTCCAAGCGAGTTTACCTACACCGACAGCCGTTGGGCTCCAGAAGGCTTCCGGAACCATGCGGTACTGATCCCCGATTGACTCTTTAAACCGATACAAACCGGGCCCTGCCAGCCAGAACTGATGTTCGAGGGCCAGATGAGGCAACCAATCTTGGGGGGTAACTAGCCCCGATTGCTTGGTAATCAGCCATCCAGCGGTTGGCTCCCAAACATAAAGCTTTGCGGTGATCTCTCCCCTTTGGGCATCTGCGAGGACAACGAGGGGAGAATATGTCCCAGGGATGTTCTCGGCCACCGCGTCGAGCGAATCCACACCGATGAGTTGAGCCCCCGTTGCATAGGCAAAGACCTTGGCGGTCACCAAGCCGATGCGAACTCCGGTAAACGAGCCCGGCCCCAGAGATACCGCGACGAGCTCGACATCATTAGGCCGCCAGCCGATCGCTTGCAAGGCCCGTTGCAATTCTGCCGCCAGTGTTGCGGCGGACCGCCGATCTTCAGGAAGCGTCCAGTGGCGGAGGACCTGTCCGTCGTCAAAAAAAGCCAACGAACCAACAGGGGCGGTCGTCTCGATTGCGAGTGTTTTCATTTGCGCTAAACAAATTTCGTGACGTCTATAAATCCCAGCCCTATCGTAATGAGCCCCGTCCTGGCGGTGGGGCCTTGCCACCAATTGGTGCACCAAGAGGCAGGCTTACACCCGAGGATGAATCACCTGGCGAATCGGTATAATGGGATTGGGAACCGCGACTGCAAAACCGGTTGCTGGGTCGGCTTGCAGAGTTTGGCCAGACCGGTATATTAAATCAGACGTCGGTATGCGAGGCTAGCGTAGCTCAATTGGCAGAGCGGCTGACTTGTAATCAGCAGGTTGTGGGTTCGAGTCCCACCGTTAGCTCTTCGCGCAGGGGTACGGATGTAGTACAATTTTGGTTTTCGCCCATTGGTCGTTTTTTGTTTTGGGGGGTTTCCCGAGTGGTCAAAGGGGTCAGACTGTAAATCTGATGGCTCTGCCTTCGCAGGTTCGAATCCTGCACCCCCCAATTTGACCAGGTAACGACGTGGCGGAGGCGGGTGTAGCTCAACGGTAGAGCAGTAGCCTTCCAAGCTATTGACGGGGGTTCGACTCCCCTCACCCGCTTCAGGTGAATCGGTTATCGTGGAGGGGACGTTCGATCTGAGAAGTTAACCCGGTT
>JAKPII010000283.1 GCA_029549885.1 Planctomycetota bacterium
TCGCCGAGAGGCCTTCTCTCAACCGCGGGGCAGGCCCATCGCTCAGTACACCTCGCGATGGGTATTATTCCCCCAAGTTGATGCACAAGAGCCGCACTTACGGGCATACAACTTCACGATAAGCCCCTCGTAGCCTTTTACGGTATGCGTGAGCGAAGCCCGGTTTAGGACGTGCCGGCGGCCTGCACGTCCCATATCTTCGCGTAATCGGGCACTATTGAGCAAGAGCATACACCGGTCGGCAAGCACCACCACATCGCCTGGGGGGACAAGAAACCCGGTCAGGCCATCTACCACGTTTGTGGGGACCGACCCAACCCGGGTGGCGACTACCGGTTTGCCGCAGGCCATCGCTTCGAGGATGGCCAACGGATTGGCTTCCATGTGCGAAGAGAGTACAACCACGTCGGAACATGCCAAGATGTCCGGAATGTCGTGGCGGGTCCCCAAAAAATGGACGACCTCTTGCAGCCCAAGCTGAGTTGCCATTTGCTCCAGCATTTCCCGGCGAGGCCCGTCGCCCACAATGACAAAATGGGCCTCAGGAATTGCTTTGTGGATAATTGCGGCCGCCTGGAGAAAAAGCTCGTGGTTCTTTTCCGGACGCAGGGCAGCTACGATCGACACAACCGGACATCCTGGGGGTAACCCTAGCTCTCGACGCCGCTCCGGGGAGGGTGGGCGCGGCGAAAACCGGTCGGTATCGACTCCATTAGCGATGATCCAAGTCCGGTCGCGCGGGCAGCCCTCATGGGCAACGAGATACTCGGCATGGGGTTGGGCAACCGCGATGAATGCATCGGTCAGCGGAGTAAGGAGACGGTTCAGCCATTCGACCCGATCGGGCAAGCCTGTCGAATGGAGTGCTGACGCTATCACCGGGACACCGGCCAAGAACGCGGCCAGCCGGCCCCAAAACATCTTGTCACCACCTGTTCCAACCGTGATGACGGCATCGATGTGCCGCCTTCGCATGAGCAGATAAAGCCGCGGCAAGACCCGCAAATCGTACTTGTGACTGAGAAGCTGTGAGAACGCCGGAACTTCCTGAGCGAGCTCCTCACCTAGCGGACCAAGGGTCTTCAAACAACACAATTCGGGCTGGATAATGCGGCGATCAAGGCGGCGAATAATCTCCACAAGCAGCCGTTCGGCTCCACCGACCGGCATCGAGGTGATCACGAACATAACACGAAGTGGTCCGCGGTCCCCGAGCGGTGGATGCCTTTTTCTTCGGAAAAATGGGTTAGGCCAGGCCCGGCCTGCTTTCCCCACAAAGGCCGGTTCCAAGCAGGAGGTGCGCGCGTCGGTGTCGAGAGGCAACGCCTTTGGAGGGTTTTGCCGATGCCATCGCCCACCTACTAGGAAACTGCGAAGAGCTTGATGCAGCCCCGTTAGTTGTTTCCAAAAATGCACGAACTCGCGTTTCTCGCTTGGGGAGAAAAGGAGTCGTGTCCGCGTAGCGAGCAGGATCATTGTCACGGTGAGAATTGCTGCCACCACGGGTCCACCGAGCAGTCCAAGGGGCATGAGGATGATCCAGAGGAGGGGCAATCGCACCGGGAGCCCTAATCGGTAACTAACCAACCCCAAAACTCCCAGGGCCAGAGCATTGGCGACGGCCGTGGCCGCAATGGCTCCCCACAGGCCCCAAAGTGGTAGCCAACAGATGTTGAGAATAACATTCGCCAGCAAACCCGCCACCATGGCAATGGCCGCCCAATGGGCCTTTTCGCAGCAAAGGACGTAGTTCTCCAACAGAAGGAACAAGGAGAACCAGCAACAGGTGAGAAGCGTCAATGGAAGGATCTCCTCGGCAGCAGGGTATTTTCCGGCGAGTAGGCTATCAAAAATCACCGAACGACCGATGAGCACCCCGGTGCTTACCACCATCAAAAGAAGCCCGGAAACCTTCACGAGAAACAGCAATTGCTCGCCACATCTTTCACGGCGATTGCGTTCCCAGCTATGACTAAGATGAGGCAAGGAAAGCGTGGCCACCAGTCCCGCAAGGGAAACGAGAAGAACGGGAACCAGTCGCGCCGCGTGGTAATCACCGACTTGCCCTAGGGCGTTCACCCCGAGAGGCGAAAAGTGGACGATCATGTACCGATCCACAACGGCAAACAGGTTGCCCACCGTCCCGGTGGCCCAAAGACCGAGCGAGTACCAAAGGACTTTTGGCCAAAAAACGTGCCCTATTTGTGATGTGACGTTGGAATGACTTTCCAATAACCATGGCCGGACAACAAAATACGCACACACGATCGTGATGGCGCAGGCAACCAGATAGGCAATGATGACGGACTCCGCAGACCGGGGTCCTATCCAGAGCAGCCCGATACCAAAGACGGCAAAAAGGACACTATTAATAAGCTGTAATGTCGCGATCCACCGACTGAGACGAAGTGCGGTGGTCAATTCATACAGGTAATTTGACCAGGCAACGACAACAAGTCCCGCCGCTAAGAGGTACACATAGGAGGCAAAGCCGGATGAGCCGAAAATGAGCTTGGCAATGGGTTCGGCTAGGAAAACCATCACAACGCCGGCAAAAGCGGATAATCCTCCTTGAAGAAAAGCCACTTTTCGAAGGAAAGGCCCCAGCATCCCTCTCTCTTGAAAGTGTCCGACATACCGTCCCAAACAGCCGGGTAATGCGAGGACCACCAGCGGGGTGGCTGTCATCAGGAAACTAAAGGCGAGGTCCCATGTGCCGAGTTGTTCAGCGTCGAGCCAGCGACAGAACCAGGCCGCCCGAACAAAACCAATCGCCCTTTGAAGAACAGAAGCCACCAAGACGACAACCACCCCGGCGGCCCAGGGCGAAAGACTGTGTTGCTCGGTTTCAGGCCCTTGAGCGCCCCCATCGCCAGGTGTTGCGACAACGACGTCACCTTGCCGCAATGTGTCATCACAAGATGCTACCGTCATAGGTTGCCTCCCAGCAGGACCTTATCCGGCGAAGTGGCCGCGCCGGCTTCCGGGAGTGGTGCAGTTCCTGTCGGCAATCTGGCCGAAGTCTCGCCGACAGCTGGCCGCTGCTCGCCGTCTTGTGATAACAAAGTGCATGGGGCAACAATGGCGTCTTCGTTGCCGCGCATGAGCGATCCGGGCCTCTCGCTTTGTGCCTCCCAAACGGAATCGCGTTGTGTTTGCCAGACGAGACGAGGATCAATGGTGACCTGGTTGATCAACCGAATCAAAGGATCATCACCGTGGAACCGGCGGATATGGAATCGGTGGCGCCCCGGTATGTTGTATCCACCATAGGCCGAGCAAACGCACGTGTATCCCGCTTCGTAGGCGATTTGGAAAACCTCGGGCGTCATTTGCCGCGGCTGGCCGAAGGGAATCGCCAGGGCCCGAACCGGCCGTCCCGCCAAATCTTCCAAAATGTGTTTGCTATCGTTAATTTCCCGGACAAGCTCGTCGATGTTCAAAAGGGAATAATCAGCATGGGTCAATCCATGGGAACCGACCTCCACACCAGAATCTGCCAACTCCCGAAGCTCGCGCGGGCTTACCAAACGCCAGCTCTGTCCCTGCTCCAAATCGTGAGCAAAGCGCCGTTCCTGGAGGAGATTGGTCACCGTCACAAAGAACGTAAAAGGCATTCTCGCTTCAAGAAGGAGGGGTACGGCTTCCCTCAGGTTATCGGCATAGCCGTCGTCGAAGGTGATGGCCACACAGGGACGCGATTCCCTATTGCCAGAAATCAAACGGGCTTGAATTTCATGGAGAGAAACGACTTCCGCATGACGGCGAAGCCATGCCAGGTGCTGCCGAAAGGCCGATAGTGAGGTCACCCAAGACACGGGGCAATCGCTCGCAATACGGTGATACAACAAGACCGACATTGGGACGCAGGCCTGCTTTTGCCATCGCCGGATCCACCACCGACGAAGTGGCCATGTGGCGTGATAATACAAAGTGAGCAGGGCCAGTCGCACATTCAGCATGTTGTTCCGTCCATTATCGCGGTAGGAGAAAGGACTTCGCCCGAGGGTGCATCGTACTCGACTAAGCGCGGGCAGCATTCCCGATGGTTCTTCTTGCGAAACACGTTGACGCAGGCTTTTGCCGTCTGCCACAGCCGCAGTCTCATTTGCGGCACTGCGCGAGGGGGAACGGCGCGTATCCGGACCATCTCGAGGGGCCGAGCACCCCAGTCAGCCTTATACGGTTCATCGCCCCGGAGAAAGTCGAATACTCGGTAGCCTTCGGTGATGGCCTGTTGAATCACCGCAAGATTTGCCAGAAAACCCGGCGACATGTGCCCAAACTGAGGATTCATCCCCGATTGATAGGCACGTACAGTCTCCTCCGATATCAGGAGGTATTCCGCCGCGATGGCCTGGCCTTGCCATTCCAACCAGACCAAGCGGGCCTTGCCCGAGGGGAGCCAGCGACTGAGTATCTCTTGATGAAATCTCAGAAAACGCCCCGAGGCAAAGGCCCCACCATCACCCAACTGCAAGCGCCGCGCTTGATGAAGATTGATCAGATGACGCCAGGCCTCTTCCCACGGTATAGTGCCAAAGACCGTGTGAACGTGGACCCCGCCGGGGCTAAGGTACCGTTGCTGGGCTTTTCGAATCTTCTTCCGCATGAAAGAACGCGGCAGGTTTTGCAGGAACTCCTCCCATGTCTTGGGTAAAGGAATCTGCCAGCAGTGCTCGATGGGCCGGATGTCAATCGCCCAGCCGAGTCCCTGTAACTCCTGCAAAAACCCTTGAAGCCCTCGGTCGGAGAGTCTAACGCCATCGAGATCGACCTGATCGCACGTAGGGATCCTTATTGAAGTTCGAGATCCATTGGTTCTCCCGGTGACCATCGAGCAAGCGTTGGCCGTACCATGATGAAGGGCCCGAGCAATAGCACGCCCAACCGTTTCCTGGAGCTCTCCAGGGGCGACCCAGCCCACGTCATCGCCGCAAATTTCGCCTGAGCCGAGAAAACGGATCGTCCATCCCCAGAACGGATGCCACGACATAAAGAGGGGTGCAAAACCGAGGGCACCATCTCCCTGGTGTACGGATAGCACATGTAGGCGACAGCTTGGTTCTGCCACCCCATAGATCGAGCACCAGGTGGTCACCCAGTCCCATGAGCGAAAGGGCTTGCCATGGGCCCAGCGATCCCATTGATCGGCCCACTGTTCAAGCGTTTCCCAAGAGTCGTGCAAGAGGACGGATAAGCACATATGGTGGCTTTTCTGCCGTTTCCGGAAGCCGTCGCAGATATGGGCTTCCCTTGAGAAAACATGGGCCGTGATTCGCGGCAAAGCAACTTTCGATTTAGAGACTATCCCACAACCTCCCCTCGCCCGTTCGGCGGGAGAGGGGCCGGGGGTGAGGGTGGCCTGAATCGCTCACGGTTTTCTCAATCGACTCCGACGTTCGCTTGCCCTCACCCCAACCCTCTCCCGGAGGGAGAGGGGGACTTTTTGGGACAGGCTTTAAGGTGAACGCGTTAGCATCACGGCGTTTTCGAAAACTATATTCCTTTAGCGGAAGAGATTGCGGTTTATTTCCGGTTGACTGTTCGTTGGATTCCGCGCCACGAGTGCCGGATCGTCAACTTCAGACACTACTTTTGCCCTGGATTTAACCTTTCTTCCATCAGTGTGTGGAACCAAGCATGCCTACGACATCGCAAACTTCGTTCAGCGGAAAAATATGGCTCGCGAAACGGCTGATTATTGAACGTCCTGTCCGCACCTCCCTTGTTGCCAGTTTTCTCCTGTTTGCCACGATTGCCACGTACGGAGTTCTCAAGGGGCCTGAATGGGAGGCCACCCAACCCTTGGTGATTCGTGCGGAAGCCCTCGAAGGGTCGAAAATCCCAGGAAGATTCGAAAGTGACCAACAGCGGCGACATGTCCTGGATACGCTGGTGGCAGTCTTCCAAAGTCAAGATGTCTTGGAGGCCACTCTCCGTGAGGTTGGACCAGCCCGGCCCGTCAGGAGGCATTCGTTTCCCGATCGTAGAGATATTGAACGGCTTCGTCGCTCCGTGCAAATTGTGCCACCCTCCGATACGGACTTCGGTACGACGGAATTGGTCTATCTCAAGGTTCGGGACGCTCGGCCAGAACGGGCCGGCCGCTTGGCCAGTGTGCTGGTCGAACAGGCTGACCGCCGCCTCCGCGAAGTCCAGGCGGCCAAAGCCGAAGCCACGGTTCAAGAACTCGTGTTCACGGAAAAGAGCGCCAACGATGTCCTGCAAAACTTGAAAGAAGAATTGGCTGCCCTTGAAGCACAACTAGGGCTGGACAGCCTAACGTTACGTGCTTACGAAGAAAAACCCGACGAATCGCTCTTGCGATCCGCGATTGAGGAACTGGACGACCAACTGGATGAACTCGAAGCCCAAATTGTGCTACAAGAAGAATTACTCCGGCTCCTTCGCGGGACGTTGGCCACCCCTGAGGCACTGGCCAGCATTCCGCCGGCAATGCTGGAAAAATACCCCACACTCAAACGCTTTCAAGAGGCCCTGACTGATGCCGAGGTTAAACTCATCGAACTCCGTGGCCAGTATGCCGATGAGCACCCGGCCGTGATTGCGGCCCAACTGGCCCTCCAGGATTTGACAAACCGTATATCTGAGGAAGTCCCTACGGTGATCCAAACGATCGAGAACGAGCAAGCCGTGGCGGCTAACCAAAAACAATTTCTTGAACAAAAACGCCAAACCGAGGAAGCCAGGGTTCAACACATCTTGGCTGTCCTGCCCAAGTATCGGCAACTCATGGCCGCCATCCGCGCTCAATCAGAAACCGTCCGCGACGCCCAACACAGGTTGGCCATCGCCCGCGCGGGCGCCGCGTCGGCTCGGTCAGCACGGCTTATCACAGCCGTCGAACCGCCGCGAACGGGCAACCGCCCAGTTGGCCCTGGGACACTCACGATCGTGGCCGGGGGATTCGTCTGCGGGCTGTTCCTTGCCCTATGTGTCTTTCTTTGGTTAACTCCCGTCGCGCCTTCGGAAACAAAACCGATTGTGACATCACATGCGCCAACTCACGAAGAAGACGGTGACCAACCCGTACAAGCTGAAATGGTCCTACCAACGGCGAAGAAAGAGACGCGCATTCCCTCTGAGGCCGATGTGACATCTCATGGGCCTCTATTCGACTCTCCTGGCGCCGAAGCCCAGCCGGCACTCGCCTCAACGGCGATCCAGCCAACGACACCGGATGGTCTGTGGAAAGATCGCGCGTCGCAGGCAGACACTCCCACAAACTGGCCAGCAATCCCGGTTGCCGAGGACTGGGCCGAGTCACCCTTACACCAGGCGCTCGCCGGTATGGCTCAATCCCGTGATCCTGGGGGGAAAGCATGATCGCCTCGTCTTCGGCCATTGGTGCCGTTCGAAGGCCCTTCAAACTGTGGACAACATCACGGGCTGACAGCCTCTTGTTGGCCCTTGTGCTGTTGACACTCCTGGCTGGGATATGGTTGGGACACCCTTTTTGGCACGACGACAGCTTAGGGGTCCCCATCACCTTGGATCGAATCGCCTGGTTGACTGTTCTGCTAGGGACGGTTTTCATCACAGTTCGCCGGGGCGTAACTTTTACCCGAATCGCGCGAGGGGACCTCTTCCTGGCCGTGCTTGTCGCCTATCTCGGCGCGTTAGCGGTGATGCAATTCAGCTCGGAACACACGGGTGCCGCTGCCCGTTGGGTCTTCTATTATTTCATGCCGGCCAGCCTCTATTTTGCCCTCCGACAAATCCATCTATCATCGTCGGCGGAGCGGGGAATCCTCCTGGTGCTTGGCTGCGTAGGGGTTTGCCTGTCCCTGACCGGATTGTTTGAGGTCTTCGGGTTGCGGTCGCTTATCTATCCCGCTTACATCATGGATCGCTCCGTGAGCGGAGAATTCCTAGGACGTGCACGCGGCCCCCTGCTAAATCCCATCATCAATGGCTTCATCATGATAGTGGCTTGGGCCGCATGGGTATTTCTGGGGCGGTCCGCCCCTCGCCGTTGGTGGCCTGGGTTAGTCTTGGTCCACGGAATCATGGCAGTAGGAGTCATTAGCACGCTCACCCGCAGTGTCTGGCTGGCCGCGGGGCTCGCTGGGCTGTTTTTGGGATACCACTTGGTGCCGGGGGGCTATCGCCGGGCATGGCTGGCCACCGCCGGATTTGGCCTAATTGTTATGGCCCTTGTCGTGAAAGGCTTCTTTTGGGAAATGAAGCGCGATCAAGGCCTCAGCCCTGCCGAGGCCGCCCGATCCGCCCAGTTGCGCCCCATCCTTGCCCTAGTTGCGTGGGAAATGGCCAAGGATCATCCCTTTTTTGGCGTTGGGCTAGGACAATACGACCGGGCAAAGACAAAATACCTCGCCAATCCCTTGGCTTCTTACCCCGTCCATTGGGCAAAGCCATACACCCAGCATAACGTGTTTCTCTCGATCCTCGTGGAAACAGGAGCCATCGGCCTAATGGTATTTCTCTTCCTTTTGGCGGCTTGGACCCGTGACATGTGCTCGGCAGTGTCACAGGGAAATCTCGTCTTTCCATTGATGGCGATAGTCGCGATTGTGGCTTACGTCACAAATGGCCTGTTTCACGACGTCTCGATCATCCCGCAGATGCACACCGTCCTTTTCGTAACGCTCGGCTTGGCCGAATCCTCGGCCGACAGTCGCTAAGGCATGGCCAGTTGTTAGGCGATCTTTCCCATTTTGCCTGTTTTCACGTCTTCACAGAAAGCCCGCGAAAAGGTAAATTATCATTTTGCCCCGCTTGTGGTTGCCTATGGTTCGGGGTGGGCCTTGTGCCTATCCATAATGGCGTTTTGTCTCTCGGATGTGTCAGGCCACCATGGAATAGGGCCACACGGCGGAGATTTCGCGAATAGTGATCGATGGGATGGCCTCCGCGGGGGTGACGCTCGGGCAGAAGGCCTAGTTTTGAAAGGCCTTTTCGGCCCTGTTTCTAAGTCCCATCGTATCTGAAATGAGGCATTGTTGTATGGCAGATGAGGTGATCTAATGGCGAAGCCGCACCGTCATATTAAGAAAGCCAATCACGGACGCCGACCCGCCAACTCACGGGCGAGGCGGGCGAAGCGCTGGGTGGTAAAGACCTAGGAGGTTAGGATATTCAATCGTTGGTCTTGACAAGGGCCATCGGGCTGGTCCTGCGTTGTGTGTTGCGCGGAATTGGTTTTTTGAGGAGCTGGTTGTGCCCAAGAAGCCATTGATTCTGGACCCCGCCGAAATTGATACGAGCCGGATCATCGCCGACATTGAGGAAATCCGTCGCTATAACCCACAGCGCTATGAGATGGAGCAACTCACGGCGATCTGCTACGAAGATCTCGAGCGGGCCATCTGCGCCGGATACAAGGACTTAGGCCCAGACGAGTTCTGGGTCCGGGGGCACTTTCCCGGAATGCCTATCATGCCCGGCGTGATCATGTGTGAAGCGGCTGCCCAGCTCGCCAGCTATTACACCATCAAGCACAAACTCATGAAGGCCCCCATGGTCGGATTTGGGGGACTTCAGGACGTCCGTTTTCGCGGCGTTGTCCGTCCCGGGGACCGCTTCCTGATCGTAGCCCGCCTGTTGAAAGTTCGCAGTACGATGCTGACGTGCGAATTCCAGTGCTTTGTGCGGGAAAATCTCGTGTGTGAAGGGGTCATCCTGGGAATTCCCCTGTTTCCCGAGACCATCGAGGGCAGCAGGGATAATGGAGCCGAGACGGCCTCCGCAGACGCGGGTGCCTAGAGCCTATCCCAAAAAGTCTCCCTCTTCCTCCGGGAGAGGGTTCGGGTGAGGGCAAGCGATCGTCGGAGTGGATCTAGAAAACCGGCGGCGATTCGAGCCACACTCACCCCCGACCCATCTCTCGCCGAACGGGCGAGGGGAGATTATGGAATAGGCTCTCAGCCCTCACTGTTTCCGTCACCGATCGCGTTCCTGTTAGCATATTCTCCGCGGCGACTATGGGCCGACGAGCACTTCGTAAGATCGATCCGAACCTCGATCTCTCTTTTCATTATCGGGAATTGCCGAATATCCCCAAGCCGTTTCAGGCGGAAGTGATCTTCGGTCGGTCGGCTCCTCTTGAAGTTGAGGTCGGAAGTGGAAAGGGCCTGTTCCTCCGTCGTGCAGCCGCTGGGACTCCGGATGTTGACTTCGTCGGTTTGGAGATCGCTCAGAAATACGCCCGATTCTCCGCGGCGGGCTTGGCAAAGTTGGGTGTGCGGAATGCTATCGTCATCCATGGCGACGCTCAATTATTCTTTGCGGAATGGTTGCTGCCGGAAAGCGTTCAAGCAGTTCACGTCTATTTTCCCGATCCCTGGTGGAAGAAGCGACACAAAAAGCGGCGCGTGCTCAATGAAACCTTTCTAAAGAATGTGCAGCGGGCCCTTCGGCCGGAGGGACGACTCCATTTCTGGACGGACGTGGCGGAGTATTTCCAAACCACAATCGAGCTGCTAAAAAACACCACGTCTCTATTGGGGCCTTTTCCTGTTCCGGAACGCCCGGCGGAAAACGACATGGATTTTCGCACGCATTTTGAACGCCGTGTCCGTTTACAGGGCGGGACCATTTACCGGGCGGAGTTTGTCAAACCATCTTCGTCCGTTTTGCAGTAATTGAAACCGGCCAGGCAGAAGAGCTCGTCCCTCGCAATTTGATGCGACGTGACTCACCCCCGCGTCCATCCATTAAACGGCCACTGCAAGGGTTGACTCTACCAATTGATGAGGTTGATTCTGGACAGCCACTGGCTGTCGTGGCCACTCGGGCATCGCTCGTCGCCTCCGCGAATGTTGACAGGGTCCGGCGGCAAGCTCCATAATGCTTGCGACAAGAGAAACGACCCACAATTCCTCAACGTGTTGATGATGCCTGCGTATGCAGTGTGAACCGCACCGTACCATTCACCCTTGAGTGCCCCCCAAAAAATCAAATTGATGCGCCATGAAACGATTCTTCACTTCCCTTGTCCTGCTCTGTGCCCTGGTGTCCCAAAAGGCGCTGGGCGAGAGTGCCGGTGGTCTCGTCTTGCCACCCCTTCCTCCCTCAATCCTCCGCACAGCTCCCCCTTTGCCCCCACCCGCCGGGCCCGCGATTCGTGTGAGGACTGTCCAGGAGCTTTATCGGGCAGCCGAGGTGGTACCGCCTGGCGGGACGATTCTTCTGGCCAACGGCCATTACGTGTTACCTCGACGGCTAGATATCCATACCGACCGAGTAACCCTTCGGGGAGAATCTGGCCGACGGGAGCTCGTGGTGCTCGACGGCGGACCGCATCAACTCGGCGAGTTGCTGGCCATCCGTCAGTGTAGCGGTGTGACAATCGCCGATTTGACCGTGCAAAACGTGCGCTGGAACGGCATCAAGCTTGATACGGACTCGGGCGTTCACCAGGTAACCATCCACAACTGCATTATCCACAACGTCTGGCAACGGGGTGTGAAGGGAGTACGAATTCCCAAAACGATCCCACGCCCCAGGGATTGCCGTATCCAGTGGTGTCTCTTCTATAATGACCGGGCCAAGTCGTACGCAGATGACCCAGCTGACACTCCGGAAAACTTTCGGGGCAATTACATCGGTGGCATTGACGTCATGTTCCCTCAAAACTGGGTCATTAGCGACAACGTGTTCTACGGCATCCAAGGGCGAACCCGGTCAGGGCGCGGGGCCATCTTTCTCTGGCATGAGGCCGAAAACTGCATTGTCGAGCGGAACGTAATCGTGGATTGTGATGTTGGCATCGCTCTCGGTAATTCCTTTAAGCCGGATGACGTTGCTACCCACGCCATTGGCGTTATTGCGAGGAACAATTTTGTTGTCCGGTGTCCCGAATCAGGCATCGTGGCCGACTTTACTCGGGACTGCCTGATTGCCCATAACACCATTTTTGACCCGGATAACCGTCTTGATCGTCTGATCCGTTTGGTTCACGACAACCCTGGTTTGGTGGTTGCGAACAACTTACTCGTGGGACCTCCCGTGAGAAACGAATCGCCTAGCGAAATCCGTTTTTTGACAAACGTTGTCTTGGCGGGCGACCCCGGTGCGTTTGCCGACCCAATGCGAGGAGAGCTCCACCTCACCAAGAGTCTTGAGTCGGTTGTAAATGGTGGGAGCGTCTTACCGCAAGTGTCCGAAGACTTCGATGGGCAAGCCCGAGACGACCATCCCGACGTAGGTGCTGACGAGTACCAAGTGCCTCCATAACCCAACGGGCCGTCGTGTTTGCTTTCTGAAAAAGGAAAGCCATATTTCCGTTTCCGACTTTGAATGTTTTCGGCAATCTTAGTGGGAGGACGTAACGATGAGTTATCGCTGGCTTCTCTTGGCATCTCCGGTCGCTGGATTCCTGCTAACGGTTACTGGCACGGGGCAGGTCTTAGGGGAGGAACCTTCCCGGGTATTGCCCGAGGGTCCCGGTTTGGCCGCCCAATGCGGAGACACGGAGGTCCTTGCCAAGCACCCGGAAGTCGTCTTCATGGAAGATTTTGAGGTAGGGCAATTCAGCGATCTAAAAGGGCGATGGACGCAAATTTCGCATCCGGAGATTATGACACTCTCCGACCTCGTCCCGCCCGACAGCCACGGTAAGCGGTCGCTGTTGATGACGCACACGGGTGGTAAAGGGACCGGAGGTCATCTCTACCGCCGACTGAATCAAGGCTACGAGAAGTTGTTTATTAGGTTCTACGTGCGATTCGCCCCTGACTGTGGCGAGATTCATCACTTTTTCCACGTGGGCGGATACAACCCTCCGACCCCGTGGCCACAAGGCGGAGCTGGCGAGCGGCCTCGCGGAAACGAGCGGTTTACTGTCGGTATCGAACCGTTCGGACGCGACTGGCGGTGGGATTATTACACCTACTGGATGGAAATGCGCGGGAGTCCACCGCGCGGGCAAACCTGGGGAAACTGTTTCATCAATGATCCCAAACTTCGGGTCAAAAAAGGCGAATGGCAATGCCTGGAAGTCATGATCAAACTCAATTCCCCGGTCACGGAGAGTAACGGCGA
The DNA here is from genome assembly GCA_029549885.1 of Planctomycetota bacterium. GTDB lineage: Bacteria > Planctomycetota > Planctomycetia > Pirellulales > Thermoguttaceae > Thermogutta. Next base: position 13,030 of record JAKPII010000283.1, read on the forward strand.
GTTGGCCCTCTGGGTGGATGGAAAACTGGTTAGTCATCTCGGTCCCGGGTTCCCTAAAGGGAAATGGACTTACGATCGCTTCCTCCCCGGTCAGGGTGGTCGGGCAATTCGCTGGAATGACGAAAAAGGTGGTCCAGAAACCTTTTCCGTACCCGAGGGGGGAGAACCCTTTCCTGGCTTTCGCTGGCGAAATGACGAAGATCTGAAAATCAACTTCGTCTGGGTCCTCTTGTATATCACCAAAACCCCGCCAGGCCAAGTAAGCCAAGTCTGGTTCGACGATATCGTTGTGGCCAAGAGCTACATCGGGCCGAATAAATAGTCGCAAGCAACAATAGGCCTTTCTCGCCAAGATAATAAGAACCTATCCGAAAAAGTCCCCCTCTCCCTCCGGGAGAGGGTTGGGGTGAGGGCACGCGACCGTCGGAATTGATTGAGAAAACCGGCTGCGATTCGAGCCAGCCTCACCCCCGCCCCCTCCCGCCGAAAGGGTAAGGGGAGATTATGGGATAAGCCCTAGGAAGGGACCCACGGAGTTTCTCCCTTAGAAGGTGGATATCCAGGTTGAACTGAGGACTATTTCAGTGGGGAGGTGTCGTATGTCGCGCGTTTTCAACCGCCGCCAATTCATCAAAAGCGCAGTGGTAGGCACAGGGGTGCTCATTGTCCCCTATCGTACGGCCTTCAGCTACGAAGCCAGTGAGAAGGTACAGGTCGCCCTGGTGGGCGTCGGCGGCCGGGGGACCTGGTTCGTTGAGACAATCCCCGCGATGGAGCGGGTGACAGCCCTTTGCGATGTCAACGAGGCAAAGATTGCGGAGACCTTCACACGATGGGAGGAACTGGCTCGCAAGATGGCCGATTCCCAACAACCATGGGAACGCCAACGTGCCAAAGAATATCAACGGCTTTGTGAGTCGAAACCAAAGACCTATTACGACTTCCGCAAAATGCTCGATGAGGCAAGCCGAGAGATCGACGCCGTCATTGTTGCCACACCGGATCACACCCATGCGGTGATCTCTGCCGCGGCCATGAAGGCGGACAAACACGTCTTTTGCGAGAAGCCACTTACCCGTACCGTTCACGAGTCGCGGGCCTTGCGGGCAATTGCCCGAAAGTCTAAGGTGGCTACCTCCATGGGAAATCAGGGGACGGCCAGCGGGCAGTTTCGGCGAGCGGTGGAGCTTGTTCGTGAAGGAACGCTGGGGGAAATCCGAGAAGTCCGTGTCTGGAATGACGGAGGGGGAGCGGACCGCCGGGAGCCACCGCAGGGTGAACAGCCTATTCCCCCCGGTTTTCATTGGGATTTGTGGTTGGGTCCCGCTGCCGCGCGGCCATATCACCGCGAGTGGTTGCAACGCAATTCATGGCGCGAGTTCGGGACCGGTCAGTTGGGAAATTGGGCAAGCCATAGCGCCAACCTGGCCTTTATGGCCCTTTATGTTCACGAACTATGGCTCAAAGAGTCACTCCCTCCTGAGCAACGGCTCATCCGAATTCATGCCGACCATTCGGGCATCAATCGCTTGTCGTTTCCCCGTTGGGAACGAATCACGTGGGAGATTCCACCCCGTGGCGGGATGCCGGCCGTAAAGTTCATTTGGCACAACGGTCAGGGTTCCGGTGGCAGAGAGCTTGTGGAACCCCTCCGGCAAGAGGCGATCGGCTTGGTCGAACGCGATAGAGAGCTCCTCCAATGGGCGGGCGCCTTGTTGATCGGCACTGAGGGCCGCATTGTCCTTACTGGTCACAACGCAACCTTTTGCTTGCTCCCTCACGAAAAGTTTAAAGATGTACCCAAGGACCGACCCTTGAAGCTCGATGCCTCGCGCGGGCATGAAGCCGACTGGTTTGCCGCGTGCCGAGGTGGAAAACCAGCTTGGGCCAATTTCGACTACGCCTCAGCCTTAAACGAGTTCCTTATGTTGGGAAATGTTGCCACGCAAGTAGAAGATGATCTCGTGTATGATCCCGTTGAGATGAAAGTGGTCAATAATGAAAAAGCCAACGAGCTTCTCTCTTGCGAATATCGGCCGGGATGGACCTTGTGATCTGTTAGATGTTATCCGTGTTGTCTTCGGCAAAATAGAAGGGATACCAACCATGCAAGCAACCATAAGAAAATTTGCTCTACGCACGATCGCTGCCGGGATGTTTTTGGTGGCAAACACGTGGGCACTGATGGGCGTCTATTCCCAAGTGCCTCCTCACCAAGCCGCCAAGATCCGCGAAGCGGCCCGCCAGATTAAGGTGCGTGCCACACCGCAAAAGCCGCGGACAGTGCTTATTTGGAACACGCCGCCCCATCTGATGGAAAAGGATCCCCATAAGGGGTATTGCATTCCGTATGGGGAGGAGGCATTTCGGGCTATCGGAGAAGAAACAGGGGCGTTTAAGCCGGTCGTCAGCGATGACCTGGCCGTCTTTGCCCCGGAGAACATCAAACAGTTTGATGCCATTGTGTTGAACAATGCATCGGGGCCGTGGATCACTCCCA
>JAKPII010000287.1 GCA_029549885.1 Planctomycetota bacterium
TTTGACCGTCCAAAATCACATGGCCCAAAAGGCTTCTTTGATCAGGAGACGTCAACCGATCGGGGCGATTCATCGTGATCGTTCCCATGATTATGGGCCCGTAACTCAAGGCGCAAACGAAATCGGGAGTTCGATGCAACACGAGCTTGCCAAATTCCAGATGCCGAACGCCTAGACGTGGTCGGTATTGACCCATACTTTGCGGGTCAGCGAAGTGCAGATTGAGCCACACCTTGGCTAGGGCTGCAGCAATGTCCGTCTGCGTGGATGGAAAGAAGAACTGCGAGGGATCGTAAATCGCACCCACGGAAGAACGTCGTTGCATCCGCTCCGTGACATCAAGTGTTTGGTTCAGGAGTGCCCATGCTTCGGGATCTCTCCCAAAAACGAACATGACGTTATGACAGGTGATCCATGCCGGTTGGCGAAAAATCGTCCAGTCCTGGCCACTCGGATAAACATAACCCATGTCTGGAAGAAGGAACCACTTGAGGTTCTCATAAATCCCGGCCGTATTCCAGTAAACCGACGCCGGTTCTTTTCGTCCCGTCATCCGGAAGTCTGTGACACACCCCAGGGAGAGTGTGAAGGTTCCCATGTAGTCGGGATGCACAAATCCGTGATTTTCCAAGGTGAAGTCGTCGTAAATATTGGCTCCGGTGAACTGCTCCGCTACGGGACGTCCATCCACGATTTCCTGGCAAGTCTCATCCGCAGGACGCAAGAAAGCTGACATCGTCCACCGTTGAAACTGGCGATCCCACTCTGGTGCCCGCTCGTCATTTGGCATTAGTAGCATGGCCACTGAGAGAATTTGGGCGTTCCAGGCGTTTTCTTCGGCCTTTGTATCTCCCCGCAATTGTGACGGCGGGTCACTCCGCGCGATCCGTTCCGCTTCATGACGAATGACCCGACGTACGGCGACTTGCAAATCTTCCGGAAGGCTGTCGAAAATCCACCAGGCTCCCCGACCCAGCATCTGGGCCCAATGGGCAGACTGCCATGCGTCGCCCCAAGGCTTCCCGTCGCCCGTGGGACGATTTCCCGTGACGTGTGTGTCCGTAAGATATCGAATCATAGGGATAATGGCTTCATGGAGGAGTTTCTCCCGCGACATGCCCACAACCGTTTCATCGTAGGGACCGAAACGATAAAGAAAGCAAAAAGCCTGCACGGCCCCCGTGTTTGGTCGAATCCAATGCTCCTGACTTCGGCTTTCTGTGAGAAGTTTGTACTTTTCGTCTCCATTCCAAGGTTTTAGCTGATCCAGCAAAAAATGAGCCTGCTTTTCGAGGACCAGATAAACCCGATTAGCAATCGAGGCAATTTCTGGTGATGGTAACTCCGGCAAGTCAAAGCGCAAGACGTCGGCACCGTTTGAGAGAGCAACCTGTGATGAGACGATGGTGAAAAAGACGGCCAGCGATAACGTTGCCACGAACATACGTCCGGCATGCCGTTGACGCGATAAAAATTTGCCCCGCTGAAGTAGGTCTCGGTCCATGCTGCAAATCGTAATTCAAAAAGGGACACGTAGGGATAAACCACTCGGTAACACTGCCGATCATTCCGACAGTCCCATTGTGCCCCAAGCGAGCTAAGGGGACAATCCCTTTTACGGTTCCAGGACAATCTTGCCGACGAGGTTCCCGGCACCGCCGAGTGTGTTTTGTTCTTGCAACCGATGGGCCTCCACTGCCTGTGAGAGTCGAAGAACCCTGCCGATCACAGGGCGAAGTTTTCCATTTTTCAACCATTGATTGATCTGCTCGGCGGCGCGCTGCTGTTCCTCTGGCGGTGCATTGAACATGGCGAAGCCGAAGGCCTTGCAGTCTTTCACATAGAAAGATCCCACCGGAAATTTTGGCTTGGATTGACGCCCGGCTATTAAGACGAGACGTCCGCGCATCGCTAGTAGCGATACCGCCATTTCCAGATTCTGCTCGCGGAGGGTTTCAAACCAAACATTGACCCCCTCTGGGGCAAAGCGACGGATAGCTTCGGCCTCGTTTTCCTGCTTGTAATTGATCACCACATCCGCCCCTAATTGGCGGCACAAATCGGCTTTTTCCTCGTTTCCGGCGGTGGTAATCACCCTGGCCCCGACGGCCTTGGCCATTTGAACCACACAGGAACCGACGCCGCCCGTCCCGCCGTGCACAAATACGGTCTCATTGGGTCTAAGGTTAGCATCGCGGAATAGTCCCAAATAGGCCGTGATGCCCACAAGGGCAATGGCTGCAGCTTCTCGATCCGAGACCGTTGCTGGGGTTGGATACAGCCAGCATTCATCCACCGCCGCATATTCCGCGAACGTGCCCTGCCGCCCCAAAAGTCCTTGGTTTGATCCCCAGACACGGTCACCCGGCTTGAACCGGGTAACACGGGCACCGACGGCTTCCACGGTGCCTGCCACATCACAGCCAAGAATGTAGGGCTTTGGTAGGGGCATTTGCACCGTTCCCGCCCGGATATACGTGTCAATGGGGTTGACGGAAACGGCTCCGACTCGTACCAGAACCTCTGTTTCCTTAAGTTGAGGCACGGGCAAATCGTCGTAACGAATTACTTCAGGAGGTCCAGGATGGTCGATATAGGCTGCTTTCATCGTCGACATCCTTTCATCGAGTGAATGCAAAGGACTTAGCTTTCCACAGTCATGCACCGCCGGGACGAATGTGCAGGCAACAGCATCCTTCGCCGCCGGGTTGCCAAGTGTCGGCGAAAAAGCCGAATCCAGCTTCGCGGAATAGTCCGTAATCGACTTCGGCTGCAATCCGACAGAGTCGGGCAACAAGCTCGTCAGGTAGGCCGGCCTCTACCCAGGCCTCGCGGAGGGGACAACGGTGAAATTTGATATCCAGTGCGTCGGGCGTGTCCGTCAGTATCTCCGGTTCAAAAAGTCGGCCATCGTCCGGGAGGTGGGCTAGGAATGTCTCTTTGACGGCCGCGAGATTATTGGGGGCAAATCGAGCGTATTCCCTTTCCCGCTCCTGACCCCGACGATAAATCGCCCGCTTGAGAATCTCTTCGGCCTGGTCCGGACCCAATATACGAGCCAGTTCGTCGTAGATGTGATAGTAAATGAGTGCCCGATTCTTGTAGGAATCAAGTAACTGCTGACGGAGTTGCTCCAGTTTGTCCGGCTGATTCATGGCAGTGATCCTGATCTGGGAAAGGCCTTTTGAGTAATTTTGTTCTGGTGAAATTATAGGCTGACGCATCGGCAGAAGGCCACTGGAAGTGCATCACTCCGGACGGATGGCAGGCCGTCTCCTGTCCTATAAGTGTTCCTATGAACACGTAAAAGCGTCTTGACGATGTTAGGATACAAATGTACACTACATGGGGAGGTAACGAAGATGGCCAGCATCGATAGCGCTCTCTCTGCCGAACTTTTACCCATGCCGTCTCCGGAAATCGTGGCACAATTACGGAGGAACATCTCCACTATCCACCGATCTTACCGACCGCGCCAGGGGCAGAAATTCCCTATCGACATTCCTGAGGTCATGGACCTCTTTCCTGGGGGACAATTACCCTATGGTTCCATTATGGAATGGTTTACAGAAACCCATGGAACAGAGGCCGAATCCCTTTCGTTGCGAATCGGATGGAGTGCCTGTCTGCGGAACCGATTTTTGGTGATTGTTGATCCATGTTTCGAGATTTATCCTCCCGGTCTTTCCCAGTTGGGTATCGACCTCAATCGAGTTGTCTTTGTTCACCCTGCAACAAAATCGGACATGTTGTGGACCATTGATCAAGCGCTTCGATGTTCGGCGGTAGGGGCTGTGTGGTCCTATCTCGAATCGCTTGATCCGATCAATCATCGTCGTTATCAACTTGCTTCAGAATGTGGGGGAACAGTGGGAATTTTTGTGCGACCTCTCAGGGCGAGGAAAGAGTCTTCGTGGGCAGAGTTTCGCCTTTTGGTTCAGCCGGTAGCTTTTCCCGCCGGAGAAATCGGTTCCCAATGTCGACGGATTCAGGTCACCTTGTTGCGAGCTCCTGGACTTTCGGAGCCCATTGTACGGGAGGTATGGATCGATGACCCAGCGGATCGCTTGCTTGACATTCAGCGGGTGGAACCTTTCCAACGCCGCTACCAGTACCAAAAAAACAGGGCATAATCACGCTTCTTCACCCGGTCTTCAAGAAGATGATGTTCGGAAGCGTCAGGACCGCTTGGCCGAAATATGCCTCCGCTACACTCCCCATGTGGGTTTGGTTGAGGATCCCCATTCAGATTCTCTTTTTCTTGAATTAACGGATATTCAGCACCTCATCCCCGATGAACGGCGGTTCGTTATCCAGCTGCTGATGGACTGCCATCGGGAAGGTTATTTCCCCACGAAAATAGCCGTTGCCGATACCCCTGGCGCTGCCTGGGCCATGACGCATTTTGGCACCGGCCCAAGGGCAACGGAGATTTCCTCGGCATGGATTCTTCCCCCGTCGGAGAGCAAAAAGTGGATTGCATCCCTGCCCGTCGAGGCCCTGCGGATCCCTGATTTAGTGGCCGAGTGGTGTCACGAGTTGGGCCTGCATCGTATTGGCGATCTTATCCATTTCCCGATGGCAGAATTGCGAAAACGCTTTGGGGAGATCCTTGTCCTACGTCTGGAACAACTTCTGGGAAGCCGGCAAGAAATCCTCTCGCCCTATCTTCCCCAGCCACAATTTGAGGAACATCTCTGGTTGGAATATCCCGCCCGATCTTGGGAACACCTAAGTCCCAGCCTAAGTGCTTTCCTCAAACGACTTACTCAGCAACTTGTCTCTCACAACGTGGGGGCACTGGGACTTCGCGTCAATCTTCTTTGTGAGGATCATTCCGCGGTGACGCTCTCGGTGAGTTTGTTTCGTCCAAGTATCGATCCTCATCACCTTTCCGGATTGATCGAATTAGGTTTTAGACAGAAACATTTTTCATCTCCCATCGTGGGCATTAATGCCGTCGTATCGCATGTGGCCCCGCTAGAATCGCACCAGGCCACACTCTTTCCCGATGGAGAGACGGATTGGCCTTCTTCAGAGTGGGGGCATCTTCTTGAACGATTGTCCTGCCGACTGGGAACAGCCCGCGTGTGCTATGCCGTCCTAAATCCTGACCATGATCCGGAAAAGGCCTACTTCTGGTACCCTTGCCTATCCCATCGCAAATCCCACAAACCGAGGTCTGACGGTAAAGCATTGGTCACAAAGGGGCCTCGTCCTGTCCGGCTTTTTCGTGCCCCGATCCCTATCCAGGTCGTCACGGCAATCCCTTCCGGGGTTCCTTACCAGATCCATCATCAGGGGCAATCACATCATGTTGTTCGCTGGTGGGGACCCGAGCGAATTCAGACAGGTTGGTGGCGGGGGGAGTCGATCACCCGGGATTATTACCGTGTTGAGCTGCAAAATGGCGTGCACTACTGGATTTATCGCTGTTTGGAAAGTGGAACTTGGTTCTTGCACGGTACTTTTGGCTGAGGAAAAGCAAAAGGGTTTTGACCACGGTGTTTTCCTGGGGAAGCTACATTTCAAGGTGTGATGCGACCATGTATTGTGAACTTCATGTCAAAACCAACTTTTCTTTTCTTCAGGGGGCTTCGCATCCCGATGAGCTTGTCCGTCAGGCAGCCGAGTTGGGGTTAGCTGGCATCGCCATTACCGATAAGGCCAGTGTTGCCGGCGTTGTCCGGGCTCATGTGACGGCCAAGGAACTGGGTGTCAAGCTCATCATTGGTGCGGAAATCGTCCCCAAGGATAGTTTGCCGGTGGTTCTTTGGGCCACGGATCGGGCTTCCTACGGCCGTTTGTGCCGACTCATCACAAAAGGACGATGTCGCTCGGAGAAGGGAGAGTATCTCCTCACATTTGACGACATTGCTGAACATAGCCAGGGGTTATTAGCGGGGGTCATTCCTCGTGTCCGTGATGGCCAGACGATTCTTCACCATCTTCAGCAGTATCGAGGTGTTTTCGGTCAGCGGGCTTATCTTTTGGGAGAGATTCTTTTGGGGCCTAACGATCGCCGGCAGCTAGAGTGGTTGCAGCATTTATCCCATCGTTCGCGTCTTCCCCTGGTGGCGGCGGGAAACGTCTTTTACCATCATCCGTCTCGTGCGGCACTCTGTGACATATTAACGGCTATCCGTCTGGGGACAACGGTGGATGCCCTTGGTGAGCATCGCTTTGCTAATGCCCAACGGTATCTTAAGTCCTTTGAAGAGATCAACGCTCTCTGGTATCGTTGTCCGGAAGCTGTAGCACGGACGCGAGAAATCGCCGATCTCTGTCGTTTTTCACTAGATGATTTGCGATATGAGTATCCCCAAGAGCTTTCACCGCCGGGAGAAACACCGTTCGGATATTTGCAACGTCTTGTCTGGGAAGGGGCCAAAAAACGATACCCCAAAGGAATTCCAGAAAAGGTGTCCCGGCTTCTCGAACACGAGCTCAAGCTAATCCACGAGCTGTCCTATGAACCCTATTTTCTAACGGTATGGGACCTTGTTCGGTTTGCCCGAAGTCGCGGGATTCTTTGCCAGGGCAGGGGGTCGGCGGCCAACTCGGCAGTGTGTTATTGCCTGGGGATTACGGCTGTCGATCCGGAACGGATGGACCTTCTTTTTGAGCGATTTGTCAGTCGTGAAAGAAACGAAGCCCCTGACATCGATGTGGATTTTGAGCACCAGCGCCGCGAGGAGATCATCCAGTACATTTATCAAAAATATGGACGCGAACGAGCCGGAATGACAGCCGAAGTCATCACCTACCGTCCACGCTCTGCCGTGCGCGATGTGGGAAAGGCACTCGGATTTTCTCTTCAAGAGGTGGACCGGATTGCCAAGCAGATCGAACGATTTCATGAGGAACCAGACCTTCTTGAGCGTTGCCGAGAGGCTGGAATTGACGTAGATCAGCTAGCCACCCAGCATCTAGTGCAATGGGCTACAACTATCACCGGATTTCCCAGGCATCTTTCCCAACACACGGGCGGAATGGTTATTACCCAGGGGCCTCTTTGTGAGTTGGTCCCCATTGAAAATGGGGCAATGCCCGATCGAACCGTCATTCAATGGAATAAGGACGACTTGGATGAATTGGGCATTCTAAAAGTCGATTGTCTCTGCCTGGGCATGCTCACAGCGATTCGTCGTACTTTCGATACTGTTTTCAAACATTACGGCCGCAAGCTGAGCCTGGCTTCGATTCCGGAGGGTGATCCCGGTGTTTATGCCATGATCCGAAGGGCCGACACCATGGGGGTCTTTCAGATTGAGAGCCGTGCTCAAATGAACATGCTCCCCAGACTTCAACCCCGGTGTTTTTATGACCTCGTGATTGAGGTGGCTATTGTTCGTCCTGGACCAATCCAGGGGAATATGGTCCATCCCTACCTCCGCCGGCGAAATGGTGAGGAACCCGTCACGTATCCCAACGAGGTTATTCGCCAGGTCTTGGGAAAAACCCTTGGTGTGCCCCTTTTCCAAGAGCAAGCAATGCGATTGGCCATCGTGGCCGCTGGATTTACCCCTGGCGAGGCCGATCAGCTTCGTCGAGCCATGGGAGCGTGGAGACGCCCTGGCTTGATCGACGCTTTTCGACGCAAACTCATCAACGGCATGTTGGCCAATGGATTTACGCCCGAATACGCCGAGGCCATCTTTCGGCAAATCCGCGGCTTTGGTGATTATGGTTTTCCGGAATCCCATGCCGCCAGTTTCGCTTTGCTCGTCTATGTTTCAGCCTGGTTGAAATATCATTACCAGGCGGCCTTTACCGTAGGCCTTCTGAATAGCCAACCCATGGGATTTTATGCGCCAGCTCAGCTCATCACTGATGCCAAACGGCATGGGGTGGAAATTCGGCCCGTCGATATCAACTACAGTTATTGGGAAACTGACCTAGAGGGCGCAACTGCTTTCCCTGTTGTAAGTTCAGAGCGTGACAGCTCTTGGGGCAGATGCCCTGAAAATGTTGAGTCGTTAAGCGAAGACGGAGGATCATTGTTCCCATTTTCAGAGGACGAAAACAGTCAATGGCATTCCTCGCCTGTTCCCGATGATATCCTTCGCTCTGGTAGTAAGCATTCGTTTCCCGAGTCCTCTCTTTTACCAGCCAAGGCCATTCGCCTTGGGTTTCACATGGTTCATGGATTACGAGAATCGGATGTCGAAAAAATCATTGAAGCCCGGAAGGATGGCCCTTTCACAAGTATTGCCGATGTAATGAGACGAACTGGTCTAAGTCAAGCCACAATCATTCGTCTGGCCCGCGCCGACGCTTTTGGCTCGCTGGGTTTGCGGCGACGGGAAGCCCTCTGGGAAGCCCGTGCCCTTTCAACCGCCACACCTCCTCCTTTGTTTCAAGATAGGACCTCCTCGGACCAGAGTTTGGCCGGGGGTATTTCCTCGTCGGCGGATACCCGGGAGCAAAGTCATTCTCCGCCTTCCATGAACCTGGCGGAGGAAGTTCTGGCGGATTATGCCATGATCGGGTTGTCTCTAAAGGCCCATCCCCTTCGACTTCTTCGAAAAGAGCTAAATCAACTCCAGGTTGTCCCCGCCGAGCGATTGCTGGAAATTCCTGACGGCCATCCAGTTCGCGTGGCGGGAATGGTTCTAGTGAGACAGCGGCCAGCTACGGCCCATGGGATCACTTTTATGACCATCGAAGATGAGACCGGCATTGTGAATCTTGTCGTCCGCCCAGATGTGTGGCAACGCTGGCGATCGGCGGCCCTTAATGCCACACTTCTTTTTGCAGTGGGCAGACTTCAAAAACAAAACGGCGTCATTCATGTGGTCGCTATCCGATTAGAGGACCTTTCTGCAAAACTGGCCGGTCTCCAGGCAAGATCGCGAGATTTTTGTTGACACCCACTTTTTGGGCACGAAAAAACCGGTATTCGAAATTTCCGTCCCGAATACCGGTTTGCTCGGCAGAATCATTTAATTCCGTAACGGATAGCTATCCGATCTGATTACGGAAGCCTTTCGAGGATTGCCTGGGCACGGGCCTTGATCGCCGGATCCGTTGCCTTCTGCACGACTTGTGAAAGGGCCTCCCGCAACCCGGGAACGTTCTTTTGCAGTTTCTCGGCGATCGTCACAATTGTTTCGCAGGCAGCTGCCCGCATCCCTGGTCGATCGATCTCGGCCACTGCGAGCGCCAACCCTTCCGCCGAGGGATTCCGCCGCAAAACATCCATGACCAAGCGACGTTCATCCGGCCGGTCAGAAACTTGCAGGGCATTACGGCACATGGCCAACCGTTCTGCGTCAGGCACATTGAACTGCCGAGCGACCCGAATGTAACCCCGGATCAAGCGAATCCGGTACTGGGGCGCCGCATTTTTCTGAATGAGGTCCCAAAGAACGGGTGCAACATCCGGTGACAGCCAGTTACCCAAAATAGCTGTTGCCGCATCTTGCAGACTGGAATCCTGGCTCTGAGCGGCCCCTGCCACGGCAGCAAGTGCCGTCGGCCCACCGAGGCTCCCGAGAACCTCCAGCAAATCCCGCCGCGTATTACCTGGGGCCTTATCCATGTGTTGAATCAGCATCTTGGCGATAGCATCTCGATCCCGTACCCGCTGGCTCGCCGCCTGAAGAGCATCCTTCACGGCAGCAACGTCGTCAGCGGATGGCGACGTTATCAAGCGTTCCACCAGCATCGCGACGTCTTCATCTTGGCCGAGGTTTCCCAACGTGCGGATCGCCGCCAGGCGGATACTCGGATCAGCGCTGGCAGCCAACTGGCGGACAACGGGAGAGGCCGCCAACGTCCGACGCTGCCCGACAACTTCCAAGAGCACAAGTTTTCCCTTTGAGTCTTCCTTGGCAAGGGAGTCGGCAAGGGCCTCCCCAACTCCCGGGCCTTGCAAAGACACGAGGGCCGCCTTAGCTTGCTCGGCTACTACCTCATCCGAGGACTTTGCCACTTCGAGTAAAAGCGCCACATCGGACTTGTCACCGCATTTCGCGAGACTTCGTATCGCTGCCAACTTCATTGCGCCGCTTGCCTCGGCCACAGCCTTGCGAATCGCAGGCAGCGCTTCCTGGACACCGGCATCTGCCAGGGCTTCAACAATTTTGGCCTGCCTATCTTCGGAAACCACACCGAGATGTTTGACCAGTTCTTCCGTTGCAGCGGCAGACTTCATTTCTCTTGCCACACGGAGGGCAAGGTCGAATACGCCACTGTCGTCCGTCTCCAGGAGCTCTTTCAATAAGGTCACCCCGTTGTCACCCCTTGCCATCACGGCACCCCGCATCGCCGCCAGCCGAACGGGTTTGGGAACATCCGCCTTCCTGACCGCATCGAAGATGTCGATGGCAAGTTCCGTGTTTCCTTCTTTCTTGACGATTTCCGCGCAGATTAAAAGGGCATCCCCGACGGCGCGTCGTGTTGTGGCCTTTTCACTTTGAAGAGACTTTTTCAGAATGTCTGCGGCTTCTACGTTTGCAATTCGCCCTAATGCCGATGCCGCGGCATCGACCACGGCAGGCTCGTCATGATTTAACAACGGTGCAATCGCCACAACTGCCTTGGTGTCACGCCGTACACCGATCGAGTTTAAGATTCCTAGACGCACCCCGCCCTCGGCTCGCGAAAGGGCTTCCCGAAGCGCGTCGTCAACCACCGCCGCGGGGATCGGCTCAAGGGCATATCGGGCATAGTGGGAGAACTTTTCATCCAAAAGCATCTTAGCCAGGACGGGAACGGCCTCGGCCGTGCCGAAAACCGCCAGACGTTTGCAGGCCACCGCCTTCTCAAAGTCCGAGGATTCTTTGGACTCCAAGATGGCGACCAGTTTCGCACTGTCGGTGAGGGTTGAAACATCCTCCGCGACGCATAACCGCCCCGCGATGATCGTTATCAGACAGAAGATGGCAGCGAGTATTCGAGTCATGATTGTCCTCCTATCAGCGATCGGTTGATGATACTCGTAAGGGAGTGTTAAATATGCCACGGCTCCCGCAAGGCCCGGGAACGCATCCGGTTTGCTTCATCGTCCCCGATGAACTCTTCCTTCACGGGATCAAAGCGAAGCTTGCGGCCCAATTGCCAGGCAATGTAGGCGGCGTGGCAAGCGATGTGCGACTGTGCCGCGACGTCAGCATTGGCGGCCGGCATAGCCCGGCTTTTGACGCAATTGAGAAAGTCGCGAATGTGCGTGGAAGGATCTGTGCCCGCCATGGTAAAGACCGGCATTTCTGAGCGGAGCGATTCCGGATAAACCGCAACCTGGCCACTGTCGCCGGTCTCGATCCAGCCCTCGTCACCTTCAAATCGCACACTACACGTGCCCAAACCCAACCAACCGGTATCGCGCATGATCAACTTCACACCGTTGGCGTAAGTTGCGTGGACATGATTGCCCTGTGGTTCAAACTCAATGGGTGCCGTGTTATCGGCTTTGTTGGCCCATTGGCACAGATCCACGGTGTGCGATCCCCATTCCAGAATCCCGCCGCCGTGGAAATCAAAATGCCCCCGCCATCCACCATTGACATAGCGTTGATTGAAAGGCCGCCAAGGACAAGGTCCCAGCCACAAATCCCAGTCGCACTCGTCTTTGGGGGGTTCCGGTTCCGCAGGTAGCCATTCGTGGGTGGTTCTTGGATCAAGCGTATTCGCATGGACCGTATGCAGCTTGCCCAACTTCCCACTGTATACGAGATTGATTGCGAATATGAAGTTACCGATGTTTCGCCGCTGGGTTCCTGCTTGATACACCCGCCCGTAGCGCCGGATCGTTTCCGCCAGGGCGCGACTTTCGGCGATGGTCATGGAGCATGGCTTTTCGCAATAAATGTCCTTTCCAGCTTTGGCAGCGTAGATGGATGCCATGGTGTGCCATCGATCGCCGGTAGCGATCAATACGGCGTCGATGTCATCCCGCAGCAAGAGATCAAACATGTTGCGATAGGTCTTGCAGTCGGAGTTCTGATGATGCCGGTCGACCATCTGTTTGACGGCTTCCCGCCGTGCCGCTTGGGCGTCGGCCACGGCTACGAATTGCACGTCGGGATTCTTCAGGAACGCGGCCAGGTCTGTCCGACCACGCGGCCCAATCCCCAGGCCGCCCATGACAATCCGCTCACTGGGCGCTACGAAGCCATTTAATCCCAAGGCCTTTCCCGGGATGAGGGAAGGAACCGCTAAGGCCGACAGCGCACCGATGCTCGTCCCCAGAAAGCGACGGCGACATATCTTTGTCACGTGTCTCATCGATTAACCTCCTTTTACTTGGTGGGGTTGCTTTCAGAAAAACAGGGTTCCCTTCGTTCAGTCCAAGCCGGCAAAGTCACTGGGGCGCAGACCCTTCTTATAACCGTTGAAGCCAAAATAGTTTGGCTCGAATTGGCCCACGATCTCCACGTTGGCCTTCTTGGGAATCAGATCCTCCATTCCGAGGCACCAATAAACGGCATTAACCACCAATCGCCGGAGTCCCTCGCTCTTGAAATCGACTGCCGCTCCCATGGTGGTTGTAAAGACGCGCCCGGCCGGACCATTCTCCCATGTGTAGGTCTTGATCCACGCCACCGGCATCATAGGATCGTTCTTCGGGCCCTCAACCGGCTTATCTTGCGGCGACATCCCTTCGAGAACGGCACCAAGGACCAAAGGCTGGGAATCCCCCGGCAAAGGAAGGCGAACGCGATAAACGTCGGTTGGTCCCCAAATGTCGTCACAGCCACGAACGATGGGATGGTCTTTCATCTCGGGCGCAATGACGCCGCGGGTGCTTTCCTTGTTGTGGGCACCATGATGGGCAATCCATGTCTCCCCGAGGACGATGCGACCGAAGCCGCCTTCCCAACCGGGCTCTTTACAATCCCAGCTCATATGCGCATATGTTTTTCCAGCCGGTATGGCAAAGGCGTGAGTCGCTGTGCGAAATCCCATAACCGGCCGACCTTTTTTCAGGTAATTCACGATGTGGCTCATTTGCTCGTCGGGCAAATCCCGAAAGCGGGTCGCAATAATCATCAAGTCGGCGTTTTCAAGGGCCTCAAGTCCAGGGATATTGTCCCGAACGTTTGGGGCAATTTCACCAGTGGCGGGGTCGATGGCAAACAACACTGTGCACGTAAACCCATGCCACTTTGCCAAGATTTTGCCCAACATGGGGAGGGCCTCTTCCGAGCGATACTCTTCGTCGCCCGATATCAGAACGATATGCTTGCCGAGACCAGGCCCTTGCTGCCCCCGATAAACAACCCAGGGACCGTCTTCGTCGGCAAAGGCGTAAAATGACCACCCACTGGCCAATAGCAAGGCAATAGCCAGTCCGAAAACACCCCTAAAGGAGGCCATTTGGTGCACACGCATGGTTGTTTTCTCCGTTTTCGTCACCCAAAACCTATTCAAATCAGTTCTTAGCAAATAGTGTAAACACCACTTACCCATACTCAAATGGTGATGGCTAAGCACAGCGCACGGACATTTCCTTCAATTGCCGTCATTACGGGATATGAAGTACCTCCCGTCCGCGGCCCTGCTGAATGAGAGGCACGTAGTCTTCTAGATAGGCGAGCGTTTGCGGGTCCGTCAAATCGACGGTTGCTCGCCGTTCCGCCGACAGATAGGCCGCCATCGTCAATTTCACAATTTCTCTACCGAAGTCCCAGTCCATCAGGGCCGGACGACCCGTCAGCAAGGACTCCAGAGCGTCGATGTTTTCATCCGCGTAACCGTACAGATCGGGTTCGTTAGGTTGGACGGTGACCAACCCGCGCGTTGCTTGCTGTTTTTCCAAGGCGGCTTCGGCATCGGCAACAGCGGCGGCCGCCACGTCACCCACGAAGACCTCCAGTGGCGAACGGAGCGTATTGAACTCGAAGGCATAACCGGGTCCAATCCCGTCGATCATGACCCGGAGCCCTTGCTTATCGTACATCCACGAAACTGTGAACTGTGCCTTGCTGATGCAATTGGTTTCAGGATTCAAGAAGGTGATCAACCCCGTGGCGAAGTCGTCCGCAGGAGTCTTGGAGTAGTCAACGCCGAATCGCTGTCGAAGTGCTTCACGGTATTGAGGGCGGCCCCATTTTAAGAGCGACAGATCGGCTTGAACGGCGATTGGCCGGAGAAAACCGAGCGGTTTGCCCGGCGGCGTCAGCAAATACCAAGCTACGGCGACGCTATGGCACCCCATGTCGGTCATCACGCCACCACCCTGTTGAACAGGGTCCCAGAACCACGCACTGTGCGGTCCCGCGTGTTCCTCCGACGCCCTGACTAGTGTCAGAGGGCCCATGGTCTTTACCACGGGTTCAAGTTGCGCCCGGGCCTGCTGGACCGCCTTCATGTGGAGTTGGTTTTCAAAATAGATGAGAGGCACTCCAAACGGGCGCAATCGTTCAATCATTTGCCGGGCTTCCCGAAGATTCCTGGCAAGTGGCTTATCACAGATCACGGCCCGCAGCTTAGCCCCCTCGTCGAGGGCTTTCCCAATCTCTTCCACAATTGGTACACGTGCGAAGTTGGGGGCGTAAATGGCCACCACATCCACGTGATGGGCCATCTCTCGGACGGAGGGGAAAATTCGGCCCTCCCCCAACCTTTTCGCTTGAACAAATTGCGACAGGGCTTCAGGCGGGCGGCGCGAGACTAGACCGGCTACCTCAATCCCTCGAACTTGTTCCAGCGCACGCAGTTGAAACTTCGCGTAAAACCCACCACCCACTATGCCGTAACGGATTGTCTCCATCTCACACCTCCGTTGCTGGATTCTCGAGTACCGTTCGCGCGACCTGAACCGATGTCGAAATCAGAATCCGCCTCACCGGCGATTATGTGCTGTCATCATCGTACGGTCTCTTAGAACCCTCCGCAACCCACCGTGTGGTAAGTCAAAGGGAATCTAACGCGGGCCACGTGTTGCGCCAGTGGCACTCCAAATTTCTTTCGTTGCGAAAAACACGCGGGGCCTCGAGATGCCGTAATGCTTGGCGCATGTCTCGTTTGTCCTCCTCGGGACAGTCAAATTGCCAAGCGATCCATTCGTCCTCGGCCAGGCTGTACGGTGTCAGGGGATCGCGTAGAACAGCGAAGCGACTTGCCGGAACTGATAGTAGAGCCGACGGAGAGTGTCGTAATCCAACTCTTTTATGCGGATATCAATGTCCCACAGGGACTGTTTAGCGAAAGCAACCACTGGGAACGGTTTTCAAACGTAACCAATGTTACGCTGAGGCCGCTTGCTTGATCTTGCCAAACCTGCACATATCGGGTGCGATTGAGGTCCAGTCGTTCCACGTTGTGTGTACAGGGCCACGTGGCAAGCACTGTCGTGGGAGGCCGATTGTCATAAAGGAACGAAAAAGGGCACACCGCCACCGTCTTTTAGATATTGGCCCACCCAGGTTCTCGCATCTGCCCGCTCGTCTTCTCGTGGAAGCACGGCGAATACGGAGTTTGCCGTAGCCAAAACCGTTGCCAAACCGATAGCCGCAAGACTCAGCGGGCGACGTATTCGCATACTTTCACCCCACAGACAGCGCCAAGCTAATTGCACCATTGGCGGCGGTTATCGTGATAATGGTTGGGATACAAATGGCTTGCTACTGACAGGGGGAGCTATGGTTTCTTCTGTTCCAAGATTTCAATGTCCTTGAACATGACCAGCATGTCGTTGCCACCGTGAAGCTGCAAGGCGAAATGGCCCTCACGACGACCGGGATCATTTTTTACCTCGGACATTTTTATCCCGTTAAGCCACACGGTGATGTCGCCACCTTGGGCCGAAACCACCATTTCATTCCACTCTTGGAATTTGAATGCCTTTTTCACCAGTTCCGGGTCGGGCCGCACAACCCACGCCCGGCCGTTCGTTTCATACAGCCCGCCGGTATTGGCATCGGGTGCAATTTCTGCCTGGAAACCCGATATGCCGCTGTGACCTTCTTCCACACATCGAAAATAGAAACCGCTATTTCCCTGCAGCGCCTTGAATTTAAGCCGCACGACGAAATCACCAAAGGCGCCATCGCTTACCAAATGGCCAAACTCTTTTTCTGCGGCATTCTTCCTCCCGACGATGATGCCGTCTTCGATGGTCCACTGACCAACACCGATGATATGCCAGCCCTGAAAAGTCTTCCCGTTGAAAAGTGGTTTCCATTGACCGCTGGGAGGCTGAGCCGCCAGGACTAGACTTGCAACTGACGTCAAGCCGACAACGGCCAGAAGGATCAAATACTTGCAGCTACGCATGATAGACCTCCCTAGTACAAAAGATGGTTGGAACACGTGCTGATCTTCGCCGGGAAAACAAACAACCGGCCAACCGGACGCCAGCATAGTCCCGCAGGCTTGACGAATCAAGACTCGCCACGCGACTGAAGTTTACCCGCTGTTTGGAGCCACAGCTCCCGTTTCGGATTAAGCTGGCGAGCGCGGTTGGCCGTTGGTCCGTCAATGACGCCTGGTAACTCTCAATGTAGCGCTGGGCGTTAAGAGTCTAATCCCAAAAATCCCCCTCTCCCGTCGGGAGAGGGTTGGGGTGAGGGCAAGCGATCGTCGGAGTCGATCGACAAAACTGGCAGCGATTCGAGCCACCCTCACCGCCGATCGCTCTCCCGCCGAACGGGCGTGGGAAGATCATGGCGTAGGCTGTAAGCCTGAGTACCGGTCAACTGCCGGCCTTCGTCAACATTTGTTCCACTTCATCCCTAGTGGGGAAGGAAGTTTGTGCCCCTGGGCGGGTCACGGAAATGGCCGCCGCACAGGTGGCCCAACGAATTGCCTCTTCCCACGGTTGATTCTCCGCCAGTGCCGCGGCGAGAGCCCCGTTGAAAGCGTCACCGGCGCCGGTGGTGTCCACGGCATTGACGCGGAAAGCGGGATATGCTGCGGTTCGATCCGCATCCACCACAAGACAACCTTGACTTCTCAGTGTAACGATCACCTTGTGGACGCCCTTCTGCCTTAGGAGATGAGCTGCCCGTTGCGCCGAAGCCACGTCGGAGACCTCAACTCCTGCCAATCGGGAGACCTCCGACTGGTTGGGAGTGATAATGTCAATGAAATTGAGCATATCAGGGGGAAGCCTGTCCAAGGCCGGGGCGGGATTGAGGATCGTGATTAGTCCGGCTTCCTTAGCCCGCTTCAAACCGGCAATCACAGTCTCCACGGGAATCTCTAGGCAGGTCAAAAAAACCTTAGCGGAGCGGAATACTGTC
>JAKPII010000295.1 GCA_029549885.1 Planctomycetota bacterium
CAAGTTTAACGGAAAACATGTTGCCGAAGAATCGCCGTACCAGGTGAACCCGGCGCCGCAGGGGGCGAATCTCGCCAACAACGCCTAAGCTGCCGGCTTACGCTCGCCGGCACAGAGAATGGGGCAAAGCGCGTTGTGTCAATAGTCCGAGACCAAAGTCCGTGGCATCTAGCCTCTTTTGGTGACGCGCCAGATGAGTACAATGGGCAGCGTTAACCCGAGCCTGCTACTTTCTTGGTTCCGCCGTCTGACATGAGGGTTACGATATGGCTGGCTGGATACTTAATCTCCCACCCACCGGTGCGTGGTACAACTGGCGTCCGGGTGTTCCGCATCGGAAGTCGAATCTTGCTGTCGATGTTTTTTGGGTGATTTTATGGACGGTGATAAGCACCTTGCCGCTGCAACCACTGTTCGCGGAGAGCGGCTTGCGATTCGCCAGACGGGTTATCAATCCAGAGTCGGAGTTTACGGCCTGTGCCATATTTGACGTCAACGGTGATGGGCGGTTGGATATCGTGGCTGGCGGGTGGTGGTACGAAGCGCCGACCTGGAGAAAGCATTTCCTCCGCGACGTTCCCCAAATTCGCGGTCGTTATGACGATTATTCCAATCTTTCCCTCGACGTAAACGGGGATGGTTGGCCCGACGTTATCAGCGCGACCTACCGCAGCGAAAGCCTCTTCTGGATTCAACACCCTGGACCGGGGCTCGGGCCTTGGCAGGTTCATCTCATCGAGAAACCCGGTCCCATGGAAACGGGCCGTCTTTACGATGTGGATGGAAACGGCACGCTGGATGTTTTGCCCAACGGGATGAAATTCGCGGCGTGGTGGGAATTTCGACGGGAGGATACGGGAAATGTGCGGTGGATCCGTCATGATCTGCCCCGTGAAATCGCCGGTCACGGAATAGGCTTTGGCGATGTCAACGGCGATGGGCGGGGCGATGTTGTAACTCCCATCGGATGGTGGGAGGCACCGAAAGATCGTGCCAACGGTGAGTGGATCGCGCATCGTGAATGGGTACTGCACCGCGATGCTTCGGTACCAATTATCGTTGAAGACATCGATGGCGATGGTGATAGCGACATCATGTGGGGACGCGGCCACGATGTGGGGCTCTATTGGCTTGAACAGGCAAGAGACGGCGACTCCCGTCGTTGGACGTTCCACGTGATTGATACAAGTTTTTCGCAAATTCACTCTATTCTCGTGACGGACCTGGATAACGACGGCCGTCGTGAATTCGTGGCCGGCAAGCGGTACCTAGGCCACGAAGGGCGTGATCCCGGTGAGTGGAACCCGCTGGCCATTTACTGGTATCGCTTCGATCCGGGACGAAGAACATTTATCAGGGGCGTTGTCGATGAGGGAGGACCAGTGGGGTTTGGTCTCGACCCTAAAGCGGCAGACATTGACGGCGACGGTGATATCGATCTGGTGGCTTCTGATCGCAGTGGCCTGTATCTGCTAGAGAATCTGTTAAAAAGTGACCCTGAGCAAACGAGTGACGTCCTGCCTCCGTCCTCAGAGGAAGGCCCCTGGACCAAGGAGGATCATCGCAATGTGCTTCTCTATGTAGATGAGAATAACGAGACGAAAACGGTTTCGTCCTTGAAGGAGTGGGGCATTCGCCGCGCCCACATCCTCAAAGGGATGATGGCCGCGATGGGCCCACTCCCCGGTCCGGAGCATCGCGTGCCGCTCGATATCGAAATCGTCTCCGAAGAGATGACGGAATCCTATCGTCGCCTGAAACTGACGTATGCAGCGGACGAGTCGGACCGGGTTCCTGCTTATTTGCTCATTCCAACGAGGCCCTCGCAACGCAAGCCCGCTGTTTTGTGTTTGCACCAGACGACGCCATTGGCCAAGGACGAACCGGCAGGTACGCATCCCGATGCTGCTTGGCCTTATGCCCATGAACTCGCCCTAAGAGGTTTTGTGTGCATCGTGCCTGACTATCCCTCTTTTGGCGAACATGCTTATGATTTCAGGGCTCACCCGGAATACGCCAGCGGAACCATGAAGGCGATTTGGGACAACATCCGGGCGGTTGACCTTTTGGAATCTCTTCCCGAAGTAGATCGTGATCGAATCGCCGTGATTGGGCATTCTCTGGGCGGACACAATGCCTTATTCACCGCCGCATTTGAGCAACGGATTCGGGCTGTGATTTGCAGTTGCGGTTTCACAGGCTTTCAGGATTACTACAAAGGGAAGATCGCACCGTGGGCACAGGACCGTTATATGCCGCGGATTAGCACCGTCTATGGAAATGATCCGGAAAAGGTTCCTTTTGACTTCTACGAGGTGTTGGCTGCCTTGGCCCCGCGGCCCGTATTTGTCAATGCTCCTTTGCGCGATGCCAACTTCGATTGCGATGGGGTGAAGAAGATTCTTATCGCGATAGAACCAGTCTATGCACTCCATAATGTCCGCGATCGAATAAAAGCCGTGCACCCTGATTGCGAACACAGCTTTCCGGCGGAGATCCGCCAAGCAGCCTACCAATGGTTGGAAGAACAATTTGGCCTGGCGAAGTCCACAAATTAGGCCAGAGGGGGCGGCCGCGTCATAGCTGGGAGCAAACTTGGTCATCGACAAGGGTACTCCCGGCGACTATACTCTGTGGTACGTTGCGTGACCGGGGGAGCTGCAAACTTCTTGGGGTGTTTCCAAAGGTAATGCATAGGGCAGAAGCCCACGGGGAAGCCGCACAAATGAGGAGTGGAATTAATAGCAGGGCGCCCTTCAACGTAAACAGTGAAGATTGTCTGGATTTTGGCGAATAAGGGAAGACGTATGCTCGCAAAGAATGATCTCTCGTACCCTGTTATACGAAGATTATCAAGTGAGGTTGTGCGTCGTGTAGGACTGTTGTTTGTATGGGTTATCCTTTTCCCTTTCGCAGGGAGCATGGGCCAGGCGGAGGAACAATATCTTGGCCCCTGGCAAGTGCGGGCGACGGCCGACGGATCACGGGTCCTCGTGTTGTGCAAAGACGCCGCCAAGATTGCGATCATCGACCCGAATACGCAACAGATCGTGGGTTGGATTGCGACACCGGCGCAGCCAAGTGATTTTGTGATCAGTCCCGATGGTCAAACCCTGTTTGTTTCCGCGGGAGTGGCTGACGGAATCGTTGTGGTTTTGGACAATTCCGGCAAGCGTTTGAAAGAGTTTCGCGTTGGTCACTCTCCTTGTGGGCTCTCGTTGTCACCGGATGGTCGCTTCCTGTTTGTCTGCAACCGATTTAAGAACGACGTCACGGTCATCGACCTGCTGAAAGGGCAAACGATCGCTTGCCCCAAGGTGATTCGAGAACCGGTTTGCAGTGCGATTACTCCCGATGGTACGAAACTCTTCGTGGCGAATCTCCTGCCATATGACCGCTGCGATAGCTATGATGTGGCAGCTTCTGTCACGTGCATCAATACGCAATCATTTGAAACGACCCACATTCGACTCCTCAATGGTTCAACCGATGTGCACGGTTTGACGGTTTCACCCGATGGCAGGTGGGTCTTCGTCGTTCATGTGCTTGCTCGGTATCAAATGCCGACGACGCAACTCGAACGGGGATGGATGAACACTAACGCGCTGACGATCATTGATGCAGCCGCACTGAAACGAGTGAACACCGTCCTTTTGGATGATGTGGATTTGGGAGCAGCACTGCCCTGGTCGGTGGTGTGTTCACGGGATGGCTCTACGGTCCTTGTGTCGCATGCGTCCACAGATGAGGTAACGGTTGTTAATGTGCCAGGGGTATTGGAAAAACTTGCCTCACTGCCGGCGACACAGGAAGAAGCCAAGGGTTTGGGGCGGATTTACGACGGCTCTCAAACCTCCCTCAGTGCGGTGGATGTTCCAAATGACTTATCCTTCCTTGTGGGTCTTAAAGAACGTATGCCACTTTATGGAACAGGACCGTATGATTATCTGGCCAGTCAGAATGAAAAGATTATCAAGGGGGCAAGAGGCCTGGCCGCAGTGGGTAATAAGGTGTTTGTTGCGACCTATTTCGGGGACTGTGTGACGGTCATCGATTTGTCTGCTTCAAAATATCGTCGTTTAAGCTACATCGCGCTTGGACCTACGCCAAAACTGACCCAAGAGCGGTTGGGCGAAATGCACTTTCACGATGCCAGCCTGTGCTTTCAGCACTGGCAAAGCTGCGCGACATGCCATCCCGACGGTCGAATTGACGGCTTAAATTGGGACTTGCTCAACGATGGGATCGGAACACCAAAGAATAACAAGAGCCTGCTATTTGCCCATGTTACGCCCCCGTCAATGTGGGAAGGTGTGCGGGCAACGGCGGAAGATGCCGTGCGCTCGGGAATCCGTCACATTCAGTTTGCCGTTCGTCCCGAGGAGGATGCCCAGGCCATCGACGCTTATCTCAAGGCTCTCAAACCCGTACCCAGTCCGTATCTTGTTAACGGTGAACTCAGTGAATCGGCGAAACGGGGACGTGAATTATTCTTCAGTGACCGCCTAGGCTGTCGGCATTGCCATCCCGAACCGCTTTACACCGACTTGAAAATGCACAATGTGAAAAGCCGGGGGAAATTGGATCGCCGCGATGAGTTCGACACACCCACGTTGATCGAGATTTGGCGGACGGCCCCTTACCTCCATGACGGTCGTTATCTGACACTGGAGGAGTTGTTCCGGGAAGGACAACATGGTCAGACGGTGGGCGATGTGGCGGGGCTTTCGGATACCGAATTACACGATTTGTGTGAATTTCTGCTGTCACTATGACGCTGAGCAAGTATGTCCAGGTAGCCGGCAACCGCCTCTGCTGTCAGAGCATGGCATGCGTCGTGGGATCAAGACGCCGCGGTGTCGGGGCGAGGGCGATTGACTCCCAGCCATAGTTAGCAGATTGGCTATTTGAGACGAAGTTGTCCCGTCAGCGTGGAGACCGACATGTGACGTCTCGCGTCTGAGCGAGTTCTGCCAGGACCCATTCAAGTTCCGGCAAAAAAACGGGCTTGCTGAGAACCCTTGTCGTGCCTCGGGCAAGAAGTGGCCAAACTTGCTGCCAGCGGGGAAAATTGATCAGCAAAACGCACGGCACCGCGGGTGAAAGATCTGGCCAAAGATTTGCCCGCAAGACGTTGAGCGAGTCTTCGATCGTGCATCCGTCAGTCCCGATGTCGATAATCAACAGATCCGGCGGGGTGCCGGGCTGATTCCTTCCGATTGCGCGGTGCACCCAGGATACGCAAGACGTAAACGGCAAAACGGCTTGCCGCAGCCAGGTGAAGCTATCTTGTGTGGGAGCGGCAATAGCGATGTGCTTTAACGCGGAGTCAGTTTTTACCAAAGGTGTGTATTTCAAACTGACCAGCAGTCGTTCCTCTTCTGAGGCCGTGGGCGGTAGGTTCCACGGGGAGCCACTACCTTGCCGTAACGCATGCAGCAGCGCTCGACCGAAGTTCCACCACCGAAGCCAAGAGATGCGAATGACCCCCGGTAGCGGTGAACCCGTCCGAGGTTCGCTTTCGCACCAGTCGGTATAGATAGCCACCGCGCGGGTCAAAGGCGAATGGGCCATGAAGGAAAGCCAGTCTTGTTCGGAGAACTGGCGGGGATGATCTTCCAACAAGAGGAGAACATCGGGGAAAAGACCAGCGATGACCAGCCGTTCAGCGTCGCTAAGCGTCGGCACGTGAAACAATACATCGGCGGGATCGAAGGTGGACAAGAAGAGACTCCATTCGGGACGACGATCATCGCCAACAATGCTGACGGCGAGTCTCTGTGCTGGGCGAGATGGGGGTGGTTTCATACTACCCAAGAAACTCTCTTAGGCAAATAATGCCGCAAAAACGACCTAGGGGATTTCGACTACTGCCGGAGAACGTCTGTCGGACATGAATACCTTGTGATGTTATCCTTCACGGGTGGCGGAGACAAGGTGCATCGATCTCCCACGGCTCTAACGGAATATTCGATATAATCGTCGCTTTGTGGAGAGGATTTAGTCTGTGTACCATTTGTGCCGAAGCGATTACTCAGAGGTGGATACTGTCATTCTTGTTGATGGATAGAGAATCGGCGTGGCCAACGAAGGACGAAGCCCTCCCCGATGATGGCATGTGGTTCCGGGGAGCAGGATCATAGGCAAAATGAAGGGAGTGTACGATGCTTGTCCTTTCTCGCCAGCGAGACGAGAGTATCATCATCGGGGACAACATCGTCGTGACGGTGGTGGATATTCGCGGGGATAAAGTGCGGTTAGGGATTCAAGCTCCGCCGGAAATCACGGTACATCGTCGCGAGGTGTATGAAGCGATTCAGCGCGAAAAGAAGATGAAGGAAAGCCAGCAGGCTAATCCTTCGGTTCAACCTGAAGTCTCAGGTCAGAAAGAAACTACGTAGCCAGTGTTCAGATTGTGACGCTTGTACTAAACGAACGGCCACGAACGGGAAAATCCCTCACGGTTCGTGGCCGCTTTCGTTTTTGTGACCTACAGTTTTATGCCGAAGCGAAAAAAAAGAGGGATTGACGAGGGTTTAGCAGGTTAACGCAGGTTTTGTAAAGTTCCCAACTTACCCAAACGATATCCCTCAAAGGACGGATTGATCCAGCCAGAGCGTTTTGCCGCAAGCGTCGGCAGTGGCCCACGGAAGGTGATCAGTGCGAGCTGGATCGAGGCCGAGGTTCGGTCAAAGTCGGGTAACGGTTCGATTGTCTAACCCGCGCAACTATAAGGACAGCGAATCGGATCCCGTGGTTAGATTGGTCCCGAAAAGAGTTTGGCTTGGTCCTAGCTATTCAGAATGAAGGGTAACAGACATGACCCGGATTAACACGAACATCACCTCGTTGAACGCTCAGAAGACGTTGGCTCGTTCACAGGCTCAATTGCAGGAAGCCTTGACCCGATTGAGCACCGGCCTGCGGATCAATGTCGGTAAAGATGACCCGGCAGGCTTGATTGCCAGTGAGGCCTTGCGGGCGGACATCACCGCGGTCCAAAAGGCGATCTCCAACAGCGAACGCGCAAATCAGATGATCGCCACGGCGGACAGCGCTTTGGGTCAGATTAGCCAGCTTCTCAACGATATCCGGGGTCTGGTCTCTGAGGCGGCCAACAAAGGCGCCATGAGTGCCGAGCAGATCGCCGCGAATCAGTTGCAGATTGATTCCTCTCTGGAAGCCATTGACCGAATCGCCAAGGTCACCCAATTCCAAGGGCAACGGCTCCTAGATGGCAGTTTTGATTTCATCACCACGGGTGTGGATACATCCAAGATTACCAGTTTGCGCATCGATCAGGCCAACTTTGGTGCTCTGAGCAGCATTTCCGTGAATGTGGATATTGTCTCGCAAGCTTCGAAAGCCAAACTGACATACAACTACGGTGCTTTGGCCACCGATGTGGTCCTCGAGATCGCCGGGAAGGACGGGGCCGAGGCCTTCAGCTTTGCAGCGGGTAGCTCCATCGAGGATATGGCCCAGGCCATTAACCTTGTCTCAGACGCCCTCGGTGTTCGCGCTGTTGTTCATCAAGAAGCAACGGCGGGTAGTCTCACAGCTTCGAGCTTCGGCTCCAATAATGACGTGATCATTACAGCGAACGAGGCAGGGCAGGCGGCTGGTGACCTGCGGATCAAGTACACCAAGAGCTCTTCTGCGACCACTAGTGTCGTCTATACACCCGCCAGTGGCAATACGCCTGGTCTAATCGAGGTTCAATTAGGTACACGGCAGTGGGAGGCGGCGAGTGGGGTATTGGATGGTACGGGGACGAACAATGCGATAGAGATCACGGCAAATGTGAAGGGTGCGGAGTTTAATGGGGTGACGGTGAATTTGACGATTGGGGCATCGCAGAGTGTGACGTATGATCACAACACGAAGACATTGAGTATTACGGCGTTGGCGACGGATACGGCGCAGGACATTGTGGATTTGATCAACAATGATGCGGTGGTGGGGGCGTTGTTTACGGCGGAGAATTATGGGGAGTCGGATGGGAGTGGGACGGTCGCGGCGGCGAGTGTGGAGTTGAGTGGGGGCGTGACGGGGGGTGATGTGATTGCGACGGCGAACGATGTGGTGGCGGCGATCAACAGTTCTGGGGCGAGTGCGGTGGTGACGGCGAGTTTAGCGAGTGGGGACAATGGGTATGGGGTGGTGAGTCCATTTCAGGAGTATGCGTATTATGGGAGTGTGGAGGCGAACAATCGGTTGCAGTTTTTGGGTCCGGAGGGGAGTCGGAAGATTCGGTTTGTGTCGAATCCTGGGGAGGGGTTGAGTGTGGATTTGACGACGGACCCGCGGGTGGAG
>JAKPII010000327.1 GCA_029549885.1 Planctomycetota bacterium
ATTCGTGGTCTGAAAATCTTCGGCAGCCGTGTTAGTGGCCGGGGGGCGCTCCCTTTAGAAGTGATCCGTGAGCATCAACGCTGAGTTAGTCGTCGAAAAATGATGGTTGCACCTGGTGGTGTGGTTCACGGGATTCGGCGAGACTTTTCCGGGAGAAGTGCATAAACATGGAGTGCGCGCTTGGGTGGTTATTAGCTGACGCTATTGGCGTTTTGTGCTTCGCGTTGCCCAAGGCGACTGGGTTAGAACCGTCGCGAGTGGCGATAACCAACGGTTGCTGGTGACTGCCAGCGGCAAACCTTTCTTTTGGGTGGCGGATACGGCTTGGCAACTGATCCACGACTTGGATGAGGCCGAAATGCGGCGCTACTTCGCCGACCGCCGAGAAAAGGGTTTTACGGTGATTCAAACCGTCGTGCTCGTAGAGTTGCGGAGCGATAAGCCCAACGCTTTTGGGCATTTTCCTATTGAACCGAGACGACCGGATCGACCGATTGTCGAACCAGGGCCGAACAACGATTATTGGGATGACGTAGAGCGCGTTCTGCGGCTGGCAGAGGAGAACAACCTGTATGTCGCTCTGCTGCCAACGTGGGGTAAATGGGTCATTTCCAATTGGCAGGATGGCATCGTCGATGGGTTTTTCACGACGGAGAACGCAGAAATTTATGGCCGCTTCATTGGCAATCGATTCCGCGATCACAACAACATCATTTGGGTCTTGGGAGGTGATAAGGCCTCGCCCACGGACGAAGCCAAGGCGATCTGGCGGGCCATGGCACGGGGTATCGCCATCGGTGTGACGGGTGAGGAAGACTACTCGAAAGTGTTGATGACTTATCACACCAGTGGTCCAGGTAGCACGGCCTGGTTTTTGAACAAAGAACCGTGGCTTGACATCCATGGGTTGCAATCCGGGCATGGCCGCTGGGCGCTAAATTGGATGATGGTCGAGTACGCCTACACCATGAGACCCACGTTGCCGGTGATTGATTTGGAAACAAGTTACCCGGGTTTTCGACATGGTCGCCCACCCACGGTGGCCACCGACGATGACGCGCGGCGGGCCGCTTATTGGGCGGTTTTCGCGGGCGCGGCCGGGCACACGTACGGCCATCACAGTATTTGGCAAATGCACTCGCCCAAATATCCTGGGGTCGCCGGACCCAAGGAGTATTGGTACGAAGCCCTCGATGCCCCAAGCGCATTCCAAATGGGATACTTGCGGCGGTTGATCGAGTCCCGACCATTTCTCACACAACGGCCTGACCTTTCCTTGCTCGCCTTTGAACAGACGAAGCCTTGGGAAATGTGTTTGGCGTTACGCGGGGATGGCTACGCCCTCGTGTACACACCGACCGGTCGAACCCTGGAAATTGCCCTGGACAAGCTCGGCTTTGCGAATGTCAAAGCTGCGTGGTTTGATCCCCGCACAGGCAACACGAGCGAGATAGGGCAATTTCCGGCCCGCGGTCGCCGGTCGTTCGACCCACCAGGAGAGCCAGGCGAGGGCAACGATTGGGTGCTGATCCTGGACGATGCAGCACGGACCTTCCCCATCTCGGACCTAAAACCTGGACCGAAAAAACCGTGAGACCTTTCTTAGCTTCCGCCAATCGTCACGGGTGGTGTACCATGATTCGTCACACGTGGGTCGCGTTCCTTCTCGTTGTCGTGAATACGGCAAACCTTGGTGCACGCGAGTGTCTTCCTAACGTCTTTGATGTCCGTGACTTTGGTGCCGTGGGTGATGGTATCACGCTGGACACAAAAGCAATTCAAGCGGCTATCGACCATTGCGCGGCCGAGGGTGGTGGACGCGTCCTGCTAACGGGAAAACGGGTTTATTTATCGGGAACGGTGGTATTGAAAAGTGGTGTCACTTTGTGGATCGACAGCGGCACCGTGTTGCGCGCCAGTCTCGATAAAGATGACTATCCCGACTTTACGCCGCAGTTGAAATATGTATACCGGGATCGGTTTACTCGGCAACTCATTTACGCGGAGAAACAAACGAACATTGGGATTGCGGGACCGGGAACAATTGACGGCCAGGGGACCAATGAAGCCTTTGATGCGCGGGCGAACCCGGGCGACCGAGACCGCCCTTACATCCTTCGTTTTGCCGAGTGCACGGGAGTTCGCGTGCGTGAGGTTACGCTGCTTGAATCGGCCCGTTGGTGTGCCCATTTCTTGGGATGCGATGATGTTTTGATCGATGGTGTCACCATCCTTTCCAGCAAGCGTGAGAATCGCGACGGACTGGACATCGACAGTTGCCATCGGGTGCGTGTGGCGAATTGCCGGGTTGAAACAGGCGACGACGCGATCGTCTTGAAGGCCACGGCCCACCGCCCGTGCAAAAATGTGACCGTCGTTAATTGCCACCTGTCAAGCCAAGCTGCTGCCTTCAAGCTGGGCACAGAGTCGAATGGGGGTTTCGAGGATATCGTCATGTCGAATTGCACAATCTATGACACGGGCGGAGCCGGTATCTCCTTGCTAATGGTCGACGGGGGAGTGCTAGATAGGGTGTCGATCTCGAATGTGGTGATGGACAACGTTGCGTCGCCCATCTTTATCCGTCTCGGCAATCGTGCCCGACCTTTGCCCGATGAAGAACCGCCGGGGCAAGGCATGATGCGGAATATTGTGATCAGCGGAATCCAAGCCCGTGGCGCCGGTGTGCTCGGCTGTGCCATATCGGGTATTCCTGGGGCTTGTATTGAGCACCTAACCCTGCGCGACATCCGTATCCAGTCCGCAGGTGGTGGAACGGTTGAAAACGGCCGGGCCACTGTTCCTGAACGCGAGGCCGCTTATCCGTCGCCTCGGATTTTCGGTCCTTTGCCAGCGTATGGGCTGTTTATTCGCCATGTCCGCCATCTGACACTTGATGGCGTGGAGCTGAGCTTTGACACTGCCCGGGGTGAAGAGCGACCGGCATTGGTCCTCGAGGATGTGCATGATGCGTATTTGACAAAGCTCCGTGCTGCTGCGGTCAGCGCAATGCCAACAGTCCGGATGGTCAATTGCCAGGGGGTCCTCTTGCATGGTTGTCGCGCCGAGCAAGTTAGTACTCCGTTTTTAAGCGTCGAAGGTGAATCAACTCGCGACATTGCCGTTGTTGGTAACGACTTTTCCGGCACGCAAACGGCGATGATCGTCGATCCGCTTGTTCCGGAGTCCGCCGTTCGACAGCGGTAGCGGCGAGGGACGAATAAGGGGCACGGTCAGTGGACTGTTTCCCCGCCTGAGCGAAGCGCTTGGTTTGGTATGCCAGCGACAGTGCGTGCACAGCCATCGTGGCCGATTGTTTTATGACAGGAGGGCAAGTCTCCTTGAATCTGCCGCGGTGAACCATCGTAATTCTACTTCTATGCGAATTTTTTGAGGGAACGGGGTTTTCGCTCTGCCGGTTCAGGCTTTAAGGGTCATTCAGTTCCCGACCGTTAGTCAACCACAGTTGTCCCGTGTAAACTTGGGACAATGGGAACCTGAAAACACCAAAAGGAGGTTCGCACAGCATGATGAGACACCACTTCCAATTATCGGCCCCGACGTGGGGGATGTCGGCAATCCTGGGGCTTTTCCTGACAACATGGGCAAATGCGGCACCGGCTTTCGTCTCGGGGACGCCTACCGCTCCCCACCGAGGTGTTTGGGAAGGAGAGCTGACACTGGACCGTGTGCGTGGCAACCCCTTCTTCGATGTAGAGTTCCACATTATTTTCACCTTGCCCGACGGCTCAGAGGTCAAGGCGGAAGGTTTCTTCAAAGGAGAGAATCGCTGGGCCGCCCGCGCGTACTGTTCCCAACTTGGGCGATGGAAGTGGCGGAGCGTCTCAAATCAGCCGGAATTGGACGGTCGATCGGGGAGTTTTGAAGTTCAACCGTCCAATCTCCCTGGCAAGCTCCGCAAGCATCCTGCTGACTCGCGACAGTTTGCCTATGATAACGGCCAGTGGTTCCTGCATTTGGGCGACACAGCCTACCGCTACGTCGCCGCTACGGAGCCTTTGTGGCAGCAATATATCGACGAGGCCGCCCAGGTCGGCTTTACTAAGATTCGGACTTGGTTCAGTAGTGGGCGGCACGATATTGGGGCACTCTTTGCCCCGGATCGGCAGGGGTTAGACCTGGCCTATTGGGACGAGATCGAGCGGCGACTCCGTTACGCCTTGGAAAAGTATCCCCACATTCAGTTTCAGGTGATTATTTACGGCGAGGACTGGCCAGAATTAGCACGTTATGGCAAGGGCGACCGCGCTGCCCAGTTGGTCGCCCGTTACGCCCAGGCACGCTTCTCGGCTTTTCCCAACGTGTATTGGTGTATCTCGAACGACGCTCACATTTCGTCAGGTCCTGGTCCCCGGAACGCGGACCCGGCGGTCATTAATCAAATCGGCAATGATATGAAACGGCGTGAACCCTGGGGAACACTACTGACAAATCACCAGCAGCGATTCCAAGGTTATTCCTTCGTGAATGCTGCATGGTCGGACATTGTCACCTTGGAAGACCGGGACCAGGTGGCCGGGGCAATCGTGTTGCAATATCGGCGGCTAGCTAACTGCCCCGTTGTCTTGGATGAAGACCGGTACGGGATTTACATCTCACCTCAACACGACCGGTATTTCTTCCGGCGGCTCATGTGGGCCAATCTGCTCAGCGGAGGCCACGCGACTTACGGCGGA
>JAKPII010000338.1 GCA_029549885.1 Planctomycetota bacterium
GTTTACGACCCATCTCGCATCTCCTCTCGTGAGTCGCTCCGCCGAGTTTCCTGCCATGCCAATTGTGCAAAAATGTGCGTGTCAACTTGGCTGTTATTATAGCGTTAAAGATATCCCTCGGTCGGGTAGCCCCCGGGCGACACCGGGAATTGAGAAATGGGCGGTTGAAAGGACGATACGTAAAAGGAAGACGCCGCGAACAAATTTCCATGCTACCCCGTTAAGGAACCGGATGATCCCACGGCCTCGCGTCACCACAAAGATGACCCCGAGATGGGTTGTTCGGCCGTCAGTAGGCCGTGATTCCGGTCGGGTGATTTCAGGAATTGCTTCAAGGACTCGTCGGGCGAAAGAGCCATTGGGTCACGTCGGAGTCAAGCGAGCGGAAGCGAAGCGTTACAAGATCGCTGCTTGACTGAGCGATTCCGTTCCCCTGGTCCCTTGCGCTAGATAGTACTCCAGACGGGCCAACACGGCATCCCGATGTGGCCCAAAAGGAACGAACACCGCCCGCAGGGCATCGGCTGGACAGGGATTGTGCGTATCGAACAGGAAAACGCCGTGGTCTTCGATTTGAATGGCCCGGATGGCCCGCCACGGAACCCGTTGCAAACGCCCAAAAACAATCCTCTCCACGCCATAGGGCCCCATGCGATAAGTCGCCTTAAGAAGGGCTCTCGCAAACGAGGCGATCAGAAGTATATCGACAATGGCCGTCCACAGAAACCGTTCAGTGACCCAGAACACGGCAAGAGATACCCCGGCCAAGGCGAGCAAGAAGACGATCAAGACCGACCAGTCGTCGCGAATCGGCCAGTCGTCCCACTCCAAAAGGGGCGGGGCCTCTTCCATCAAAGAATCGTAATATCGCGCAATAGTGCTGGCGGTACTCATATCACCTATTTTAACTTGGCTTTGGTGCTAAGTCTGCCGCGATTTTCGCCGCAATCAAACAGATTCTGAATAGGTCCGCGGGCTGCCCCGGCTGCCTACGCCGGCGGTTCGACGTAACAATCGAGGCATTACACACCAGCAGGTTACGCCGCCAGCCTCACGATATATGTATTGCTGTTTTCTTGGGTCCACTTTGTGCACAAACTGTGGTAACGCTGCCGTCACATCACCCGCCGACCACTCACGTTAGCTGCTGGAAACTGTAAATGTGAGCTAGACCCCGCTTTTCTATGTAAGAGCCTATCCCCAAAAGCCCCCCTCTCCCTCCGGGAAATGGTTGGGGTGAGGCCAAGCGAACGTCAGAATCGATTGAGAAAACCGGTAGCGATTCGACCCATGCTCACCCCCGACTCCTCTCCCACCAAACGCGTGAGGGGAGATTATGGGATAGGCTCTACATCAAAACGTGATCAGAACTGGGGTTTACCGTCTTTCATGGCCTGGTAGGCCTCGGGCGTGTCCACCGAGATACCGGGGTCTTTTTGCTCGGCCAGCCATCGGTCGAGCTCCTCAGACAACCGCTTTTTAATCTCAGCTACTTCCGGGCGATCGGCGAGATTGGTCATTTCGTATGAGTCTGCCGAGGTGTCGTAAAGCTCCTCGGCGGGACGGACACAGTACCGCTTGACCAACCGATAGACGTCCGGCCGATTCCAAGAGTGGGCGATCCAAGTCGGCCAATAAGCGTTGTGGGGGACACTCCCGCCCAGCATGCCCATGAGGTGTTTCTCGATGTACATCTCCTGTGGTGTCAAGTTTCGAATATAATGCCAGCGGCCGTCACTCACAGAACGGATTGGATAGGGAGGGCCTTCCGGGAAGTTATTGTGCACGAAATAGGCATATGTTCGGTGGCTATCTTTACGGCCAAGGAGGACCTCCACAAAGCTTGTGCCGTCAAAGTCACCCATCTCTTTGGGCTGGCCCCCTGCCAGTTCAATCAATGTCGGGACCACGTCGGCATATTGGACGATGGCTGGGGTCCGTTTCCCCGCCGGAACACGCCCCGGCCAGCGTGCAATCAAGGCCGTGTGGACACCTAGGTCCCAGTTGGTCCACTTGCAGCCAGGGAACTGCGCCCCTTGCTCCGATGTGAACAAAACCAGTGTGTGCTCGCGGAGCCCGGCCTCATCAAGGACTCCCAGGATTTCACCCACCTGCCCATCCATGTAGGTAATTTCGGCCAAGTAGGAGGCGAAGTCTTCCCGCGTCTTCGGGGTGTCGGCAATATGGGGTGGAAGCCGTAGCTTCTTGACGGGATACCGCGACCGATCCCCCATCACCCAGGGCACGTGCGGCTCAACCAAGGCGACCACCAGGCAAAATGGCTGATCCTTTTTTCGGGTCATAAATTCGCGGATACCGGCCAAATCGTGGGGCGGTGTGGGATCCGCCGTACAATTGGGACAAAAACCGGGAACATTCTCAAAAGGAAATACCTCCTTAGGTGTTACGTGTACCTTACCGGCAAGTCCCACCCGATAACCCAAACGACCAAGGTAATGGGGTAAACTCTGGATACCAGGGCGGGAGGCCGCATGATTCCAGGCACAACCGTTCCGTATGGGAAACAGGCCCGTGTAAAGCTCCGACCGACACGGTTGACAGATGGCCATCGCCAGATACGCTCGGTCAAATACGAGCCCTTCCTTCGCCAGGCGATCAATGTTGGGTGTATAAGCGTTTTCGCCCCCGTAAACGGGCAAGTCATTGTAGGTGCAGTCATCTGCCATGATGATAAGGACATTTGGACGATCGGCCGCCACTGCCGACAACTCGACTACACCAACCGCCAAAATACCTAGAAGTAACAGAGCCGCTCGCATAGCTACCTCCCACATCCGCAATTCAGAATGAGGCACCAAAAGCCTGAGACTCATAATAGGCTAACTAGACGGCTCCCGGAAGTACATCGAGCCTAGCAGCTTGAGTGAAAAAACCCAACGCCGCCACCAATCCATTTGCGTCCAAACCGGTTGAATCAGATAATTCTACTCGATGGCTTCAAACTCCCATGCCTGGGCAGAGCAAGGGGGCAGGGTCATTTCCACAGCCCATGTGCTGGGCCCCACTTCCGTTTGCTGCCGACCTTCGGGAAGCACACAGGTCGTGCGAATTTTAGAAGCATTCAATCCCCACTGGCGCGTATCGGCTTCCACGCGGACCGTCAATTCCTCCTCCGCGGCATTCACCATGAAGGCGATCGCCTTTCTTTCCCGAGGAATTGCCCATGCACCTGTGAACACTGCGTCCGTGGTCACCCACATAGAGCCTTGCCATTGCCAATCAGCGCGAAGCTGAGGAATGTTCCCGGCAACGCGAGGTGGCCGAACCATCTCCCCGGCATAAAAGAACCGCACCGCTTGCGAGCGGAGCAAAACGAGCTTCTTAAGGAACGAGGCATTCTGCGGCTCGTCCACCACCGCGGGGTTAATCCAACCGAGCTGTTCCCCAAAGACAAGCTGTTGCGACGCCCGCATGCGGAGGGCAATGTCGCGATTTCGTCCGGCGGGTTCCGTCGGCCGCAGGCCACTCCCCGTTCCACCGTAGTATCGCCCAAACATTTGGATGGTGCCTCCATACACGGCAGGAAACAGTGGAACCTGGTTCGGATATTGCCAGTGCCAACTGAGGTAGCCGTCAAACCAACGGATGTACGGCTCGGCATTACACTCGGTGGTAATCATCCGTTCGGACGGCATCGTCTTGCGAATGCCCTCGAGCAATTGCCAGTAGGAAGTCGTCCACCAATGACCGCCCCCCAGGGGATGACCGTGGCTTGCATCGAAGCAGAGTGTTGGCGAGGCCGCGGCAATTTGGTCAATATACACACCGTGGACGCCACACTCGGAGAACAGTCGGGCGACAATTCCCTGGACGGTCTCTTGCCAAAGGGACGTGGAAGGACACATCACACCCAAGGACACCGGACTGCCATCGCTCTCTTTGCTGCTGTATTGTTCCCGATAAGGCTCACCAACTTCATTTTTGGAAACTGCCGGTTTTGCACGCGAAGAGAACTCAAAATCTTCGAGCCCCCGGTCACGTGTATCCCAGAGGCGACCATTGATGTAAGGCATCACGTGCACCCCGCTCTTTTGAAGTTCCGCCACGGCCTCGGCAAAGCCCTCCTTCGTGGGAAAGTAATGGGGATAGTCATTATCAAATGGGATTTGATGCCAATTGTACCAGTGAAAACCGCACGGCACGCCAAAATACTCGGCGAATCGCTTCACGCGTTCCACGCAGTCCGCCGGGGCCCCTCCACCAAGCGCCCATAGGCAAAGTTCTCGCATCCAAAGGGCTGTGTCTTCCCGACCATCGGCACCCAGTTTGGGGTACCAGCGTGCTTCGCGCCGCACCCAGTCGCGGTAAATCAAGGCCATGTCAAACCAATCACCGGCAAAAGCCTGAAATACCGCCTCGCCGGGTAACTCGAAGTGGTTGCCCGCTTGGCCCATGTTCTCCGCGGGGTGCTCCACTGCCCAGGTAACAATATGGTCCTCCGGCCGGCTCTGGAGTTGAATTTCCTTTGTGCTTCCCCAGGGATCGTGGACCGCCAGGTAAAGGCCTGTGCTGTTATCAGCCGCATAAGCCCCCACGAACTGCATGGTCACCCAGCCACTGGGATAGCGACCGCGAAACTGGAGTGCCCGCTCCCACGCCCCCTGTTCAGCGATGCCCACGCCTTTAGGATAAACCACCCAGGCATCTCGCCCTGGCTCGGCAATGGCAACCTGGGGGAACACCACGGACCAAATGCTCCACTCGGTGCTCTCGTTTTCGACTTTTAGCCGCCAGCGGATAGCCTGGCGCGATTCTTCAGCAATCGCCTCGACCTCGACGGCGATCCCTTTGAGGCGCGCATCACTGAAGTCCTGCCAGCGGACCTTCAACGAAGAATGCCCGTCCCCTAGTTGACAGGTAACCTTATTCCAGCCAGCGTCGGCCGACAACACGAGCTCTTCCTTGCTGACAGCATGTCTCGCCCGAATGCAAAACAAGGGCAGGTCTTCTCTGACGAACAACCGATCCTGACGAACATCATAAGCCACCGGGCCTTTGAGACCGTTCGGAAGTTTTTCCATAACCAGCGAAAGATTGCCGGCCGCGATGCC
>JAKPII010000360.1 GCA_029549885.1 Planctomycetota bacterium
AGCATCCTGCTGACTCGCGACAGTTTGCCTATGATAACGGCCAGTGGTTCCTGCATTTGGGCGACACAGCCTACCGCTATGTCGCCGCCACGGAGCCCTTGTGGCAGCAATATATTGACGAGGCGGCCCAGGTCGGCTTTACCAAGATTCGGACTTGGTTCAGCAGTGGACGGCACGATATTGGCGCACTTTTTGCCCCGGATCGTCAGGGGTTAAACCTGGCCTATTGGGATGAGATCGAGCGGCGACTCCGGTACGCTTTGGAAAAGTACCCCCACATTCAATTCCAGGTGATTATCTACGGCGAAGACTGGCCGGAATTAGCACGTTACGGCAAGGGCGACCGCGCTGCCCAGTTGGTGGCTCGTTATGCCCAGGCACGCTTCTCGGCTTTTCCCAACGTGTACTGGTGTATTTCGAACGACGCTCACATTTCGTCAGGTTCTGGTGCCCGGAACGCGGACCCGGCGGTCATTAATCAAATCGGCAATGATATGAAACGGCGTGAACCCTGGGGAACGCTCCTGACGAATCACCAGCAGCGATTCCAAGGCTACTCGTTCGTGGATGCTGCATGGTCGGACATCGTCACCTTGGAAGACCGGGACCAGGTGGCGGGGGCAATCGTGTTGCAATATCAGCGGCTGGCCAACTGCCCCGTTGTGTTGGATGAAGATCGGTACGGGATTTACATCTCACCTCAACACGACCGGTATTTCTTCCGGCGGCTCATGTGGGCCAATCTGCTCAGCGGAGGCCACGCGACTTACGGCGGATTAAATACCTATGAACCATTTGACGGACCAAAAGGAATCCGGGGGATCCACGGCTATCGGACCGCCATGGCGGACGGCCGTCTCGATGACGGTGCGGCGGATTTTCTTCACATCAAGCGATTCTTTGAAGAAAGTGGGCTAACACTGGTCGGCTTAGAACCTAACGATGCGATGGCCGGTAATAACGGTCATTTGGTCAAAGTCATGGAGGGTAAGAAGACGATCATCGCTTATCTGCAAAACCCCGATTCTCCCACGCCGGAGACTGCCAACGTGGCCGAGACGCCGGCCACTTGTCGGATGCACCTACCTCCCGGCCAGTGGCGCATCCGCTGGTACGATCCCCGCTCGGGAAAATGGCACCCAGATCCCGAGCGTCGGGAAATCACCGGCGGTTATACCCGGGATTTCACGTCACCATTTTCTGGTGATGCAGTACTTTTGTTACAACTTCCCTGACTCCACAAGCTTGATGGGACCATCAGCAGTGGAGATTTTGCAACACACGCCCGCGACTCTGGATGAAAATGGGTGTGACGAGCAGATGGAAAGTCAGTCTTATCTGTGAGAGGTGACATGGTCAAGCCACAACGATATTGTGCTCCGCCGGTTTTTGGCGAGGTAGGGGGAACCTAACCGTTTACAGAGCATATCGGCATCTTCTTGCGACTCAAGGGGTTGCGCGGTAAGGACTTTGTAGGGTGGGCGAAGAGGAGGCAGCGACGGTGTCCCCGCCGTCCGATGATTTGGTCACCGCGGACGGCGACCTTCCTGAGGTCACCTCTCTGGGTCGCCAGGGACGCTGACCCTCCCTAGGTGGCTAAGGCACTGGCCCTGCTATTACGGGTATCTTTCGGGAAGGTCCTTTGTTCTCTGTGAGCGATTACAGAAGGAACGTAGGGCGGGCCGGCGTGTTTACGGTAAAGGATCTTTTTTCGCTTCATTCAAGAGTTCGACCATCGCCTTGCCCATCGCCTCTCCGACGTTCATGTAAGTCTCGGCATTACCGCCGTAGTGGTTATTGGAGGCGCCGCCTTTAGAAAGCGGGTAAGTGTAAACGGTAGCCACGTTGCCCTGAAATTGGGGATATTTCCCGCTTCTGCCGTCCACTGCGAGCTGTGCCTCGAGGATCAATCCATCGTTGCCGGTGGCGCCCTTCTGGGTCTGACCAAGCGTGGCACAGACGAATTTGGCGTTCGGGGCATTGAAATCCCGGCGAAGCTGTTCGATCAGGCGAACGAGGTTCTCTTCATAGTGAACGGCATGAGCCTCGTTGTAGCGGTCCTTATCCCCCTGCCAGAAAAAGAATCCCGCAATTTCGTAGCTCTTCGCGCCGGGGTAATACTTGTCAAGCTCTTCGAGCACCATTTTTGCCCGAGCGATGTCACCATCGTACTGCATGCCGGCATACCAGCCGATTGGCTCGGGCTTTGTTCCCTTATCCCAACTCATAGGCGATTCTTTATAGCCAGCGTAAATCTTCCCCTTGTACTCGTATTGCTTGGAACCTGGCGGAAGCAAGTCCCAGCCCAGCGAGCGGTTGCCAATGCAACTTTTGAGCAAGAGCACAGGGGCAGCAAGGGCTTCTCCCAAGTAGTGTCCGATACCGATTTCCGGGCCGATCGTTCGCCCCGATACGGT
The DNA here is from genome assembly GCA_029549885.1 of Planctomycetota bacterium. GTDB lineage: Bacteria > Planctomycetota > Planctomycetia > Pirellulales > Thermoguttaceae > Thermogutta. Next base: position 2,418 of record JAKPII010000360.1, read on the forward strand.
CAACCACTCGTTGTTGAAGACCTTTATGGGGCCTGTGCCACTGCCCATCACGCGGACATAGCGGACGTCGTAACGCACGGTCCAATTGCCGGCGTCGTCAATAAGATAAGGATAAAGCCCTTTTTCTTTCACTGCGTATTCAAGCGAGCCTTCGCCCCCACTTACCTTGCCGAATCCGATCATATTGGATTGTCCCAAGAGTATGAAGACCTGGACAGGTTGGGACATGTCTGCAGGCTTGCCGTCGGGATCAGGAAGGGGCGAGGGGATCGTTTCAGCAAGTCCGGCCAATGGCAACAAGAGCACCAGCATTGCCACACCAAAGATGACGATTTCGCTCCGCTTGTCTCGAATCATCATTCAGGCCTCCCGACAGTAACCGTTTCCAAAGCACGTGATTCTTTACGGGGTTCTTACTCTTGTGATCCCGCGAGGAGCACTATGGCCGCAGGGGTTGAAAATCCATGGTCTCGAATAGGGGTATCTGGCTTGTCAACCTCGCAACCAACCGATTTGCCGAGAATTGTCCAGGCTCAAAGAGTGGTACCAACAATTGTCGAGACCATAAGCATTCTCCGCAAGCCTTATGTTGGTTCAACTATTTGTCCGGCGACAATGGCGCTGATGGCCCTCCCCAAAGCCGTTACCAGCGCGTAGAAGCCCCGAATGGGATGGTCCGTCATGGCATGCACGGATAGCGAAACTAAAACAAAAGCAGCAACGGCCAAACAATTGTGACGTTTTGTTCGGACAGCATCCTGGCAGGCTGTGCAGGCTGCGAGGACAACCGGACAGCGTGTGGTAGGCACCCCCACTATGTGCTCGCATGCGGCCAAATGAACATTGAGGGTTTATTGAGAGGCGTCTCAATTAGTGTCTGCATCAATCAAAATCACCTTAACCGGGACGGCAGGGAAATGTCGCTTCAAGCGCTCAATATCGTATACCAGTTGTTCTCCGAAGGATACGCCGGTGGACATTTGCTTATGCAGGGCGTGGCAGGGGACAATCTCGACGCCCACGTCCGCCTTATTCTCGTTAAAAAGCACTGGAACTTAGCCATATCGTAAAACATAAATGCATACTTGCCGAACTGCACTTCCACCAGCACCTTCCCTTTTACGAAATCAATCTGCTTAAACGCACCGGGGATGGCTACATCGCTATTGGGTATGGTAATCGTGTATGTGTCGCGCAGCTCAGCATAACCCCTGGCTGCGAATGCCTCACGAAACTGCTGATTCATATCCTTAGGAGAGTACAGTTCTCTTCCTTGCATCGTTTTCTCTTTGCTGATCTTAGTTTTGCTTGCCTTCACACCGGCAATGATTTCCTTAATCTCGTCTTCATGTTCTTTATAATGCACTTTCAAGATTTCCGCCCCACCCAGGTGCGAATACTCGTACACGATCCTCATTCTTCTTGCTCCTGCGCAGAGTACCGGGCAATCTGCTCGAATAAAGGGAGCTCCGTTCGTGCTGACCCCAGACGTACGACTTGGGGTGGGATACTGGCGTCTGGCATATCGGGGTCATAAACCGACCTTTCCATCGGCCTGATGCGCAATTCCCCTCTCTCTGCCAGGCGGATGCGCTCTTTCGCAATCTCTACGTATTCAGGCATGATCTCGGCACCAATGGCTTTTCGGCCATGCATCAGGGCAGCGATTGCTGTTGTTCCCACACCTATGAACGGATCCAACACCCAGTCACCCTTGTCGGTCATCGCCAGCACCAGACGTTCGATCAATTCGACCGGAAACTGGCAAGGATGGATGGTTTTTTCCACGTGGTTTGCTTTGACGTTGGGGATTTCCCAAACGTCCCCCGGATTTTTACCCAAAGGGTTGCCACTAAGTTCACCCTTCTTCGGTCCCTTGAAGTATTTCTTGTTGGGATACTTCTGCGGCACGCGCACCGCGTCCAGCTTGAAGGTGTACTCATCGCCTTTGGTGAACCACAGAAGGACTTCGTATCGGCCCGAAAACCGTTTCGAAGCGTGTAAGCCATGTCCAAAGTGCCACACAATACGATTGCGCAAATGCAACCCTAACGAGGCAAAGATCGGATACAGAACGATGTCAAGAGGGATAATTTCGCCGTTATCGACATAGTTACCCACCTGCCAGCAAATACTTCCTTGGTCGTCTAAAACTCGCACGCATTCTTCAATAACCCTCCGCTGCTGGCTCAGATACGCATCCATGTCCAGGCGAGTTTCGTAAGGCTTGCCCAGATTGTATGGTGGTGAAGTGACTACGAGCTTGACAAATCCATCAGGGATTCGAGGAAGCAAATCCAGGCAATTACCCTCGTATAGAACAAAATCCGCCGTCGGATCGAATTCAGCAGCGATCTTTACCTTGTCCATAGCCCCCCCTTTTTAGTTTGGTCTTTAAGCATACCACCGCTTTGGATAACTTATGTGCTCGACTCCTGCACCGTACAAAGCGAGGATTTTCAGCGAATCAAAACGCCAGAAAAGTAGAGTGATGGAGTTGCTTTTGAGATGCATTTTTGGCACCAGCAATACACAACGTACCCTGGCTAACAGATCCTTGCTAGCCAAAAGCGACTCCCTCCATCGGGCAAATCGCCCCCGAATTCCATCTTGAATTGGCGTTGAAACTTGTCAAAGAGGACCTGGCTGTACTGGACGGTTCTCAGTAAGCCGGACAGAACGGCGGCCAAAACGAAAGCCCCACTATATTGCTCGAGAATCCAAACCTTATCCTGAACCAGCCAATCTATTCCGCCTCTGCGCCCAGGACTCCAGCACGTCAGTGCTGCCCGCGGGGGCCGGTGCCGCCTGCTGTAAACAACGGTATGGTAACCGATGGTACTGTGAATGTCAATTCACCGTCTTGCGATCGTTCGAACACTCAACCAAGGAATTTCCTTTTTCTTGTCCACAGCCGGTTATGGCCGCGGCCTCATTCAGCCGGCTTCGTGGCGGCGGTAGCGGTAATATGCCGCACACGCGCCTTCGGACGAAACCATCGGGGCTCCCAGGGGATGTGCTGGAGTACAGCGCGTACCAAATACCGGACAGGCCATCGGTTTCTTGTGCCCTTGAAGGACCTCGCCCGCTATGCACTCCGGCGACTCTTCGGCCGTCACATCTGCCGTGGCAAAACGTTGCTCCGCGTCGAAGTCGAGGAATTCATCCCTCAGTGCGAGGCCACTTTGTGGGATCATACCGATGCCGCGCCATTTGCGATCGACGATCCTAAAGACTTGGTCGATGTTTCGACGGGCCACAATATTGCCTTCCGGTCGCACGGAACGTGAGTACTGGATTTCCACCTCGGCCTTGCCGGCCTCCAGTTGCGCCACGCACATGGCTAAGCCCTGAAGGAGGTCGGCTGGTTCAAAGCCCGTGACGACGATGGGCGTGTGGTAGCGCTTTGCCAGGGGCAGATATTCCTCGGTTCCCATCACCGTGCAAACGTGTCCCGCCGCCAGGAAACCCTTCACGTGATTCCGCGGCGACGAGAGGATTGCCTCAATTGCCGGGGGAACCCTGACGTGCGCCACCAACACGGAAAAGTTTTTCAGACCGGCCTCGGCAGCCTGGAGGACGGCCATCGCATTGGCCGGCGCGGTCGTCTCAAACCCCACGGCGAAAAAGACGACTTGGCGGTCGGGGTGTTGTTTGGCCAATTCAATCGCATCAAGAGGAGAGTACACAATACGAACATCGCCACCGCGCGATTTGACTCGCAATAGATCGTCTTTTGAGCCGGGAACGCGTAGCATGTCGCCAAAGGAGCAAAAAATGACCTCTGGTCGGGATGCAATGGCCACGGCCTTGTCGATCAATTCCACTGGCGTCACGCACACAGGACACCCTGGCCCATGAACAAGTGTGATTTCTTTCGGCAAAAGTTCGTCCAGGCCGAAGCGCAAGAAGGAATGCGTCTGCCCGCCGCAAATCTCCATAATCGTCCAGGGCCGCGTCACCAGATTTTGAAGCTCTCGCAACCAATGACGGACGGCTGTGCTGTCACGATACTCGGAAATGAACCTCACGCCTTTTTCTCCATATCCTGCGGTTCCTCGGCAGCCTCGCCGGCGGCGTCGATCTCCCTGAGGAGGGCCAGTTGTTCCATTGCCTCGGATTCATCAAGCCGACTAATGGCGAATCCGACATGGACAATGACGTACTCTCCCGGTTTGGCTTCCGGGACGTACGCGAGGCAGATCTCTTTGGCGATTCCGCCAAAATCGACACGCCCATAAAGGAGACCGTTCCGTTCGTATTTATCAAGGATCCTTCCTGGAATGCCCAAACACATGGGTTCGTCTCACTTTCTTTAAGTTATCTTAAGGTCGAATATACTCGCACAATGAATCGGCACGGACCAAGCCCTGAAGCGTTCGGGCCGTTAACCATAGTTGTCCCAAAGCGATCCCCCCATCTCCTGCCGGGATGAGCTGCGGTTGGTACAACGGAACGCCAAAGCGCTTGGCCTCTGCCCCGATCAATTCCCGCAATAATTGATTCTGAAAGCAGCCGCCCGAGATCACCAGGGACCTACACCGAAGCATTTGGTACAACTGAAAAACCGAGTCAACCAGGCGAACATGAAAGGCCAGGGCCAATTGTTTCCGGCTCATCCCGCGGGACATCGCTGTGACCACCGATTGGAACAAAGGTTGCCAGTTCAACTCGAGCAGACCGTTGACCTCGTGCACTAGCAGTGGTTCAACCGCCGTGGAATCCGTCGCTTCGTGTGCTGTAGCAAGCACGTCCGCTTGCTTCTCAGGGTCACATTCGCTGGGCTTGCCCGCGGTTTTAGGGGGAGGACGTCGGCTATTAAGAGCCTGTCTCAAAAAGTCCCCCTCTCCCTCCGGGAGAGGGTTGGGGTGAGGGCAAAGGAACGTTGGAATCGATTGGGAAAACTCGCAGCGATTCGAGCCACCCTCACCCCCGTCCCCTCTCCCGCCGAACGGGCGAGGGGAGATTATGGGATAGGCTCTAAGTAGGCCCCTTTCTGCGGCGTATTGAAGGGCCATGGCTGCTTGGCCTTCGAAACTCGTGTGGCCTCCAAATCCCAGAAGGGCGGCGATTCCGTCGAACAATCGGCCCATACTGGAGGTGCGCGGGGATTGCACATTTCGTTCCATCGCCCGCAGCAGGACCTTCAACTCTTGAGGGGTGAAGAACTTCTCCAGCGTCTGTTCCAGAGAACGGTCCCCTGTTTCATAGATCAGGCCGAGAAGTGACCGGCGCGGCTGCCGGACCACAATATCGCCTCCTGGCAGGGGGAATGTCCGCAATCGGGCGACGCGGCAAAATGATGTTCCATCGAACAAAAAGAACTCCCCACCCCAGCTCGTCCCGTCGGTGCCGTAACCTGTTCCGTCCCAGATAACGCCCAAGATGGGCAATTCTCCAGATGGATGTCCCGGTGTTGTCGTTTCTTGGGACAAGGCCAACTCATTGACGGCACGACGTGCTTCGTCGCTTTCGGCCTCGGCCAGACACGCGGCGAAATGGGCTACGTGGTGTTGCCAGCGAAACTCGGGGGTTTTCAGGCGGCGAGCCAAATCTTCCGCACTGCGGGTCGATCCGTAATCCGGATGGAGATCACATGTGATCGCCTCGGGCGTGGTCCGGAAAAAGCGGAGCAAATCCTCGATCGCGCGGCGATGAGCCTCAAAGGCCAAGGGATTGTCCAGGTCCCCAATATGTGCGCTCAGGATAGCCTGATTTCCAATGGCCAGTCCAACCACGTTTTTCAAATGTCCGCCCGTAGCAAGGATGGGGACTTGGTGACCCGCCAGAGCAAGTGATCGCGGAGCGAAGCCCCGAGCACGTCGGACCATGAACACGTTTCCCGATCGATCCGTGGCCAAGACGGAATCATCCACCGGTCGAACAATGGGGCGGTTATGGACAAGAAAGACGTCGGCAATCCCTTGTAATCGGTGAAGAGCCTCCGCGTTGTCAATGGCCATGGGTTCTTCCGAGATATTCCCGCTAGTGCAAACGATCGGTCGGTTGACCGTTTCCATGAGGAGATGATGCAAAGGCGTGTACGGCAACATAACGCCCCAATACGGATTACCCGGGGCCACGCTTTCTGAAATTGCCCATGGGCAGGACTCATGATCTTGAGTGTTTTCTGCGTCTTTCCGCGGCAGGAGGATAATCGGGCTTGCCGGCGATCGCAACCGATCCCACACGGTTTGGCTTGGGACGACACAAGAGAGACGGATCATTTCTTCCGTCATCATCAGGGCGAAAGGTTTGTCGGGACGCCGCTTGCGAATCCGCAGTTGCCTCACCGCCTCGCCACTTGTTGCATCGCAGATCAGTTGGAATCCGCCTAATCCCTTTAGGGCGAGAATCTTTCCCGCCAACACTGCCAACGCAGCTTGCCGGAGGGCTTCATCCTTTTCCGCCACGACCTGACCATTGCGGTCCCATAATTCCAAGTGGGGGCCACATTGTGGACATGCGATGGGCTGGGCATGGAATCGCCGGTCAAGCGGGTCACGGTACTCGCGCTCGCAATCGGGACATAGACGAAAGTCCTTCATGGAAGTGAGCGGGCGATCGTACGGCACGCCTTCTACAATTGACCACCGGGGACCACAGTGAGTGCAATTGATGAAGGGGTACCGATATCGCCGATCGGTTGGATTGGCCAACTCGGCTAGGCATTCCCGGCAAACAGCCAAGTCGGGTGGGATATTGGGGCGTCGCTCCCCTCCGTCATCGCTGGAGACGATACGGAATCCCGCCGGCTCTGCCTGGCCTAAGGCGGGTACCGAGGAGCGATGGTAATTGTCAAAGGCAGCGCCAGCCGGTAACGATTTCCAAAAATCTTCCCAAAATGCCTGAAGGACGTCGGGCTGACCTTCCACTTCCAGGATCACACCGTCGGCCGTGTTTTTGACCCAACCTTGCAATCCCCACTTATGGGCCATTCGATAGACAAAAGGACGAAAGCCGATCCCCTGGACGACCCCAGAAACGGTGATCCGCCACCGCTGGCCGTCGCTGGGGTCCTCGATGTTCTCCCCGGGCGGGGCTTTAGGGGGAAGGAAAGTCTTGTTATAGCCGTTTTCTGATCTTTTCTTCACAACGTCATCAACTGCTCTGAGTCACGCGGACCCGAAGCGAGGACCACTGGCAAAAATGCTCATAATGGGGCACACTGACTTTTTCAGTCTATCCCACAACCTCCCCTCGCTCGTTCGGCGGGAGAGGGGCCGGGGGTGAGGGTGACTCGAATCGCTTCCCCTCACCCCAACCCTCTCCCAGAGGGAGAGGGACTTAGGCGCTAAATGTCCCGCGACGGCGCGCGGGTAGCACTTTCTTATTCTACGCCGGACGTTGAAAATGTGCCCAACGGCAGGACAGATGGTCTCCTAGCTGATTCCCGCTTTATGTTTAAGATAGACCAACTCGCTTATTTGCGAATCATTGCCGGCGAGGATCGCTCCCTCGGGGCGTTGGCTATCCGCAGCCTCCTTTTGCCGGCGGGGTTTATTTACGCTTTGGCCATGCGTTTTCGGAATCTGGCTTATGACTTGAAGTGGCTTAAGGTGCAATCCCTGGAGGTGCCTGTCATTTCTGTGGGCAATGTGACGCTTGGCGGCACCGGGAAGACCCCACTTGTGGCCTGGCTGGCACGTTTCTTTCGGGGACATAATATCCGGGTCACGATCATCAGTCGAGGATATGGGGCAGCCGAAAGCTCCCGAAACGATGAAGCACGAACATTGGAGCGGCTCCTGCCCGATGTCCCCCATCTTCAAAATCCTGACCGTTTGGCAGCGGCGGAGGTTGCGATTCGAGAATTGGCAACCCAGGTGATCATTCTTGACGACGCCTTCCAACACCGTCGCATCGCCCGCGATTTAGACATTGTTCTGATCGACGCCCTATCACCGTTCGGCTTTGGACATGTCTTTCCCCGGGGGTTGTTGCGGGAACCCGTGGCGGGCATTCGCCGGGCGAAAGTCGTCATCCTATCACGTGCCGACCTTGTTGACGAGTTGACCCGCAGAAGGCTCCGAGACGAAGTCTTGCGGATTCATCCCCAGGCACAATGGGCTGAGGTTTGCCATGTCCCAACATGCTTGGTAGCGGCCAACGGCGAGGAGACAGCTCTGGAAACACTTCGCGGGCAACCAGTGGCCGCCTTTTGCGGCATCGGAAATCCCGAAGGCTTTCGGCAGACCCTCTTGCGATTGAACTATGACCTGGTGGATTTTCGCATCTTTCCAGATCACCACCCCTACACGCGGGAAGACCTCGAAGAATTGACCAGGTGGTTGGAGAGAATCAAAGCCCAGGTGGCCATCTGCACGGAAAAAGACCTTGTTAAGATCGGGCTTGATCAATTAGGGCAGATTCCACTCTGGGCCCTGCGAGTGGAGATCGAATTCCTTTCAGGGCGGGAGGTCCTTGAGGCTCAATTGCGTCCCATTGTGGAAAGGATTCTCGCGACACCCGACCCCCTGTTCTCTGCGTAGTCTTCTTCCCCTCGCAATTAGCGTTGTTCAACCGATGGTGCTTCCCGTGGCAGCCATTCACCGATGTTAGCATTGAAGACCTGATCTTTTGCACCGTCGGCCTTCAGCACCACGGAAAAGACCTGGATGCCTAGTTCCCGTTGATCTTGCGAACGCGGAATGACCTTTTGGGGGACCCAAGTCGGTGTGCGGATTTCAATCATGACATGATCGGAAGATTGGGGCGGAAGGGTCACGGTGGTGGTTTCGCGCTGAACGTTCCCCAGCGTTTGACCACTGGAGACCAGGGTGATTTCTGCGTTGTCGAGCGCTTTAGGGATTTCGACTGAAATGGTCAACTGATAGCCCCGGCCTGGGATGACTGGCAGGAGGAGCCGGGACGAACCGCTGGTCCAGCGAAAAGGCCGAAAACCCTTTTCCGCACCGTGCCAGCCGAGAAGATAGCGGGCATCGCCGGGGCGGCCAATTTCAAGTTGGTAGTGTTCTTTTGCTTCTTCTGTCCATTCGACCGGGTCCACGGCGTTCAGGCCAATTTGAGCCCGGTTTCCCGCTTGATTGTTTACCCGTAGCCCTCCCATCGCTTGGTTTCCCACCACCAAAGCCGATCGCACATCTTTGGAAATCGCTAGATGGACGGATGAATCCTGATCGAAGGAACAACCTTGGATGGTCACCCAACCCGCGTCAACCTGAATAGCCGGTGAACCTTGGTAAGCCACATCCCACTGGCAAAAATGGCAAGCCATGAGGGTTGTTTGGACATCTTCGCTTCGCAGCCAAACACAGCGGTCGATCGGGCCCCAGAAAGAGCAATTGACCAGGCTGACCCTGCCGGTGGCTTCGGGAACTACTTCCAGGGTTACGGCATCCTTGCTGCCCCACCGCCCTACAAATTCACCGTTGGTGATTAGGAGTCCCGGCGGTTGGGTGCTTTCAACAAGCACGGCCCGCTGGCAGCAGTCGGCCCCGATTCCTAGAAAATTTCCATTGGTACTGCCTTTGGACGATTTTGAGAATTTGTAACCCACCCCATAGCCAAAACAGAAGGTGTTGTACACATAGTGCCAGTCCGTCCGGGCAAATTCAAAAGCTACACCGTTGAGGTTAATCCACTCGCAATAGGGATCGTTGGGACGATAGGAAACGCCAAAGGGCCAGAAGTGGATGTTCTCCACCCGCCCAATGTCGTAGCACTCATCGACATAGAGTCCCCGTTTGATGGGATAACCCGTCACGTTGCGAACCAAATGACGATGGGCACGAACCAAGCGAATCGCCTCGTAGGGGTTCACGAGGAGACAGTCTTGAATGGAGACATTCTCGGTGTTGTAGGAGGCCACACACGGTGGATATGGTACGGGCGGCACATCAGATTGCTTCCATTCCGGGTAAACCACGGTCAGCCCTCGGATGCTGGCATGCCGACCAGCCAAACGAATGAATGGTTCGCCTTCCTCTGAGCCGCGACCTTCGTAAGCAAGGAGCACCGATCCCCCCACCTCCTGCCATTTGGCCCATCGGGTTGTCGGGGCCGTTTGCAAAACCCCCTGGAGCGTCACATCTTGCGGTACCACCAAATGGCCATAAATTCGGTACGTCCCTGCCGGGATCTCCACAATACCGCCGCCTCGGCGCGACATTTCGTCCATCGCCCGCTGGATTATTGGTGTCCAGTCCGTGTCCTCGGTGACCTCTCCGACGAGTTCCCTGATGTTGAGACGAAAGGCCGTTGGAGAGACCAGCTGGGCTTCGTTGACCTCGGCCGGTGATCGGTCATTTGCGCAAGTCATCGCAACGCACAACACGAACCAGGCAACCCGCACGCAAATGGTTTGGAGGAATTGTCTTGTCATGGAGTGAGACCTTTGCCCGTATAATCTCAAGGGATTGCACCATTCGGTAGGCCAGACGT
>JAKPII010000383.1 GCA_029549885.1 Planctomycetota bacterium
TTTGCGAGCATGTTTTGTCATCTTACCGCACTCCCAATTCCTGCAAGCTACGCTCCTGCAATCGGGCCAAATCTCCGAGAAAACTACGGTAGGTTCCTCAACCATGAATGAAGCGGCGACTATTAAGTCAACTACGCCCGGTCCGTGTACTACAGTTATATAAAGTCTCATACCCAGGCCCATGGTCAAGAATACGCATTTAGCGATAGTAATGGCTATACCTCGGTCAAGGATTTCCTTCTTTCTTTTTGCCGTTTTCTCTATTATTAGATCCCTGGGCCGTTGCCCCAAAACTGGCCGTTTTCCTTCATTTGAGCCTCTTTTGATGCGGGGTTATATGCCGAGTAGGCATAGACAAGGGTGCAGAAGGCGTCGAACCATCACCTACAAGCAGGAACCCAACCACCGATACCCTGCGTTTGCGCGTGTCATCGGCGGTGATAAACTGACCCAGGATGGGCGGGAATGAAATGACCCACCCCCCAGCGAAGAATACTCCGATTCCCGTCAAGAGTCGGAGGTGGAAAAGAACAATGCTGGAGGGTGGAAGAGTGAAGGCGATCTATGAGTTGGAAGGCAAGAAATCGATTCGGTAAATCGCCAAGACGCTGGGGATCTCTCGAAACACGGTACGGCGATACCTGCGGGATCCCGACGGAGCCCTGAAACGCAAGCCGCGTGCCAAACGACCGTCGAAGTTGGAGCCCTACGCCGAGTATATCATGCGACGCGTTGCGGAGGGAGTGGACAACTGCGTCGTACTGTTGAGAGAAATCCGGGAGCAAGGTTACACCGGCGGATACACGATCCTCAAGGATTTTGTACGGCCGTTGCGACACAGAGCCGCAAGCCGAACCACGACGGTGCGCTATGAGACGGAACCCGGAGAACAAGCGCAAGTAGACTTTGGGTCGTTCTCGTACCGCACGCCGGACGGCAAACTTCGGCAGGTGTGGGGATTTGTGATGGTTCTCAGTTGGTCGAGAGCCATATATGTGGAGTTCGTGCCGCGTGCTACGACTGAGCAATTCATACGCTGCCATCTCAATGCCTTCGCCAAATTTGGCGGGATCCCCAAAAAGTGCCTTTACGACAATACCAAACTTGTGGTGTTGAGCCGGGACAGCGGGGGTGCACCGGTGTGGAACCGCCAATTCCTCGATTTTGCTCTTCGACTGGGAATCGAGGTTCAGCTTTGTCGTCCTTATCGGGCTCAGACCAAGGGGCGTGTTGAAAGCGGCATCAAGTACGTGAAGCACAACTTCTGGCCGACTGCCCGCTTCAGCGACCTCGATGACCTTAACCGCCAAGCATGGGCATGGATCGACACGGTTGCCGACGTGCGCGTCCATGGGACCACCTTTGAACGGCCTATTGACCGACTCGAGGTGGAGCGAACCAGTTTGACCCCCTTGCCGGATACCGAACGCCTCCGCCCCTTCCTGCGGGAAAGGGCAACGGTGGGACGCGACGGATACGTGCGATGGAACCGGGCTTGGTACGGTCTGCCATGGCCGTGGAAAAGCGGGCAGAAGATTGAGGTTGAGGCAAACGGCGACCTGGTATTCCTTTGGTCGGGTGATGAGCTTCTTGCCGTCCATCCAAAAGCCACCAAAGCCGGTCAACGCTTAACCCATCCCCGGCAATGGTCGGGAATGCCACAAACAACCGAAAGACGGCCAATCGAGCCTACGGCCGTTCAGTTGCCCGCCGTGGAAGTTGAACGGCGTTCCTTGGCGCTCTATGACTTGGTGACGGAGGTGACGTCCAATGATCGTTCTCGAACAGGCCCGAGTTCATCTTGAACAGCTCGGCTTGACGCAAGCTGCGGAAATGCTGGACAGCAGATTACAACAAGCGGCACATAAAGAACTTTCCTACGTCGACTTCCTGCTCGACTTGTTGAGCGTGGAAGTGGCGGCCCGACGAGAACGTTACCTCAAGACCCGCACGCGTTTGGCGCATTTTCCGTTCCAACGTGCTCTGGAGCAGTTCGACTTCTCGTTCCAGCCGTCGATCGATGAGCGCTTGATCCGGTAATTGGCCACACTGAGCTTTGTCAGTGAAGCAGCCAATGTGATTCTTCTCGGTCCTCCGGGTGTGGGAAAGATCCACTTGGCCGTCGCTCTGGGACTGCGTGCCATTGAGGCGGGATTTGGTGTCTACTTCGTGCGGGCGC
>JAKPII010000291.1 GCA_029549885.1 Planctomycetota bacterium
ACCCCTCCGGGCTGCCCGCAACCCCGCCGTCTTCCTGGACAGCATCCTGTCTTTGTTCGAGTTCATCAGACATGTAAGGGGTACACCCTCTCAAGCGGCCGAAAATATCAAATTTACATCCACCTCAATCGTATGGCTAGCGGGTCTTGGTACCGCGGACGTCGCGAAAACTACATTGCACAAAACCGCCAGAAAGACTTACCCACCCCCCAACCCAAAGGCAAGCTCACAGAATTCCCGTCCACCGGAGGAAGGAGGCCCATATGAAGTCGTAAATAGTTAGGCAAAAAGCCAGGCTAAACATCGTCACGAGGACGACTACACAACTTCTTATCAATTCTGCACGGGTTGGCCAAGTTACCTTCCTCATCTCCGCCTCGACGGCGATGAGAAAATCCGCCACTTCGGGGAAATTCATCAGCCGGTACGCTAGCCAAACCGCAATCGCAAACACCGCGGCCGGCACACCAAACTGCCACGAGGCCTCAAAACCCCAGGAGCCTAATGTCCCATAAAGCCGCCAGGCCCCAAATAACGCAAATGCAACAATGGCCCCAAACGTCCCCTGCCGGACGACACGCCCCTGATTTCGCTTATATAAATCGGCGCGGAGCAGCCCGGTTAGAAATCTACCAAAAACACTGTTGTTAAGCCTAGCACTTGCGGCCTGAGCCATCACAATCGCCGCCATCTAGAAATTCGAAAACGAACATGCGCTCAATAGGCGCAACCATCATCCGGAAAGGCAGGGGCGGAGAGACTCGAACTCCCAACCGCCGGTTTTGGAGACCGGTGCTCTACCAAATTGAGCTACACCCCTGTTTGCAGCCCAATCGCAAAAGGGCCGCACTCCATTATCTCAGAATACACCTCCGACCGACGCATAACAAGGTCCCCGAACATGGACAGCCATGCCAACCGGGGGCGCGTCGTTATGCGCCGTTTGTGCCGTTCTGATTAAATCTTTTACTCCAGAATCTTCGTCACGACACCGGAGCCGACCGTTCGGCCACCCTCGCGAATAGCGAAACGAAGGTTCTCTTGCATCGCCACGGGCGAAATCAACTCCACCTGGATCTTCACGTTTTCGCCGGGGAGGACCATCTCGGCACCGCCGGTCAACTGGATCTCACCGGTCACGTCCGTGGTCCGGAAATAAAACTGGGGCCGGTAACCACTCATAATGGGGGTATGACGGCCACCTTCTTCCTTGGACAGGATATAGACCTCGGCCTCGAATTTCGTATGCGGCGTGATACTGCCCGGCTTGGCCAAAACCTGGCCACGCTCAATCTCGTCCTTCTTGATTCCACGAAGTAGGCAGCCAACGTTATCGCCAGCCCGTCCCTCGTCGAGGGTCTTGTTAAACATTTCGATGCTGGTCACAACGGTCTTCCTAGATTCGCGAGAAAATCCGACGATCTCGACTTCGTCGCCGGGCTTGATAGTCCCCTGCTCGATACGACCAGTCGCCACCGTTCCACGGCCTTCAATCGAGAAGACGTCTTCAACAGCCATAAGGAACGGCTTGTCAATCGGCCGAACAGGCTCGGGAATATAGTTGTCAATCGCGTCCAAAAGCTCCTGAATGCACTTCGTCTTTTCCGGATCGTCCGGGTTCTGATAGGCGGACAAAGCATCGCCGCGGATAATCGGAACCTCGTCGCCCGGAAAATCATACTTCTTGAGCAAATCCCGAAGTTCCATCTCGACCAGGTCCAACAACTCTGGATCGTCCACGAGGTCGATTTTGTTGAGGAAGACCACGATCGCGGGGACATTCACCTGCCGGGCAAGGAGCACGTGTTCGCGTGTTTGAGGCATCGGGCCATCCGCTGCCGACACCACAAGGATGGCCCCGTCCATCTGGGCCGCGCCGGTGATCATGTTCTTAATGAAGTCAGCGTGACCGGGGCAGTCGATGTGAGCATAGTGACGTTTTTCCGTTTCATACTCCACGTGAGCGACGTGAATCGTCACCGTCTTCGTGGCATCGCGGACCGTCCCACCTTTGGCGATGTCGGCATAGCTCTTGAATTTAGCCAATCCCTTTTTCGACTGGACCGCCAAAATCGCACCGGTCAGCGTTGTCTTCCCATGGTCGATGTGACCGATTGTCCCCACATTCACGTGTGGCTTCGTTCGAACAAATACGTCCTTAGCCATTCTTGCTGAATCTCCGTTCTCTGGTTCTAACAGGAACTAACCCAATATCGTCACTTGACACGATTTACCGGCCGGCTCAGAAGCAACGAGCTGCTGATGGGACTTGAACCCATGACCTCGTCCTTACCAAGGACGCGCTCTACCGGCTGAGCTACAGCAGCCAAGGCCCGGCCACGTTCCCGAAAATCCCGTAACCGGGTTAACTTCTCAGATCGAACGTCCCCTCCACGATAACCGATTCACCTGAAGCGGGTGAGGGGAGTCGAACCCCCGTCAATAGCTTGGAAGGCTACTGCTCTACCGTTGAGCTACACCCGCCTCCGCCACGTCGTT
>JAKPII010000399.1 GCA_029549885.1 Planctomycetota bacterium
ACCGCCCGACGTGCAAGCAACTGACCGTTGCGACTGAACCTACCATAAATAGATCACCACGTATTGGACTGGCAACTTCGGAGGGCGGAAATGCCGATAGTTACGGTCGCCATAATGGTGAAAGGGCAGGTCACAGACCTGGTCGGCACGCAGCTATCGGCCAAAATCCCTCAAAAGCGATAGACGAAGACAATGACCGCGGTTCACCTCGCAGGGTAATCTGCGTACATCTCACAGAGCAAGCTAGGTTCATCTTGAAGAGTAACCTCCACTCGCCTCACAGAACAAGGAAGATTCGAAGTCGCCATCAAAATGCGCGGTGCCTATGTCAACCAAAATGATAGCTGCAATTCCGTGTGACGGATGGAACAGTGTGGTTCGGCCTTTCCCTCGGGGAGAGGGTAACCAGCGCCAGCGAGCCGGGTGAGGGAGAACGAAACGAGTGAGGGTTGATTTCCACCGCCGGGCCCCACAGGTAGCACTGCCGCAGGTGGCCGATCTGTAAATCCCCCGAGTTGGCCCGCCAGAAGTTCATCACGATCTGGTTGCCGTCGTACGCGAAAATCTGCCGCCGATGCACCGTCCCGTCGCCGTCACACGCCTTCTGCACCCACCCATATGGACGGAATACATCGTCCGCATTATTCTCGCCCTTCCCGGAATTGCCGGCCCATCCTTGCTGTCCGAATTGCGGGACTCAATCGGCCATGACGGGGCGTGGAGCACGGCCAAGTCCGCCCGAGGCAATCCACGTTTTGGTAAGGGTGTATGCAGCGCCCCTTCGTGCCTAGGGGTACCGTCCGGGCAAAGTCCGAGGCAGGTGTCATTCTGCGAATCCTAGAGTGCTCACCGGCGGTGAGCATTGCTGGGCGAGGTGGCAATGCTAGCCGCCGTCAAGGTCTGGCCTACTCCTTGTAACACAATCACCAGGACCTACCGCCTATTAACGAGAGAACGGTTAGTGTCGTTCACCGGTCGTTTCAGCATCCTGGGCACGCCAGTCGATGTTCCCATTTTCGCCAACAGTCAGACGTCCCGCTTCAACGTACTGCTGGCCGTCCCAGAATCGGAGCGCGTAGTTGCCTGGAAGGACGCCTGCTTGAATCACAACCGGAGGTCGACTCCATACATGGGGTGAAAATGGATGCAAGGGGACGTAGTATTCGGTTACATCGATGGTCTTGGAATGGTAATCGAAGGCCACGTCGTAAAAGTGTGAGTGCGCCCACGGTGGATGCTCGTCAACGAACATCACCAGCACCTGTCGGCCGCCAATTGCTTCGACGGACACGCGCGGAAACCGGAGCCCAGATCGTCGATAGCAGGTGAGCCAAAACGCGAGGAGCATTCCTATGCAAAGCCCTAATAGGAGAGCCAACGTTAATGTCATAATCTTCCTTTTCATGCCGCTTTACCACCACGAGCCAGACGATCCAGACGAACTACCGGATGAACCGGAGCCGGACGAGCCTGAGGAGCTCGGACAACAGCTACACGAATAGCCTGAAGACGGACCTGACGAGGAACCGCTGGAACCTCCTTCCACCCCGCAACATTGGCCATTGATCACGTTTGAGGGGGCGCCGCCGTTCGCGTTCGTGATACTACTTATCAACGCGTCAGGATGATCGCCGCTCCACCAGGTTGTGGCGTTCAAGTATTCGCCTGTCCACGATTGCCAGACCTCACGCGCATAACTCGCACAGTTGTTCCCGTACCAGCTGTATCCGAAGCCGAACGTGGGAGAGAAGGCACAGACGGTCGTACACCGCTCGACCTTAAATAGGCGTCCCGCGTTCAACTCAATGTCCGTGTGGACACCTGATGCGCAGGTGCCGCCATACCCTGCCATCCAACGACCATATGTGTGTTCGATTCCACTAACCAAGTCCTGAACGTATATCCAGCAGTGAGACGGCTCACAGCGAATGCACAACTTGGATTTGGATTTGATCGTACCGTTAGAACAACATTGGGTGAGCGGGTCGTAATCCTCATCCCCGCAACACTCCGACCCGGAAGGATCGATGAGGATGATCGGAGTGTTGCCGACGTAGCGGTAGAGGTTGAAGTCCCCAGCCTCAAATCCGATCGGGTCCTCGCTCAGCCACCTTCCGACGGCCGGGTCGTACCAGCGGTGGAGGTTGTTTTGGAGGCCCGTGTCGCCGTCGAACGGCCGGGCGGTGAAGAGGAACAAAGAATCCACCGCCGGGGTGGTTGCAAAGAGAGCTTCGGGCGAATTGGTCGCCCCCGTCACCCTGCTGGAAACTGCACAGATTAGGTTACTGACCACGGTCGCTGCCCTCGTTGAGTCCGGTCACGGTTTCCAACACTGATTATACTCGGCCCTGTTTGCAGTGTATATTGGACAACGTCCCGCACGGTGTTCAGGTGGTCCGTCAGGGTCCACTGTACGAATTCCGCCCTGGCGGTGTCAACGTCCGGTTGGTCTTACGATTTGCTTTTGTCGTGCTCGCCGTCCGCCCTGAGGGTTGTTCCGTAATTCTATCTATACCCCTTGCTCCCACGCACGAGCGTATCGTACTGATGGACGCCGAGTGGTGCGGGAGTTCCGAAAGAATGCGGCTATGATACTTCTGGGCCATTCGTACATAGGGTTATTACCGGTAGTCCAGGCGTGATTCGTGACGCCCCAGCCCAATCCGTGTAGCGACATATAAAGCAATCCAGGGAACAGATAGTAGCACCGCTACCACGCTCCCTAAGAACACCACGTAGACAACGTCTGCTATCTTCTCGCCGAAAACAATCGCGCTCTCATCAGTGACAGCTACAATAAGGCCTAACACGAGAGTTCCCAACAAGGGAATAGCGGTGATGAGGAGGACGTTACGGGCAAGAATCCTCTCCAGAACTTGATTCTGAAAGTACGTCATGGACAAGGCATAATTCGCGCGCATACCCCATACGGCTAGCAAAACCATTATGCTGCCCAATAATGCGAAGGGAAAGAACGGTCCGTTTGGCCGGGGGACAGCTTCCCAAAGGTCGAGTGTCAACATTATAAAGCCACTGGAGAAGAACGCCACAATTCCGATTAATACATGAATCCAGAACTGCGCCTGAAAACGCCACTTACTGCCATAAACGCAGGTCGCTGCACCCACAACGGCAGCCACAGTGCCGATAGTTATGATCCCTGGCCATCCCAGCTGCAAATAAATCGCATAGTTGCCTAGAAGGCCGTAGCAAAGCAAGACTGCGTATAGGGCTATGTTTATCCTGGCCCGAAATAATGAAGTATGCTCCATTATTTGTTACTCCTATCGCACAATCTCGAAGCAAGTTGTTCCACCGTAGGCAAAGAACTGATAAATCCAGTGATCCACTCTCACCGTAGTTACCCGGTCACATAACAGAAAATAATAATATGCGTGACCACCTCCAATTGCTGATGCGGTCCGAAAACCGATATTGTGTTCAGCGAGGCAGGGACTACACACCTTTGCATCGGCCCAGTTCCTCTCAAAGGCCATTGCCCAACGCTCACATCCGTTCGGCCAAAAATCGAAGATCCACGTATTCTTGGCCACCCGCTCGATCGCCTCTCCAAGCTCGCGCAATTGCTCGGGACCACACCGAGCGCATCGCTCGCCCGGTAGCGGCCAAAGCTGTGCAAGCACCCAGCCCAAAGGTTTTCGACCAATCGGGAATTTGGTGGACGCTGGAGGATCGGTGACCTGTATCGCGTCTCGGCCCTCGCGTAAACGCCACTTAATGTACTCTCTTAACTCCTCTCGGGAGCGATTATAGAAGTACTGAGCTTCTTGTGGGGTTATTATACCCAACATCACGGCGTCAAACGGATCCTCCGGCTCTCGCAGGCCAACGGGATCGAATCTTCCGCTCGGCCCATTCCCCACATACCGATACAAATTCCCATCGCCGCCAGCAAAGCCTACCGGGTCCTCGCTCAGCCAGCGGCCGACACGGGCATCATACCAGCGGTTGAGGTTGTTTTGGAGCTGGCTATCGGAATCGTAAGGCCGGGCCGTATGGTCGCTTTGCGCCTTTCGCTCGCCCCGACATGACCGGACAGGGCACAGAAAAAGAGATGTCACCGCCGGCTTCGTCTCCGACGTCACCCTACCGAAGGCGTCATACACGAGGTGATTGACCACGGTGGTCGTATCCGTTTGCGAATTGTACTGGGCGATGTCCAGCATGGTGTTCAGGTGGTCCGTCAGGGCCCACGCTACCAAATCCGCCGTGCGGGTGCCTACGTCCGCTGGGTTATGATTTGCCCTTGCCACGCCCGCCGTCTGCCCTCAGAGTGATTCCCTCCTTGTATCTATACCCGTTGCTCCCAATCACGAGGGTACTATGCTGATAGACGCCGGATTGCGCAGGATTTCTTACAATACAAGGCGGCGTTCACAACAACATATACAAAAAGCAGTCTCCTTGTCATTCCACAGTCCTCAACGGTAGAGTCGAACCCGCTGTCTTCTCATTACAGTGTTCAAGCGCTCTTAAGGCAGCACCGAACTATTTATCCTTTCATAATAGACCTCGACGCCACGGTCTTTTAATCGATCGATCAACGCATCAGTGGATAGGTGCCTTGCATAGAGCTTGACGGATCGAAGGGCAGGGCAATCTTCCAAGGTCTTCAGATCCCCCATTATTTGGTCAGTGTGGAGAACTAGTTTCTCCAAGTGGTGACAATTAGCCAAATACCGGATGGACTCGTCTGAGATTTCTAAGGTCGACAGCATTAGCGCTGTAACCCTCGGAAAGCGCGCAGCTATAGCTTTCACACACTCAGAAAAGCTCTCTGTGACGCTAACCTCATGCATGTAAAATGATAGCTCGATTAGCGAAGCATTTGTGGTCGAGCTATTTACAAAAGCGGCAACGGCTGTGGGGGTGTCAAGGCCTAGCTCCGCCCATTGAAGCGAGGACATGCCAAGTATTTCATCCCACACGCGATCGGAAACTCCTTCGCAGGAAGATATTTGTAGATGTTGGCATGCGACACGCGCAAACAGAGATCGCCATTGCTGTTCCTCCAACTTCATTCTTACCAGCGATAGCCCGTAAATCTGCCTTCGCGGCTCACCATTGCCCACTTCAAGATTTCCAATCTCACATGAACTCAGCGCTACCCAAACCTGCGTAGAAACCCCTTCCAGAAACGACTTCAGCGCCCCGTCACGGAATGTACACCTTTTAAAGGCGACTGACCACACGAATGGCCTCTGCGAAATGGAGGGACACGCAGAGAGAAGCACGCTGACATCAGCGTCCGTTATTGTCGCGTCATTGAACTCCAGCCTGCAGATAGGGGGCATCACAGCTAGTCCTTTGGTAATCCAGCCCTCGCCTAGGGAGACTCCCTGCGGAAACTCTAAGCTGACGGCCGTCATCTGCCACAAGGCCCAGTCTCGGAGAAGATTCCATGATTCACCTAACGTTTGGGACGAAATCTCCTTCAAATGGTAGCTGTCTCGTTCCCACGGTGAACATCCGCACGGATCCTTCCCGTAGAGTGCGACAAAAGAACCTCCCTGGTCCGTTAGTCGATGTAGAAACGTACGACGAGCGGTAATAACCGGTATGACCATGTAAGTTGTATACAAAGCCGCTCCCAGGGCAGCGACAACAGCTACGATCAGGAAGGTGACAATCGCCGCCACCACAACGCGATGAGACAACAAAAGCCCAACAAGTCTTTGCATATGGCTTTTCCTTAAATCGTCTAACTATGGAAAGGACACTCCTCTTCGCTAGGATAGACACGGATACTTCTAATCAAGGCCTCATCTAGACTACGACAGAATGATTCTGCCTTGCTCCTGTCGGTGTCGTCCAAATACTCTAGACCCACAATAATGGAAGGACCAAATGGTAATCTATCGAGGGGAGGTGGCAAAGGTACTTGAATTTCCTGCACAGTGACGAAAATGTTGTGGCTGAAAACATCTTCAACCGTGTAGGCAATACCTTCCGCATC
>JAKPII010000407.1 GCA_029549885.1 Planctomycetota bacterium
CAAACACTGATCACTCAGTTGACGGGGATGGACGTTTCCAATGCCAGCCTCTATGACGGGGCCAGCGCCTTGGCTGAAGCCGTGCTTATGGCCCTTGGGAGCCAGCCTGGACGACGGCGGGTGATTGTCCCCGAAAATGTCCATCCCGAGTACCGCACAGTCCTTGCGACGTACCTGCGTTACACGTCGGCCGAGATCGTCCTCGTGCCGACGCCAAAGGGAATCGTGGAACCGGAAGCCCTTTCCCAGGCGTTGGACGCGGGCTCGGTGGCATGCGTTATCCTGCAGCAGCCGAACTTCTTTGGCTGCGTGGAATCGGCAGGTCGCATTTCCGAGATCACGCATCAAGCGGGGGCCATCCTGATCGCTGTGGTTGATCCGATCAGCTTGGGCATGCTTCGCCGACCAGGCGACTACGGGGCCGACATTGTGGTGGCCGAAGGACAGCCACTCGGTTTGCCCATGGCATGGGGAGGACCCTATCTAGGAATTCTCGCATGTCGCGAAACATTTCTCCGCCGCCTGCCCGGACGGCTTGTCGGCCAAACGGTTGATCGCCGCGGCAATCGCTGTTGGGTCCTCACTCTACAAACTCGCGAACAGCATATCCGCCGAGAAAAGGCGACAAGTAACATCTGCACCAATCAAGGGCTGATGGCCCTGCGGGCAACCGTGTATTTGGCGGCCATGGGGCCTGGCGGTCTTCGGCGTGTGGCCGAGGCCTGTTTGCAAAAGGCCCATCGATTGTATCGCCAATTAATCGAGAAGACGGGGCTCAAGCCGTTGTTTTCGGCACCCTTTTTCAAGGAGTTCGCCCTGCAGGCCAATTCCGCCGACGAGGTTGTTGAACTTCTTGAAGGGGCGCAACATGAAGGATTCTTTGCCGGTCTGCCCCTGGGACGGTGGTATCCTCAATATGCAGACGCCTTGCTCATCGCCGTCACCGAAAAACGCACCGAACAGGAAATGGATCACCTGGTCGAAACTCTGAGTAATCTGCGGAGGAGAGGCTGACACCGAAAGCGACGCGATGTTGTCATCCATTGTATAGTTGTGCAGGTCAATCATGCGAAACCGACAAGCGACGCAACTGATCTTCGAGCTTTCTCAGCCCGGAACGGGCGAAGAGTACATCCCCGCAGTTAATTTCACCGAGGATGATATCCGATCATTCCTCCCGGCCGAGGAGTTGGCTACCGAGTTGCCCCCCCTGCCCGAAGTCAGCGAACCTGTGCTCATTCGGCATTTCATCAATCTTTCCCAGCAGAACATGTCGGTCGATACGCATTGTTATCCGCTGGGCTCCTGTACTATGAAGTACAACCCCAAGCGCAACGACCGACTAGCCCAGTTGCCGGGTTTTCAGAATATTCATCCTTATCAGCCGGTCGAAACTATCCAGGGCCTCTTGAAGGTCCTGTACAGTCTTCAGGAAATGCTTGCCGAAATTGCCGGGATGGACGCGGTAACGCTTCAACCGGCAGCGGGGGCCCATGGGGAACTTACCGCCCTGTTGATCGCGGCGGCCTATTTCCGGCACCGTGGCGAACACCGCAATACAGTCCTGATCCCTGATGTGGCCCACGGTACCAATCCCGCCAGTGCTGCGATGGCCGGATTTCGCACCGTGGAGGTCAAAAGCAATGCCCATGGGTTGGTCGATCTGGACGATCTACAGAGCAAGCTCAACCATCAAACGGCCGTCTTTATGATCACCAATCCCAACACACTGGGGTTGTTTGAGACACAAATTCGACGCATTGCCGAGATGGTCCACGGAGTGGGTGGCCTGGTATATATGGACGGGGCCAATATGAATGCAATGATGGGAATTGTCCGACCCGGCGATTGTGGCGCCGATATGATGCATTTCAACCCCCACAAGACATTCAGTGGACCACATGGGGGAGGCGGTCCCGGGGCAGGCCCGGTCGCCGTCAAGAAAGACCTGGCCGATTTTCTCCCTGTGCCGGTGATCGTGGAGAAGGCCCCCGGCCAATTCGCCCTTGATGAGGACCGTCCCCTTTCGATCGGCAAGGTGCAGAGTTTCTACGGCAATATCGGCGTTCTCCTCAGGACGTATGCCTACATTCGCACACAAGGAGCGGAAGGGCTTCACCGGGTCAGTCAGCGGGCTGTTCTCAACGCCAATTATTTGCTGAGCCAACTTCGCAATATCATTCCGGTGCCACATGGGTCCCGTTGCCTGCATGAGTTTGTGGCCTCGGCGCTGAAGATAAAGACTAGCCGCGGTGTCTCGGCCATGGACATTGCTAAGCGGCTGTTGGATTATGGTTTCCACGCCCCGACGGTTTATTTCCCCCTGATCGTCAAGGAGGCCCTGATGATTGAACCCACCGAGACGGAAAGCAAGGCCACACTGGATGCCTTGGTCGAAGCCCTGCGATTAATCATGCAGGAACCGCCGGAGCTGGTTCGCGAGGCCCCGCATACCACGGCCATTTCCAGGCCCGACGAGGTCCAAGCCGCCCGCAAGCCCATCCTCAAGTGGACACCCTCCGCAGACGGATCGAATGGGTGATGTGCTCGGCACCCGCCAAGTGCTTTTCGAAAAATGTTATAAATTCTTTTCTTTGTGCCTTTTCCTATCTTCTACGATAAGTGGCAGGATTTTGCCAACAGTTTGACAGACGCGCTGGGCATCTCCCGCGCGGCGGTGTGCGCGGGGGATTTGCGCCAATCCACGCGGTGCCCACGGTACCCCCCGCTTCTTAGAAAGACGCAAAAAGAGCACGTTTAAGACGACCGATCGCGCAAACTATTGCAACTCCGATGAAGCACAACTTAATTCCTGCGGCACAAAAATATCAAAATACGTTAGAAACCAAGCCTACGCCAAATTGTTGACACGTCGCACGAATGAACTTATACTACTGCTGTCAATTGAGCGGTTGGTGGTTGACTATGCAGGGCTCTCGTCTTGGGTTAGGAGGTGTCAAATGAGGTCAATATTAGGCCGTCTCACTCGCGGGTTCACGTTGGTCGAACTCCTTGTCGTCATCGCCATCATTGGCATCCTGATCGCCCTACTTCTTCCTGCGGTGCAAGCAGCGAGAGAGGCAGCGCGGAGGAGTCAATGCACAAACAATCTCAAACAGATCATGCTAGCTTTTCATAACTATCATGACATTCATAAAAGGTTCGGGCCCGGGTTGGTGAAAATGGGCAATTGGTTCGCGGCTGACAATTGTCCAGAGGGACAATGTGGGACTTGGTCTTGGGGGGCTTTCATATTACCTTATCTTGAACAGACATCGCTTTATCAGCAACTGAATCCCACCATGATTCCGGCTGATGCGGCAATCCAACCGGACGCGGTTTACAACATTGTTCGGCGCCCTCTTCCCGTTTTTCGTTGTCCTTCAGACACAGGGCCGGAAACGAATACCGCCCGTAAGGTACCGCGAATTGGTTTCTATGGAAACGTTGACTGCACGACCGGGTGTGCTGACGTATTTCTTGCCAACTACGTCGGCTCCAATAACAGTTACGATCTCAACCGCGAGTACACCGGAACCGACCAGTTCAACGGGTTTATGGGCTACGGCCAGACGGGTGACCGCCCACCTCGTTGCACACCCTTGGGGGACATTTCGGACGGTTCCAGCAACACATTCGCTATTGGAGAACGAGCCTGGCGAATTGGCGTAAGAGAGTTGAGAGCAGCCGTGCCAATCATGGCCAATGGGGACACCGGAAATCACTCGCTTCAGGGGCAAGTCTATGCAATGGCATGTGGCCGATGGCCGCTAAACTGCACTTTCGACCAAGCTTGCGATCGGGGATTCAGCAGTATGCACGCGGGCGGGGCGAACTTTGCGATGGTCGACGGATCAGTGCGGTTTATCTCCGAGACAATCGACCATAACCCCGCCACAAACGCAGTAGATAGCACGTACGAGCGATTGATCGCCATTGCCGATGGCCAGGCAGTGCAATTGCCCTGATTTGCTGGCATCCAAAGCTTCTACGGTATCGATTGCAGTCCACGGAGTTTGCTAAGGAAGAGGGAAGAAGATGCTAGCAAGGCGTGCTTTATGGTTCGGGGTAACATTGACGTGCGTCCTCGTGGCGGGTTGTGGGTCGCGAGGACCAGCGTTGGGGCGGGTTGAAGGCACGGTAACCCTCGATGGCGTTCCTTTGGGTGGGGCGAGGATTATCTTCACGCCTGTGGATGGAGGACGCGCATCTATGGCGGTTACGGATGGGAGTGGACATTACGAACTTGAGTTTGCGGGAGGCGTGAAAGGTGCAGTGGTGGGTAAGCATAAGGTCAGTATTTCGACGTTTGAAGCCGGTGAGAAGGATGACACTGGCAAGCTCGTTGGTCACGTACCGGAGCGGGTTCCGCCCCGTTACAACAAAGATACCATCTTGGAACAGGAGGTGAAACGCGGACATCAGGTGATTGACTTCAAGCTAGAGTCTCGATGAGTTATCCCATGAAGCGATGGGTAAAGCGTGAGACGTAATAGTCGTGACAATCTAGTATTGGGAGGTGCGTTATGATGTTCCGAAAGGCGTTTACTCTGGTCGAGTTGCTAGTTGTGATTGCCATTATTGGGATTCTGATTGCTCTATTGCTGCCGGCTGTCCAGGCTGCACGGGAGGCCGCAAGGCGATCACAGTGCACGAACAACCTCAAACAATTGATGTTAGCAGTGCACACGTATGTCGATACCTATCAGCGTTTGCCCGCCCGACAATCAGGGAGAGGACATATCCAAGCATTAGAGCAAAGGTTGAGGATCAGCGGCTGGGTTCAATTGGCGCCATTTTATGAACAAAAGTCTGTTTATGACATGGCCATGCAAGCGAACAATGATCCGTGGACCAATGGGGCGTGGCAAACCCAGATCATCCCTGTGTTGAATTGTCCCAGCGACAGTGGCGACATACCTCCACGTGGCGGCAAGCGGGGATCAACCAGCTATGCATTCTGCTCGGGTGATAATTATGAAACTTCGGTACACTCGCCCACGGAACGTTCGGATGCAGCCCAATCAGTCGCCCTCATGAACACTCCCATAAAGAATCGAGGGATGTTTGGGCGTCAGGATTATAACTCGCTTGCCAATGTAGCCGACGGAACAAGCAATACCATTGCTCTGGCAGAGCGATCCCGACCCAGGCAGGATAATGATAAAGGTTCGGTGATTGATGATCAAAGCGGTGATCCGGCCAGTTATATTCCCCTGGCCTGCCGCGCCTGGTGGTCGGGGCAGCGATACATAAGCGGTGCACCGATTTTTACGGGTGACACATCTCCGGGTTACCGTTGGGGCGATGGGGCGGCCTTCTTTGCGGCTATTAGCACGATTTTGCCGCCAAACTCTGCCGTGTGCATGTTGCGGGGTGGCGGTTGGACGGCCGTATCCGGACACTTTGCCCCCGGTATATGGACCGCTACGAGTGAACACCCAGGAGGCGTGAACGTCGCCATGGCAGATGGAAGTGTGCGGTTTATCAGTGACACAATTGATTGTGGCAATCTTGGTGTCGTTGCCCCAAGCCCAACGGCTGGCGGGATTAGCCCGTTTGGAGTGTGGGGAGCGCTGGGAACAAAGGCCGGTAGCGAAACGATCACCGGCTTCTAAGCCTTCGTGATCAAGCGGGTCCAGATCCCTTTGGACGATCGGTCATTGAAAAGCTGTCGGTATGCTTTGGGGAGACAAAACACCATGAGTCAAAAGATCTGGCCAGCGGCAATTGTTGTCAGTGTCGTGGTCGTGCTGTCAATAACGGTAGGATGTCAAAAGCGATCCCGCGGCAATATTCCCAAAACCGTCCCGGTTTCAGGCATTGTACTTTTAGATGGGCAGCCCGTTGATGGTGCTATGGTTGTTTTTGTCCCAACGCAATCACCGGGCTATGGTGCCTACGCAATGACTGATAGTTCGGGTCGGTTTCAGTTGAAAAGCTCGGATGACGTGATGGGGGCGGTCCCAGGAGATTATCTCGTTCAAGTCACGAAACTGGTCGTGGATACGGGAAAGCCCCAGTTGGTAGTCCAAGAAGACGTGGAGCACGCGCAGGCGGCGGGAGGTGGCGGAGCCAGTCCAGAACCAGGGGCAAGCAAAAACGTGTTGCCCGAAAAGTACAGTAATCCCAAGACATCGGGAATTCAGATCACTGTCCCCGCAGCGGGACTCGATAATGTCGAAATCAAGCTGAGCAAAGGAGGCTGAGGTTCCCGCATAACCAGATCCGGTAAAGGCTTGGCATAGTCGTTTGTCGCTTCCTTCTTGCGGCAAGGAGGCAGGAAGCGGTTGAGCCGCTCGGAGTATTCAGGGTGCGCGCGCTCGAAAA
>JAKPII010000436.1 GCA_029549885.1 Planctomycetota bacterium
ATGAAATCCCCCGTAACAAAAGTAGAGCTGACAAGTAGGTTTTTGTGATTTGTGACAGTTTTAGTAAGCCATATTGTTCCTTGCGTTCGCTTAAGGTCGCCTAGCCGTTTCATCCCGCACAATCGTTTCATGCTTGGCAAAGCGCGGCATTTTTCCCGCCCGTCAATCTTTGCGCCACTTTCGACGATGACACAGATGGGCTATTTTAAAAGTTGAGCCGTTCGCTTCGCAGAACAATCTCGGCTTGCCTGAGGCCGATTCATGATGGGGTTTTGTTTGCCATAAAACGAGCTTAACGCAACAGGAGCCTGCCGTGAGTATTGAAAACCTGAACAAGATTTTTAACCCGTATCGTGTCGCCGTGATTGGGGCGAGCGACACTCCGACAAGTGTCGGTTATACCGTTCTCAAGAATCTTGTCGGCTCCGGATTTCGGGGAGTTGTCTATCCTGTCAATCCAAAGCGAGAGGCCGTCCAAGGTATCCATGCATATAAAGATGTCGCAAGCCTGCCGCATGCCCCCGATTTGGCGGTGATTTGTACGCCGGCACGAACGGTGCCCGGTTTGGTCCATGAGTTGGGCGAAGTGGGAACGCGTGGGATTGTCATCATTTCCGCCGGTTTCCGGGAAATTGGGGATGAGGGGAAGCGGCTTGAGGCTCAAATTTTGGAGGAACAGGCCAAGTATCCCGGCATGCGGATCATTGGTCCGAACTGTCTGGGGATCATCGTTCCTGGCATCAGTTTGAACGCCAGCTTTGCCGCAGCCACGCCCCCGAAGGGACATATTGGGTTTATCTCGCAGTCTGGTGCGTTGTGCACGTCTGTCCTCGATTGGGCCATTGACCAGGGGATTGGATTCTCCTATTTCGTCTCCGTGGGCAACATGCTCGATGTCACCATCGCCGATTTGATCGACTATTTCGGATCGCAGACGGAGACGCAGTCCATCATTCTTTACATTGAATCCATCACAGAGGCTCGGGAATTCATGTCCGCGGCCCGCGCCTTTGCCCGAACCAAGCCGATCGTTGCCTACAAGGCCGGGCGGTTTGCGGAATCCGCTGCCGCGGCTGCTTCCCATACCGGGGCCATGGCAGGTGTGGATGCCGTCTATGAGGCGGCCTTCCAGCGGGCGGGGATCGAGCGAATCTTCCAAATCGAGGACATGTTCGATTGTGCCGAGTTGCTGGCACGCCAGCAGCCGCCCAAGGGTGACCGCGTGGCCATTGTGACGAATGCTGGCGGACCTGGCGTGATGACGACCGACGCCCTGATCGCCCTTGGTGGCCACTTGGCGGAACTCTCGGAAGAGTCGATCAAAAAACTGAACGAATTTCTCCCTCCATTCTGGTCGCACAATAACCCCGTAGATGTCCTTGGGGATGCCCCACCGGAACGGTATGCCAAGGCGTTAGAGGTCGTTGCGGAAGACCCCAATGTAGATGCGGTTTTTGTGATTTTGACTCCTCAGGCAATGACCGATTCCACCGGGACAGCGTTAGCCGTGGCAGCGGCCGCAAAGAAACACAAGAAGCCAGTCTTGGCTGCCTGGATGGGAGGACACACGGTCGCGGAGGGCATGCAAATCCTTAGCGAAAACAATGTTCCCTGCTACACGACACCAGAGAAAGCCGTTCGCGCGTTTATGCA
>JAKPII010000450.1 GCA_029549885.1 Planctomycetota bacterium
AGTGGGTGGGACATGAGAAGTCTCCTTACTGCTTTTCCAGGGGCGTTTTTTTGTGCGGGAACCTAGCTTCCCGATGCAAAATAGGGGTATCCGTGGGGCCCTTTTTCAGCCTCGCGCCGGCCTTTCGGGTCGGGGGCACTCTCCCCGGCGGAGGGCCGCTTCCCTAACGAACCGCTCTGCGGTCTTGGGCCAGTCCACGGGATCGATCTTGAGTAACCGGCATGCATCCAGTAGCAGGGCCACCGCGGAGTCATGGAAATTGTCGTACAGCTCGAACAGGGCTGGAAAGTTACCCACGGGTCGCGCCGGCTTTCCCGTTGGAATGAGAACATACCCCGGGCCGTATTCGCTCGGTTGCAACCGGAGGGAATATCCAGCGTCCCAAAGTGTGTGGAGTAACAGCCAGCCGCCCACTTCCTCTTTGTGGCCCAGCAGGAGGGTCAACTCGGCTTTGGTCAAGGCCTCCGGGGCTACGTGGAAGTGAAGTTCTCCTCGATCCCACGTGACGGACACTCCCGGGCGGTTGAGCACATGCAAGACGCCTTTGGGGAGAGTTCCGCATAGATTCTCCCGCTGGCCCACGGTCGGGGCGGTCACCTTGCCAGTGGAAGATTCCCTCTGAGTGGTGGTACAATCTAGCCACGCTAGTGGGTCGAGAGAGTTTCTCATAATTTCTTCCCTCTTACTTCTGGTTTCCGCATTTCCGCTAGTCGTAACTCTTGTTGAAAAAATGATTTAAGTGGAAAGTGCTGTGAATTTCCGCTAGTTTCCGCTTTTCGGCTAGTTGCCACGTTCGTGCCTTGTGGAAATGCCGAAATTAGTGGAAAGTAAGGCCAATTTCCGCTTTAGTTCTGTTCAATTCACAACTTGCGCCTAGCGGAAAGTGTGAAACCGGGAGGAAGTAAAAACTTTTTCTGGTTCAGGGAGCACCCCCCGGCCGTGGTATTCCCCGATGATTCTCCAGGTGGCCGCCTTAGGCCCTCCTCCGGGGGATACTTGCTCAATAGCTCCCTGTTCTGCTAGGGCGCGGAGGGCCTGTCGTGTCCACTGTGGGGTCATGCCACCAATGTCGGCCGCTTCCATTGTCGAAAACTCCCCGTCCCCGACAGCCGCTTTCAGTTTTTCAAGCAAGCGTTCAAATGACGTGTGCACCTCCCGCCCCAGCAACCGAGCGGCGGGCCGTTGCAGTAGGCGATAGGCCACGTAGTAATCCGCCGGGTCGGCGATGATCGCCTCGCCATCCCGCTCGCGTTGGAACTGATGGGCGAGGGTACTCGCTCGAATCAGCGCCACACAGTGTCTTGCGATACGCCGGCACTCCGGTCTGTCCACCGGGAATTTTTCCGCGAGTTGTTCCGCAAACGGGATCACAACCTGCGGCGGGTGGCTGCCGATGAGCCGCTGAAAAGCCCAATGCTTCGCGATGAGCGTTTCGCAACCTCCACTTTGCGGCTTACTCGCATCGCTGAACACTTTCTTGACGACCCGGCTGGTCTGTTCCTCCGAGTCGTCGGAATTCAAGATCAGCATCCGCGACGCGTCCTCATCGAGAAGTTTGCTTTTTGTCGTGGATTCGCAAAACGCGACGGGGCCTTCCTGAATGACCACTTCCGTGGTCATCTGCCCATCCGGCCCGCGAGTGGCGACAGCCTTGACGAGCCGCCCTTCGCTGACCAGCTCTCGCCAGCTCCGGTTGGCGTCCACAACTTCGGGTGTTTCCCCCTGCGGGCGTTCACCCAGGGTCACGAAACGATGACGCAGGCTTCCCGGGGGAAGATAGAACCAACTCTGCGGGCTGGCCTGAGTCAACTTGATTGTTGCTTCGGGAGGGAAGAGCGCGCCCACTTTCTGTAACACATGCGATTTTCCAGTGGACGTGGGACCCACGATAACGGCCGCCAACGGGCTTGCCAGCAAACGGCTCACCCCCACGAGCCATACAGTCAAGGCTGTCTCGGCCTCTCCGGCAACACCCAGTGTGCAAACGTCGTCATAAACCTCCCGGAGTAATTCGGGGCTGTTTGCCATCCGCTCCGCCTCGGCGACGATCTCTGGCGGTGTTTTTTCTAACTCACGGCGGGCGATTTCAAAGGGATCAGTGGAATTGCCGTTGCCGCGGGCTGCCTGTTCTTTCGCCGCTTTATCCACTTCATCGGCTAGGTTAAGAAGCATGCCCTCGAACGCCCGGGCTAACTCCTGCCCCGGGCGCTGAAGCGTCTGCCCTAACCTCTCAAAAAAGCGTTTACGAGCGTTTGCGCTGTCAACATCAACTTTGTCACGGAACACTTCCGCCCCATTTTCCCATACCATGACGAGTCGGCGGACGGACCCGTTATGGGGAGTGACAACGAAATTCAGTGGACTCATTTTCGAAACCTCCTGTGATGAGCGATGGCGCGTGACCAGGCCCGATAAAACGCTGGTGGAAGAGGAATTGGGCCGGTGGGATACTTTGAAATGGACTTTGCAATGGCCAACACTTCCCGCTCGGGAAGCGGCGGGCGACAACGCGACTGATTGGCCGCCAAAAGAGCGGCCGCTATCTCATCCTGTGAAAAGCCCAGTCGGCGGAGACGCCCCGCAAGACTTGTTAGGCCACAATTTCTTTGCCCTTCGCAGAGGATTGAGCCCTCTCGGGCTATCTCCTCGGCGGACTTGGGATCGCGGGCGTGTTCGATGGCCTTCGCGGCGGCTTTCAGAGCTGCGTCCAACCACTCCGGTGGCGGGGGGAGCTGATCGCGTGGCACTAGCGGGCGGATCCATCGGTAGCTCTTGCCGTTTACACTCGACGGCGGGGCCACCACATAGCCGCGGGGGCCTTTCGTATCGACCCCCAGGGCAATCACCCCAACTGAATTTCCGCAATCCGCCCTGAAGTAAAGATGAAAACCGCCCCGCGGGGTTTGGACCAACGGGCACCCTGTGGCCTTCAGCTCCTGCCGGCGCTGGTCACCGGGCCACCCTGCCTCCAGGGCTGCTGGGTCGATGTCCAGCACAGAGAAGCCTTCTCCGGTTGCTATGCCCCAGTTGCACCCCGGAAACTCTGCCAGCCACTGGCGGACGGTCGCCTCGTCACGGGCGGCCCGTTCCGGCCATCCTGGTAGGAGTGGACGCTTACTGCCGCAGTGAAGAGGGTGGACCTGGTAGCCCAGGCGTTGGTAGGTGAACAAAACTTGGCTCACGGGACGCTCCTTTCCAGGCAAACTGGGGTTGCGTCCACGCGGCCCAGAACCTAAACTACTATAAACGTCGGGTTAGGTTGTGGGGGTGGACGCACCCCACGGCGGCGGCGTCGATCACTTGGCGGAGTTGATCGACGCCTTTTCTCTTGCGCCCTCCATTTGCTCAGCCAGCCATTGGTCAAGGCGTCGGATGTCGTACCGGACGATGCGGCCAAGCTTCACATAGGGAATCTGACCCGCTCGGCGGAGATTCCCAAGGTGGTTGCGGCTGACGCCGAGCCTCTTGGCGGCCTGTCCTTCGTCGATCAGGACTTGCTCGGGCTGTTTGTGACTTCCGTGGATCATGGGGTTCCTCCTACAGGTTGATGGAACATTAACCGAAAACCACTAGTCTTAGACCAGTGTACATGCGCATGGTTTTTTGTGTAGCTACAGGGTGGGGTGAGTAGTTCCATATATGTAACTGGGTTGTATGGATACAACCAAACCGGCATGGGCGGTCATTTGCTGATGGTGGCGCCACTGCAGCCCACTGATATTTGAAGCAAGCACATGTAGCATGAAATATGCGTTTCGATGCGCAGCTTTGGCCTCTGATTGTGCCTATTAATAGTCTCGTTGCATTACCCCACCCATTGGCTGTAGGTCCACTTTTTGGTCCACCAAATACAGGGGGCCTGGAAAAAGACAGGGAATGAGAAGGTTGTTCGAATCCTCTCCAGGGCACCTTAGGGTGTTTAAAGGGTTTAGGAAGGTAAGGGCAAGTTGATACAAGTTGATACATAATCGTCACTTAGGCAGGATCGTCTGAAAGCTCTATTCGGCGTTTTGTGTCTCTGTGGACCGTCTTGTGTGCACTTGTGGGGCCACTTTTAGGTCCACCCCTCCAGTGGTTGTCTCCCATGGTTCGCGGATAGCTTTTTCTACGTCGGCCTCCCTGACCTGGAAGTAGTGAGCTTTCGCAACGTCGGCGGTGTGTCCGATCCATTCAAAAACCGCAGCGGGCGGGAATCTGGACAAGAGGTCCATTTCTGCGGTTGACCGCAGATTCTGCCAGAGTTTTGGCCACGGGGGTATGCCGGCCTTTACCAGCATGCGTTTCAGTTGTTCGCGCAGATTCACTGCCTTCCAGCCGCTTTTGTCTCCCTTCTTCACCGAGTTTCGGTTGCGGAGTTCCTCGAAAATGTAGGTTTTTCCCTCCGCCTCCTCCCAAAGGGTCTCCAAGTAGGGGCGAACCGGCGGGAAGATGGGAACCATGCGGAAAGCCTTCCCCTGCTTGGCGGTCTTAGGGGACGGCACACGGATAAGTGACCGTTCCCAGTCAACGCAGTCCCAAGTCATGCTGAAGGGTTCACTCGGGACCCTTATCCCCATATACCGGGCCATGGCCAGCAGTAGTTTCCACTCAAGGGATGGGGCACGGTCGATGAGTTTCTCGATAATTTCAGCCGGTATATAGACCCGACGGGAACGGTTGATTTGGGAACCTTTTGGTACGCCGTCAAACGGGTTCCGGTTGAGAACTTCCCGTTTGATGAAGTCGCGGTAAAGTGCGCCCGCCCAGCTCAGATGCTTGGCTACCGTTGCTTCGGACAGTCCTTTCCGGCTTTTCCTGGTTGGCACCTCATACAGCAGCCAGCGTTTGTAGTCTTCTACCTCGGCGACTGTGACGGATTCCAGCGGGCGATCCTCACCAAAGAACGCGGTCAGGTGCCTGAAGGCTTGGCGGATGTTGGAGATTGTCCACGCGGCATGATGCTTGGATCGCTCCAAAAACTCAGCAATGGCCTCCCCAATGGTCAATCGCTTGACTGGGTGAAGCAGCCCCGCCTTCTGGAGTTTGGCGACAAACTCCGGGGGGAGTTTTTCAAGCCACCCTTTGACTTTGGGATCCGGGCTGATGCCCCATTCAGCGGCGTCAATCAATTGGGAGGTAATTGCGAAGACTTGGTTGGCTACACGTTCACTGCATTTGCCGATGCGAACGCTTTTCCGATCCCCTTCCCGGGTGTACCAGCGGATTCGCCACCCCTTTCTATCCTTGGTTAACGTAGCCATCACCCCCGCTCCTGCTTTAACTCGTCAAACGCTTCAGAAACAATCACCAACCGAAAGTATCGCATGAGGGTTTCGGTGTGCTTTAATGACAAGCCTCTGCCGGCAAGTAGCCTGTACAAGGCTGGGCGAGATATCCCCGTTTCCCGAGCAATCTGGCTGTAGCTTTTGCCGCAGGAAAGAATGCAGCCGCGAAGGGCTTTGTGGATTGACTTCCAGGTCTTGGCCATAGGTTTTCAGTCTCCAATCTGCTTCCTGAGTATTGTAACAGTAATGATACAGTCTGGGAAGGAATGTGGCCCTCTTGGGCATCTTGGCCCTCTTGGGTGCTAGACAGCTCCAAAACCCCGTTTTTTTCCACCATGGGAGGTTGGGGCCGTCCAGAATCCCCGGAATCCGTCCCGCCACTTTCGGGGGGTGTGGGGTTTGGAGTGTTATCAGCGAAACCTTCTGTTTCTGGGTTGGATACGTTGGATATGGATACGAAACCTCGTAAAACGGCCGTTTTGTGAAGTTTCGTATCCACGTATCCAGTATCCACCAGCCGGAAGACACTTTTTGGCCTACCCCCCTTTTGGTCAGCGGGTAACTCTTCCCAGTGTCCTAGGCCGGCTTTGACCAGATCATTGAGTGCCTCTTCAGCTTCCAGTCGCTTTCCACGGAATCGCGATAGGTTCCGAACAAGGTCACGCAGCGTGACCGCGTCAATAGGCTGTTACAAAGCAACCCAGAGAAAAAACGTGGAAAGAAAGTGTGTTTAGTGAAGTGAGGGGTTTTCGCGGGGTTAGGAAGCGAACCCACT
>JAKPII010000462.1 GCA_029549885.1 Planctomycetota bacterium
CACCGAGTCACGGCCACGGATGCTCGCACCTCATGTGGAACGTCCTACTCGGAATCGCTATCCGCGGGATTCGACGGAGACGCGGTCGGGTGCTTTTGTTGATCAAGTGTGACACCGTGAGCCTCGGGGATGGGAACAACAACCCCACAACTCACGATGAATTGAATCGCCTGATCGATCGAGATGCCCAGATCGAAAGTATCACTGATCGGCACATTGACGGTAAAACCCGTCATCGGAGCAGGAGAAGTCGGAATGAAGACACTTAGCATCTCTTGGCCGGTCTTCGTCTGAAGCTGGGAGAAGCTCTCGCTCGTGACAAGGCCGATCATCCACATTCCGCGGCGTGGCCATTCCACGGCCACGACCCGGCTAAATTCCATGGATCGTTGTGCAAGAATAAAATCACTAACTTGCTTGACAGCTCCATAGACGCTCCGAACAAAAGGAAGTGAAGAAAAAAGCGACTCGATTTGCGCCCAGGTGATCCGCCCGATTCGTACCGTGACAATCTTGCCAACCAGGTAAAGCAGCAATACCAAGATTGCGATCAAAAATGGCAGGACAAGATGCGGTTTAAGATATCGCTCCTCAATGAATAATTGATAGACCTCCGTGGCGGTTGCCGGGAGCTTGTCCTCGCCTATCTCTTCCCGAATATAGTTGACCACCTCTATCGGTACATACTTCCCCCCCTTGAAGCGGACATATGTCTTTCCGTCGCGGACAATCTCGGGGCTTCTCTCGGAAGAGGTCACAATGTCGGCCGTGGCGACGAAAATTAGGTCGCGAACAGCCCTTGTAAGGGGCGAAAAAATGTATTGATTGATCGTTGTGACGATCCAAATAATGATCACAAATGTGATCAACGGTGGCAATATTGTGGCAGCTCCGCGCCAAACTGCCTTAAAAAAAGGATCGAACGGCCCTGGTTCCCGTTTTTTCGAAAACGCCTGTTCATGTCCGAGGAATGCTTTATCCGGCATATAAACTCCGAAAAAATGTTGGGATGGTTCCGTCGGTACAGATTGCCCGCACAGCGCGAACGTTTAACTAATGATGCTTATCCCTTATGATAACGCGATACATTGTACTAAAGAATGCCGAACCGGGGTAAACGAGAGTACGACCGTCAGTGTGTGATCTGCTCCAGGCCCACGAAGGCCTATCGGTGATTGATAGGCTCACGTCCTTTATGTGGACGGCACCCCACATCGGTGGGGTATGGCACTGCATCCGTGGAGCGGCATACCATTGGCGTCGAATGATGCCTGGGATAAACTGAGAGTTTCGGCCTCCGGCGGGTTTCTTAAAAGGTAGAATTGTTGTGTGATTTTTGAGGCCGGTAGTTCGATGAGCCTATGAGCTTGTGGGCCGCCCGAGTGGCTTGGCATGTTACCGGGCACCCTGATGGATAGTGCCGACCGAACTTGAAGCACACCATCCGGCAGATGTGGGAACAGGTGATCGGGCGATTTCGAGTGGTTTGAAAGAAAACACGAGCAAGGATAACTGAAGTTCGACAAGAGGCCTTAGCGAGATGCTTCGGCCGATATGTCCAGGTGTTGTGAGAGCCGGCGGAATATCCATTGCGTGATTCCGCTGGCCCGTTGGTTTCAGGAAAGGGAATTTACCGCATGAAATTCCGCGACTTTGTGGTGAAGGACGCGATTGTCACGGATTTGGATCCCTATCTCACCAAGGAAGAGATTATTCGCAAGCTGTGCGAATCACTTGTGACGGCTGGAGCGCTGAAGCGCGAACAGCTTGACGACATTGTAAAAGCGCTCATCAAGCGGGAAGAACTTGGCACGACTGGAATCGGCATGGGGGTGGCCGTCCCCCATACGAAGCACCCCAGCGTGGACCGGCTCGTGGCAACCATCGGTATCAGCCCCGAGGGGGTGGACTTCGATGCCCTGGATGGCGAGCGCGTCCAGTCGCTCTTCCTTTTGGTGTCACCAACGGACCTTCCAGGTGATCACCTGAGGGCCTTGGAGTACATCACGAGACAGCTTCACAACTCCACGTTTGCGCGATTCTTGAAACAAGCCAAAACGATCGACGAGGTGTGGACACTCCTTGAGGAAGCGGACAACGGCAAGTACACGCACTAACTGGACGTGCCTCCCACCGGCTCCGCTGCGGGACCCGAGAAACAGTTTGTGCCATCCGGGGTGTGACCTCGAGAAAACAAACCGCTGAGACTTGTTGGTTTGATGTCCTCGTGATTTCACGACATTTTTCCCAGTGAGTCGGAAGTTCGTAGTGGCCGACAACGACCTTGTTGGCACGAATCAAAGGAAGACATGAGTTTGACTTCGGGAAATTCAGCCGTAAAAAGGCGTTGGGTTACGATTCGTAACCGGGCGGGGCTGCACACACGGGCAGCTACCCTGGTGCGTGAGACCGTTCTCAAGCACCGCAGCCGCGTTTTCTTAATCAAACCGGAAAATAACGGGGAGTGTTTGGACGGCGCACCGCGAGCCGACGCGACAAGCGTGATCGAGATGCTAAGCCTCTGTGCCCTGGAAGGGACCCCTCTTGTTCTGGAGGCCGAAGGAGAAGACGCAGACAGGGTACTCGATGAATTGCAGAATCTCGTGAATTGCAAGTTTTGGGAGGACGACTTTGCCCCAGAGTCGGAAGAGGCAAATCATGCGTAAACGGCATGTCAAGGCGGCATCGGGGATTTGTCCCCCACGGGAAGTCTGAGATCAAGCAATGATGCGGTTTCAGGGTATTGCTGTTTCTTCAGGGGTCGCCATTGGCAAGGCCGTTGTTATCGGACAAGACGTCTTCTCCATCCCGAGCCAATACGTCGCGGCGGACGCGGTTGAGCAAGAGATAAGCCGTTTCCACCAGGCGGTCGAGACGGCGGCGAAAGCCATCGAGCGAAACCGTGATCTTGTCACGCAGGAGTTGGGGCCGAAATCGGGGGCCATTTTTCAGGCCCATCTGGAAATCCTTCGGGACCAAAAGATCCATGCAGATATCGAGAGACTGATCCGCGAAAAACAGTATTCCCCGGAGAGGGCATGCACCGAGGTCTTACGGCGGTATGCAGATGTCTTCCGGCGGCTCCCCAATCCGGAGTTTGCTGAACGGGCCTATGATGTGATGGACATTGAGCGACAATTGTTACGGGCACTTTTGGGGGAACCACGTCGGTCATTGTCCCATTTGACGTCACCAGCCATCCTCTTGGCCCGCAATCTCACGCCCAGCGAGGTGGCCAATCTCGATCGGAAGATGATCAAAGGTTTCGTTACCGAGTTGGGTGGCCCAACCAGCCACACAGCAATCGTGGCTCAGGGTCTCGGTATCCCAGCGGTCGTTGGGACCGGGCCATTCCTGGCCGAGGTCGCCGGTGGTGACACAGTCATTGTGGATGGTGATCGCGGCATCGTCATCGTTCATCCAGACGAGGAAACGCTCCGCGAATACGATCAGGAAGTCCGCAGCATTCAGGCCTTTACCGCCGAACTAGAAAAACTTCACGACCTCCCCGCAGTCACGCTCGATGGAACACCGATTAATATCTACGGCAACATCGAATTCCCCCATGAGGCCGTCCTTTGCTTGAAGCATGGCGCAGAAGGTATTGGGCTTTATCGCACGGAGTTTCTTTATCTCGGCCGATCGGACCTTCCCAGCGAGGAGGACCACTATCGCGCTTACCGCGAAGTTATCGAGGCAATGGGCGATCGGATCGTGACGATCCGCACGTTTGATCTAGGGGCCGATAAGGTTGCTGCCCAGTTCGGGTTTGAAAAGGAACCTAATCCCTGCCTTGGATTGCGTAGTATTCGCCTGGCCTTGCGACACCTGGAGCTATTTCGCACACAAGCCCGCGCTATCTTGCGGGCAAGTGTTCTGGGAAACATTCAGGTCATGTTTCCCATGATTGCCACCGTTGCCGAATTACGACAAGCCAAGCTTATTTGGGCCGACGTCATGGAGGATTTGGCCGAAAATGGTATCCCGTTTCGGCATGACATTCCGATTGGGATCATGGTGGAGGTGCCTTCGGTGGCAATTATGATTGACCGATTTCTTGATGAGGTGGATTTCGTCAGTATCGGCACCAACGACCTCATCCAATACACCTTGGCGGTGGATCGGACGAACCGCAATGTTGTCTCCATGTATAACCCCACCGACCCCGCAGTGCTAAGGCTCATCGCCTATACCATTCAGGAGGCCAACCGGAAGGGTGTTCCCGTAAGTTTGTGCGGCCAGATGGCAAGTCATCCTCTTTATACGATGCTGCTTATTGGCCTGGGGCTGAGGAAGCTAAGCGTCACATCGTCGGCTATCCCCGAGGTCAAGAAAGTCTGTCGCAGCGTGACGTTGGAGCAGTGCGAGCGCGTGGCCCGTCGCGCTTTGGAAATGGAGAATGCTCGCAATATCCACGCCTTCTTGCGAGAGCAACTGGTAAAAGTCGTTCCCGCCTTTGCCCGGATGATTTGAGCGATCTTGCCTTCATCGGGAACGCCATGCCCGGAGAAGGTTTATCTTGTCTGGCCCCAATTCGGTTTCGGTGTGGGCAAAAAACTCGCTACTCTCAGCATGCTGTTTTCTCGAAGCCGTGGGAATTCCGCGGCTGATCATGTTTGGAAGCCGTTGTGCGAAACCCTGCACTGTTAGTTCCTCTGCGTGCAGCCACTCGTCGCTCAAAAGGTGTATGATGCTCGCCGGAAGCGAACAATGTTGAAGCCGTGTGGTGGTGTTGCTAACCTAAAAAAAGGTTTAGGACTTGACTCTTTGGGCAGGAGATAGGCCCTGATTGTGCCTAGGGATGGGGTGCGCGTGAGGTGGAGCGATTTCTTTTGTCTGATCGGACTGGGGTTCCGCCTATGCGGATGGGTCGCGTACGCAGTGGAGACAAATGCAGAAAGTCTATCCGTCTTGCGAGGTGCGCTAGTCGTACGTTCCTCGATGAGGAAGGGGCGCGACGATGGACGAAGTGATTCGCCAGGTCCTGGAAAAGCAGTACGGGTTAAAAATCGGGGATCGCATTGGGCGGGGTGGCTTTGCCGAGGTGTACCGGGCAGAGTCGGCCAGCGGGGTCCTGTGCGCGATAAAGGTCTCGCTCGATCCGGTGAACGAGAATAATCCGGCGGTCAAGAAGGAACTGGAGAACCTTCGACTGATCCAGGCCGTCAATGGCCATCCGAACATCGTCTCCCTGATGGACTATTGGGTGATCACCGGCTACCTGGTGACGCGGTGGGAGTTTTCTGCGGAGGGGAGCCTTCAGGATCTGCTTGAGCGATACCGGGAGGAGGGATACCCGGGCATTGCGCGGGAGAAGCTTTTTCGCTACATGGCCGACGCGGCGATGGGGATCGATTTCCTCAATCGTCGCGGGATCTATCATCGGGACATCAAGCCGCAGAACTTGCTTTTGTTTCAGGGGCGGGTGAAGTTGGCGGATTTGGGCCTGGCCAAGTTTGCTGGGGCCTCGACTGCGTCGCACACCGGGTCGGGGACGATGGGGTATCTTCCCCCGGAGGCCTATGATGCGCGCCGGCTGAGCGAGACGGTGGACCTTTACAGCCTGGCGGCAACGTATGTCAAGCTCCGGACGGGGCGAGAGCCGTTTGGTGATTATCTGCTGGAGGTAATCGAGCGTCAAAAGGCGGGCAAGCCGGTTCTCGACGGGCTGGAGCCTGACGAGGTGGAGGCTGTGCGGTGGGCCCTTGCCCCCAGACCGGAAGACCGTCCCCGGGAAGGGGCGGTCAAGTGGCTGCGGGCCCTGTATTCCCGCGGAGGAGGGCGAAGCGTAACGGCGGAAGTCCGCCCCCGAAGCCAGTTCAGCGAGTTGCTGGTTGATCCGCACGGGCGGGGCGATGTGCGAACGCTGGCAGAGGCCCTTGCGAAGCTTCAGCCTGGTGGGGTCCTCCGGCTGACGGCAGGGACACACCTTGTTGATCAGTGCCTTGAGGTGACGCAGGCGGCGACAATTGTGGGTGAGGGGATGGAACGGACAAAGGTTGTTTGCCGTGCCGCCGGGAGCATCTTGCGGCTTTCCGGCCAAGGGACGTTGCACGTGCGAGGGATCTGTTTTGAACGTCTTGGGGCGTCGCCGGGGAATGTCGTGGATGTGACGGGGGGCGAGGTCCTGTTCGCGGAGTGTCGCTTTGAGAACGGGGTTTATCGGGAGGGCGAATGTTGGGGAGCCGGTCTTGTGCTTCGGGGTGAAACACATGGCATTGTGCGAAGATGTGTCTTTCGGCGGAATCAGCTTGGAATCGTCGTAACCGACCAAGCGCGGCCAGTGTTAGAGGAAAACCTGTGTGAAGGGAACACTTGGTCAGGGATTTCGTACTATGGCAATGCTTCGGGGAAGGCGCGGAAGAACACCTGCCGCGGGAATAAGCTGCATGGGATATACGCTGGTGAACAATCGCAGCCGGTGTTAGAGGAAAACCTGTGTGAGGAAAACGGGAATTGTGGAATTGCGTATTTTGGTAGCGCTTCGGGTAAGGCGTGGAAGAACACCTGCCGCGGGAATGGGCTGCACGGTGTCTATGTATCTGATCAAGCGCAGCCGGAATTGCAAGAAAACGTATGTGAGCAAAACGGCGATAGCGGCATTGCGTACTTCCGCAGTGCTTCGGGTAAGGCGTGGAGGAACACGTGCCGCGGAAACAAGCGGTATGGGGTGTATGCGGGTGAACGGGCGCAGCCAGCATTAGGGGGAAACTTTTGCGAGGGAAAC
>JAKPII010000482.1 GCA_029549885.1 Planctomycetota bacterium
GTCAATTGCCGGCCTCTTCGTTCGGTGCGGGCAGAGTTTCGTCTCCCGTATGACATGGACCTCTTTCAGAGTTGGTTGAAATCCTATCGAGAATCGCCGGACCAGTGCAAGTCTGGCCAGTGGGTCGATGCGGGATTCGCCGAAGATTGGTATCGGGGGAACGTTAATCGGGATTTGTCTCAGAAGGACCTACCGATCACGCTGAGTGCGCTTCGTCTCGGAGACGTGGCAATGGTCTTTCATCCGTCGGAGCTTTACACTTGCTACGGGCTGACGATACGTCGCGATTCCGGCTTCCCCCACACGCTTGTGGTGGGCTACACGGATGGGTTTATCGGTTACCTCCCGGACCCAAAAGCCTACCAGGCGGGTGAGTATGCTGCCTTGACGGTCCCCAAGATTCTCGATTATCCACCGTTCCAACCGGAGGCCGGCCGCATCATGACCGCCGCAGCGGTCAAGATCCTTTATCAACTAAGAGACTATCCCAAGAAGTTCCCCTCTCCCTCCGAGAGAGGGTCGGGGTGAGGGCAAGCGAACGTCGGAATCGATTGAGAAAACCGCCAGTGATTCAAGCCCCCCTCACCCCCGACCCCTCTCCCGCCAAATGGGCGAGGGGAGATTATGGAATAGGCATTAAGCAGATGACTTCTAGGACCAACCATTCGTCGGAGCATAAGTATGGTTGCTCAAGTGCCTGCTCATACCATGACGGCTAAGGGGCGTCTATTTTGGATAAAACCGGTCACGTGGTTCGCGGTGCTCGCTATTTTGATCGATGTGATGATTGTCGCGAGCGCCCTCGCGGAGACGCAGGGGCAAGGGATCTTGCTAAGCCAAGATGGTGTTGCTCAATGTACAATTGTCGTGCCGCAGGAGTCGTCCCCCAAGGAGCTCGAACTCGCTTCTGAGCTGGCCCACTGGCTAAAAGAAATGACCGGAGCAACCTTCGATGTTTCACGAGGATTGCGCGACCAGGCAATTATCTTGGGAACCTGGGACGAGTGGCGTACCTTGTTAAGTGCCGACATGGAGCCACCCAAAGGGCCAGAGGGATACCGAATCCGCAGCGATCGGAAAAACCTTTGGATCATCGCTCGAAGTGAACTGGGTCTTCAGCACGCGATTTATGACTTTCTTGAATGTCTGGGATGTCGGTGGTATTTTCCGGACCCCGTTTGGACAGTTATCCCACGCGTGCCCACATTGGTGATCCAACTTGATCGCACAGCAGTCCCTGCTTTTGGTTACCGCCGAATTTGGTACGGCTGGGGGCCAAGAACAGACAAACTCGCCCGCGACTATCAAGATTGGTTGAAACATAATCGCCAACTCGGGTCCTTTGCCGTGTCATGCGGTCACTCGTACGATAGCCATATTCCCCCGAGTCAGTTTGCGGAACATCCTGAGTGGTTCGCATATGTCAACGGTCGGCGGCAGCCTTCACAGCTTTGCACATCTCATCCCGAGGTGCAAAAACGCGTGATCGAGCACGTGTTAGAGGTCTTTCGCAAGAACCCGGCCGCAAACATGGTATCCGTGGAACCTAACGACGGGGACGGATACTGTGAGTGCGAAGCGTGCCTTAAGTTGGGAACGCCGAGTGATCGCGTCTTTCATCTCGCCAACGTCGTGGCCGAGGCTGTTCGTCGGAAATTCCCGGACAAATGGGTGGGCCTTTATGCCTATGCCGGCCACAGTGAGCCGCCGCATTTTGCCCTAAAACCGGGCGTTTATGTCCAGGTTACAACAGGATTTCGATACACGAAACTCACATTCGAAGAGCAGGTTGAAGCTTTCCGCAAATTAGGGGCTGCGGTGGGTGTTTATGACTATTTCAGTGTTTATCCGTGGGATTGGGACATGCCTGGTGCGGCAAAGGCGAGCCGCGTCTTTGAGTTGGCCGCAGCCATACGCCATTATCACGAGTTGGGATTGACAACATATGATGCGGAGTCGTCTTGCAACTGGGGTCCCAATGGCTTGGGCTATTGGATGGCGGCTCACTTGATGTGGGATCCCAATTTGGATCCCGAAACGCTCTTCCAAGATTTTTGCGACCGTGCTTTTGGACCAGCTAGCCAACACGTAGCACGAATCTATCGCCGGTGGGCCGACGGTGAACGGCTTTCGCCGCGGCAGCTTAAACTCGCCCTCTTGGACCTCCAACAGGCGTATGCATCAACCGACGACCCAACGATTCGCCAACGCCTTGATCGGATAGCGATGTACCTTCACTGGTTAAGACTTTGGAGTGACTACGACCGCTCTGCACGTTGGAATCAATGGGGCCGGCTAGCCGTGGCACCTTCTGAAACAATTCTTCG
This sequence comes from Planctomycetota bacterium, assembly GCA_029549885.1. Classification (GTDB taxonomy): domain Bacteria; phylum Planctomycetota; class Planctomycetia; order Pirellulales; family Thermoguttaceae; genus Thermogutta. The sequence goes on from JAKPII010000482.1 coordinate 2,328, forward strand.
TCATGCCGAGCAATTTGTTCGATATACCCGTAGGATCATGGACACTGGCTTAGTCCACAGTTATCCCGCGTTGCACTCCGAATGGTTTCGACACCGGCTTGCCGCCCTGGCCAAAATACCGGGGTTCGATTGGGAGCAAACGAAGGCCTGGATGCGCGATGACCGGTTGCCGACTGCCGAAGAAATCTCCCAGGATTTCCATGAAGATTTGCGGGGACTTCAGGAAGTTCAGGCGGTTGAGCTCAAAAAGATGAGATTCGAGCACAACCTTGTCCCATTGGCAGCACGTCAACCAGCATTGGTGGCAGAATGGCAGAAGGTTGCCCCGTCAAACGTTGCTGTGGAATCAGGAGTGTTCGTCTTTCGTGCAGATAAAACAGAGGCATTACCTCTCGAATATCGCCCCTATGACACCGGACACACCATTGACTGCAATTGGAAGCTCTGTCGCTGGCCAGACATTAGTCACCCCCTCGTCAATGGTCACGTCAAGGCAGCCAAGGGTGAAAAAGGACCTGTCGAGATAAACGTGCCCGGACCGGGCTTGTTCGCCTTTGATCCGGGAACAGCTTACTGGCGTGCTGCGGAGATTGGCTTTGATCACAGACCGCTATCTCTCTGGGCCGGGCGTCCCAAAGACGACACAAAAGGTTTTCCGCCTTTGCGGCTGTGGCGGCCGCGTCTCGATCAGCCGTTGTACTTGTTCGTCCCCAAAGGAACGTCCGATCTGGTAATCGGCATCGTGGAAGGCGGAGACCCATACACGGTCATCCAAGTCAAGACCAGCAAAGGAACTGTCCTTTGTCAGGAGCGGCTCTTAGCTGGTGACCAGCTTTGCGTGAGTGTCAATCCACAAGCGCGGGATAGAGACGACCCGACCGATGAGGACAAGGCCATCCGAGGAGGGAAGGTTCTCTCGGTTGGGTTTGATTCGCTCCGCTGCGTCATCGAAATTTACAACGTTCCCCCGTACCTGGCGCGCCATCCTTCGGAGCTCTTGGTACCGGTCGATGCTATGTGAAGCTATTGTTATGTTGGTTGAGAAGGGCAGCTAACAAAGGTTTACGAGTCTCTCGCCAACCTATGAGGTGACCCATGCTCCGCAGCGTAATAACATCGCTTGTGTTTCTAGTAATTTATTTAAATCTTGCTATCGGATACGGAGACGGACTTTCAACCACGCTTGTCGCGAACGGCCGTCAACGTGCTATCCCGCGGCCATTTGAGCACCACCCAGGCAACGTTTTTCTAGAGGGTGAGCCGATTCGCATTTCTCTTCCCGTCGCGGGTTCCTGGTCGTTGTACGACGCCGAAGATCGGCTCCTCAAAGAAGTCCGCACGGACGGACACGAGATCGATTTAGGGCCTCTCCCTGTGGGATTCTATCGACTTCGAAACCCCCAGGTGAGCGACTGGGTTTCGTTGGCTGTAATTGCCCCCCTGCAAGCGCCCACGCCCGAAACTTCTCCCATTTGCATTGATGTCGCGATGAGTTGGTTTTATCCAGAAAACAAAATGGAGGACGTAGCAAGTTTATGTGCGCTAGCGGGAGTTAACTGGGTTCGAGATCGTTTGTCGTGGGGAGAAGTTGAGCCACAACGAGGGGAATTCGTGGCCAAAACGAAATACGACACGGCAGCAACCACCCAGGCAGCAGCGGGCTTGAAAGTGTTGCAGGTCTTTCATAGCTCGCCACGGTGGGCCAATCCAAACGGCAAACGGTTTCCCCTAGACTTGCGTGATGCCTACCGTTTTCTGCGACACATTGCCGAACGTTGGAAAGGGAAGGTCTTGGCCTACGAGCCTTGGAATGAGGCCGACATTGAAGTATTCGGTGGTCACACTGGGGCAGAAATGGCCTCGCTCCAAAAAGCGGCTTACTGGGGAATCAAGGCGGGAGACTCCAATGCCATTGTTTGCTGGAACGTTTTTGCGTCCAGCAATCCTGCACAACTTGCCGATGTCGATGCCAATGAAGCATGGCCTTATTTCGACACGTTTAACTTTCACCATTATCGACCCCTGGAACAATATCCGCGGTTCTATGCCGATTTCCGGGCCATTTCGGCGGGACGGCCTCTCTGGGTTACCGAGTGTGCCATGCCCCTCCGCTGGACCGGCGATCCCAAGAAACAGGAGCTCAGCGATCAGGACTTGTACGAACAGGCCCGGCGCTTGATTAAGGTTTTTGCCGGGTCCCTTCATGAAGGCACGGCGGCAACTTTTTACTTCCTGCTGCCGCATTATGTTGAGGGCCAGACACAGTTCGGCATCATTCGCCGTGATCTGACACCCCGGCCCGCCTACGTTTCTTTGGCCGCTGTTGGACGCCTCCTTGCGGATGCCCGGCCCCTTGGGCAACTGGGCACGGACAAGCTCCTGGGCTATGCCTTTAGCGCCAAGCCCGACGGGCAATCTCGACTTGTCCTTGTTGCCTGGTCACCGGAACCCCTCACGTTCTCACTGCCGGAGCAACCCCTCGCCGTCTATGACTATCTCGGGCGGGAAAAAGCGGCAAACCAGGAAATCGCCTTGACATCGTCACCGGTTTTCCTCGTTTTTCCCGAGACAGCGGTCCCGGCGTTTTCACTCAGGGAGCCCCCCAAGCCTGCGCCAGCCCGACCAGGTACCCCTTGCCCGGTCGTTCTCCAAGCCACTTGGCCGGAAGACCAAGTAGATCTCAAGCAGTCAGCCTACCGAGTGCCCAAAGACGCCAAAGAAATCACCATCCCCATATTCGGGTATAATTTTGCCGACAAACCGCTCCGTGGCCGTTTTACCGTCAAGGTACCTGATGGCTGGACAGCCGACTTCCTAAATGAAGCACCGTTAGCGCCGCAGGAGCGGCTTCAATGGGAACTTCGCCTCACACCCGGCCAGTTTGGCGCCGATCAACCGGTAGTCATCCGAATTGAGGGCGATTTTGGAGACTCCGGCCGGTCTGTGCTTTCCTTCCGGATCGTACAGTAGGGCGAGGTGTGGACCAGACGGCGCACGCTCGCTTGTTATCCGGCTCGTTCAACACATCGGGGTTAATTCTGACTTTCTTTCGCGGTTGTCACACGAATCAACGTAACGCCGTGGCGGCCAACTGTGCTGGTATAGCCGTCCTGGGAGATTCCAAGGTCCTTCTGTCTCCAGAGATCACGAACCCGTTGTGGGCCCTGTCGGTTAAGTTCCTGCCAAGTGATGGTCATCTTCTGAGGAAATTCACCGAGGTTGAATAGCCCCACAGCTACGGAACCATCCACCAGTGGTTTGGCAAGGACCAATTCGGTGGCCGTCTGCCGCACAATTCGCGCCTGTTGGCCAAGGATATCTTGGTCGACGGCGATGACCTCGCGATTGCACAGGATATTCAGCGTGAAATCATCGAGCCTCGTCATGTCGCCCGAGAAAATCAAGGGAGCTGCCATGAGGCACCACATTGACATGTGCGAGTATTGTTCGTTGGGCGTCAGCGGTGTGGGGCGTCCCTCACCGGTGACCCTGGCGTCACCAACCCATCCGATGAGCAAATAATCGGGGTCGTTCCAGTGTCCGGGGCGTGCATACTCCCAAAGCTTGGCGTTCTTGAGCCCCACCTGGTAGATGCCACGATTGAGCGAGCCGCCCGCCAGGCCCAAATCGCCCGTGGTCCGCCAGCAGTTACCACCGACCTCCGCGCCCCACTCCCACACAGAGTCCATTCCATACTGGCACAAGTTGTACACAATATCTCGGTCCAGCCTTTTGAGGATATCGCCCATCAACCGGTACGGTTTCATAAAGTCCTCTCGGGTCTTGGCCTGGACAACACGTCCATAGGAACACCAATCATACTTGAGGAAATCGAAGCCCCATTCGGCGAACTTCTTGGCGTCAATTTCTTCGTGTTGATAACTTCCGACATATCCTGCACAAGTGAGCGGTCCCGGCGAAATGTAGATGCCTGCTTTCAACCCCTTGGAGTGAATGTAATCCGTTAGGGCCTTCATATTGGGAAACTTTCCGTTGGGTCGGACTGCCCCAGCCTCATCCCGGGGAGGCCCACCCAGTTTGGGATCATCCGAACCCGGCTTAACCATCCAGCAGTCGTCGATGTTGACGTAGCAATAACCGAAGTCGGCCATGCCCGAGTCAATCATGGCATCCGCCGCTGCCCGCATGTCGGCATCACTCACCCGATGATAATGAATGTACCAGCTATTCCATCCCATAGGCGGGGTGAGAGCTAAGGTGTCGCCGACCACAATCGTCCACTTCCCCACGTCCTTGCCGTGTTGGTTTTCCGCAATGAGTTGCACTTCATACTCACCGCGCTGCCGAGGTGCATGCCCAGTGATAATGCCGGTTGCTGGATCCAAGTGCAGTGTGGACGGCAAATTCATCGCGGAAAATTTGATCGGCCGCTCTCCCGTACAGGGAATCCGATAAATGAACGGACGACCGGGACGGCATCCGTATCTCCCCGCGTGGTTGAGCTGGGGCGCTGGGCCCGGCTTGGGCGTCAATATCTCGCGTGGCTCCTCGGGCGCCGCAACTGTGTGAGGAGGTTGGCCCCGATAGTAAAACACAGCATTAGCCCAATCCGCATGATCAAAATCAATGCCGTCCTCCGTTCCATCCACAAAAAGGAGAAGCTCTTTGACACCTTCCAGATTGACATCGACCGGCTTCGCGGGATCGCTTCCATGCATCACATCACTGTCGAAAACCAGTCGCCTGTCAGCGTAAATTTGAAATCTAACACTTCCCCTGCGTCCTGCCGACTCGTCGATCCCAACTTCCGCAGTGAATCGCAAGACTTGGCCATCGAGCGCCAGATGGAGTACCGACACGGCATGAGTGCCGACGCCCTCCTGGTAATCTTTGCCCGCGATGCGAAGGGCTTGCTTCACGACATTTCCCTTTGGCACCGGCCGTCCCCATCCTTGGGACATATGTGAAAGGTCAAGTGTCGAAAGCGGGATTTGCTTAACGTCATCCCATGCCACACACGGGGTGGCAAGCCAACATAATAAACCAAAAATGATCCAGAGAAATCGCGTTCGCAGCATCATCGTTCCTCCAAATACGGAGGTTGCTTCGACAACGGTTTATTCGCCGCTATTGACAACGAAGCGCGTTTTTGCAAGGTTCACGGAATCGCCGAACTAACTACATCGGTTGTCCGTAATCGTTGTAATCGCCAGGGCTAGAATCCGCAAGGGTGGCGTCCTTGGCAAGACCACAGTAGAGGAGACTGTGGGCTTCGCGCAATTCGCAAAAGGGTGGTCTCGTTACAACTCAACTGTTATCAGTGACAGCGCGACGTGATGAAAAACGACATCGAGTTCATCTATTTCGATTTGGGCCGTGTCATTATCAATTTTGACAATGACCGGATGTGCCAGCAGATGGCGCAGGTTTCTGGTGTGCCATGCGAGCGCGTTCGGGAAATCCTGTTCGCCACGGGATTGCAGCGGCAATTTGAACTTGGCGAAATCACACCTGATGAGTTCTATGACAAATATTGTCACTTGCTGGGACGAAGTGTCGATCGAAATGCGTTGACTTTGGCTGCCAATGATATTTTCTGGCTCAATCTTCCGATGTTGCCTGTTGTGGCCCAGCTCCAGGCCGCAGGCTGGCCACTGGGGATTCTCTCCAACACCTGTTCGCCCCACTTTGAATGGTGCCGCAGTCACTACGCCATCCTTCAAAAAGGGTTTCGCTGTTACGCGCTGAGTTGTGATCTTCACGCCCTTAAGCCGGATCACACAATTTATGAAAAAGCCGCCCGTCTGGCGGGTGTTGCACCTGAAAAGATCTTTTTTACGGACGACATCCCCGCCCATACGGAAGCGGCACGTGCCTTTGGGTATGATGCGGTGCCGTTTCAATCGCCTCGCCAGTTGGTCAAAGAGCTCCGCGATCGGGGGATTCGTTTTAACTACTGATCGGACCGAGCTGATACCGATGTCAGGTTATCTTGCCGGGAGCCCTCCACCGGGCCGACCCGTGGGTGGTCATCCCCGGCCTCTGGTGAAAGGTCCCGAACCTGGGCATTGACACGCAGGCGACCAAACCGTACGCTGGTAATAGTTAGCCTGGCAAAAGCCAGGAGGATTGCGGGAGTAGCTCAGGGGTAGAGCGCTAGCTTCCCAAGCTGGGGGTCGCGGGTTCGAATCCCGTCTCCCGCTCTCCACGTGTATGCGGGTTTTCTCTTCTTCTGTGGCACGGCTACGTTCACCAGTGCCGGCTAAGAGGCGGTAGGCCTTCACCCGCCGTCAGAACGTGGGTTGCCTATTTGGGTGGTCTTGTCAAGGCGTTCGATAGGCGGAGTCATAGTTCGGCTGAGGCATCGGCGGTCGCTGCTGTTGTCGGGCCATCGCCACCGTAGGGATGCGCTTCCTTTTAGATTGGGCCAACCTCCGGTAAGATACGTCGGCCTAAGCCTGCGACACTCCACAATGTTAATTCCCACCAAGACCATCAGCCGTTGTTCTGAGAGGAGCGTTTGGCACTCGCTCCATCTTTCCCTAGCTCACCGTTTAAGATAGGCTTTACCATAATCACGGATTAGGAATATCGGCACCTCCAATCGCAGCATGGGAGTGTTTACTTACGATGGCCAACAATGCTCGTAAAATCTACGTTGTGGGAATTGGGGAAGACGGTTTTGCTGGTTTGACAGACTACGCCCGTCAGCTCATTCAATCCGCAGACCTCGTAGTCGGCGAGCCACATTGTCTGGAGCTTATTGGCGAGATCGCTGGACAACGCGTCCCTGTCTCTTCCGACCTCGACGAGGTTGTTAAGACAATCACGGAAAACCGGGACAAACAGATCGTCATTCTGGCCTTGGGAGACCCCTTGTTTTACGGCATCGCACGGTACCTGTGGGACAAGATTGGAAAGGAAGCTTTCGAGGTCGTCCCTCATGTGAGCATTATGCAAATGGCGTTTGCCCGCGTCAAAGAAAGCTGGGAAGACGCCCTTCTTGTGAACCTTGCCCATACTTCGCTGGAAGATCTGTTCAACCAGATCAGAAGCGCGGAGACGGTCGGTCTTTTTACGACAGAGGAGCTGCCCCCCAACGTGGTCGCCCAGCAACTCTTGTCAACGGGCTTGGACTACTTTATGGCCTACGTGTGCGAAAACCTGGGAGCGCCGAACGAACGGGTCACTTTCGGGGAGCTGGCTGACATTACTAAACACACGTACTCCCCGCTCAATGTCTTGATCCTGGTGCGAAAACCTGATGTCCCGGATCGACCGCTAAGTCTTTTCGGCAAGCGATTTTTTGGCAACCCAGACGAGGCCTTTTTGCAGTCGAAACCGAAACGGGGGCTTTTGACTCCGCGAGAGATTCGCTGCATTGTCCTGGCGGAGCTAGACGTAGGACCGTCGAGCATCGTTTGGGACGTCGGCGCGGGTAGCGGTGCCGTCAGTGTGGAAGCCGCCCAGCTTGCCCGCGAGGGACACGTTTACGCCATCGAAATGGATCCCGAGGACGTAAGACTCATTCAAGAAAATGCCCGGCGATTTGGGGTGACCAATCTCACGCCGGTCTTGGGTCGCGCTCCAGAGGCCTGGCAGGGCCTTCCGAATCCCGATTGTGTCTTCATCGGGGGAAGTGGTCGTCAGGTCGTCGGCCTGTGTGAGGCCGCCTACAGCCGTTTGCAACCTGGTGGGCGAATCGTCTTGACGATGGGAAGCCTGGAAAACGTGGTCGATGTCCACGCCTTTTTGCGGCGACACACGAAGTGCCTCAATGTGCTCATGGTCAATCTCGCGCGAGGATTCTATCAATTTGACCGCGTTCGCTTCCAATCACTTGCTCCAACCTTTGTCGTTTCTGCGATCAAAGTGAAGGAGAACTCGCCCAAGGCAGGATAAGGCCTCGGATGAGATTTCGCATTCGGGCACGGTGGTCTTCTATCTTTTTTGCGTCGTGAGTCTGTCACTTGTGTCATTTCGTCGTTTGACTTCGACGAGGTATCTATGAGTTCGACACGCCGAATTTGGGACCGACGTGAATCAACTGATGATTCTCTGGATGTGCTGGTTGTCGGTGCCCACCCGGATGATGTTGAAATCGGTTGCGGCGGATTCGTTCACGCCCTGGCCAGGAAGGGGCTTCGGGTAGGGATTGTGGACCTTACGGATGGAGAGCCGACGCCCGAATGTCCCCACCCCGATCAACGGTTGGATGAGGCGATCAAGGCGGCGGAGACTCTTGGCGTCCAGCTCCGCGTCACCCTTGATTTGCCCAACCGACGGCTATTCGACGACTTTGAATCCCGCATAGCCCTGGCAAAAGAGATCCGCAGATACCGTCCCCGCATTGTCCTCGGCCTTGGTGGGCAGACCCCCATGGCGTCCCCAGATCACCAGCAAGCCGCCCAAATCATTGAGGCGGCCGTTTTCTATGCCCGGCTTACGAAATGGGATGAACTATTCGAGAATCTCGCCCCACATACTGTCGGGGTCTATTTGCACTACTATCTTGCCATGCGTTATCCCATTCTACCAACGCCGAATGCAGTCGTTGTGGACATCGGTGAGTGCCTCAGCGTGAAGTTGGAAGCAATCGGCCGGTATGCTTCACAATTCGCCCATCGTCCCGAAATACTAAATCGCATAAAGACTTACAACCAGGCGATTGGCCAAAGCGTGGGATTTCAAGCAGGGGAGTTCATTGGGCACCCGACCGGATGGGGTTTTCGCGATTTGATTGGGGGCATCTTGGGCGAAGGTCCACGGGGTCCGGTCGAATAGTCAGTTCCCTTCGTCCGTAATGTCATGTCGCTTGCCGATACTGTCTTAATTCCTCGAGAACTCCAGCCATATCGGCGGGAAGCGGCGCAACGACTTCTAAACGTTCATTCGTGCCCGGATGCGTGAAGGCGATTTTCCATGCGTGAAGGGCCTGTCGGTCCAGGATCACTGTCTCATCTGCCGGATCGCCACGGATTTCTCCACGTGTTAGAGAAGCACGCCCACCATAGTAGCGATCACACAGTACGGGACAACCGATATGTGCGAGATGGACACGAATCTGATGAGTTCTCCCCGTCTTCGGATGGGCAGAAACGAGAGCGAAACCTCGGAATCGTTCCACAACCCGGTACAGCGTTTGGGCGTGACGAGCCTCGGGGTCATAACGCCGAATGGCCATCTTCTCCCGCTGCCGTGGGTGGAGGCCTATCGGCTCGTCAATCCAATCGGCATCACGGTCGGGAACCCCGGAGACGATCGCAAGATAGGTCTTATCCACAGTGCGCTCAGCAAATTGACTGGCGAGCTTACCGTGTGCCAAATCATGCTTAGCAATGACAATGGCACCACTGGTATCGGCGTCAAGACGATGGACGATCCCTGGTCGATTTGGGCCACCAAGAGTACTTAACTTGCCCCCATAGAGATACTGGATGGCGCTCGCCAGCGTTCCCGACCAGTGTCCACGCGCCGGATGGACAACCATCCCCGGCGGTTTATTGATAACGGCTAACCAATCGTCTTCGTAAAGCACCTCGACCGGTATGTTCTCCGGTTTGGGGCATTGCCGAGGAAGCTCTGGGAGCTTGACCACTACCTTTTGGCCGACTTTCAGCCGATACGCCGGTTTGGCCCCCTTATCGTCAACGGTAACCCCACCTGCCGTAATGACCTGTCTAAGGAGGCTACGGCTATATGCCGGAAAGTGATAGACAAGAAAAGCATCCAGACGCCAGTCGGCTTCATGGGGAGTGACTATCAGTTCAATCGGATTTTCTCCCAATACGCTGTCCACGACCATGCGATGGTAAAACCTGTTGTTATTACGACAGCCCCAAGCGGGTTCGCAGCCAGGCCCTCTCCCAACTCCGACGAGTACGCCGCCATCATACCGCGGTTCAATGCCTTCCGATAACAGCTTTGTCGCGACGGATTGGACAACTTACGGTGTCGCCTCTCCCTAAGAGTCTAACTTATCTTCGCCCGAATCCGCTTTCGGTTCCGAGGCCTTTTCCTCGCCCTGTCCCTGGTCGGTTTCGGATATCGGCGCATTGACATCCGGCAGCGGCATCTCAACGGTCGGCTCCGATGGTGGCGATGTTTCGCTCTTCTCCTGGACCACCTGCTCGCCCGGCTTTGTATCCGAGGCGGGGGCCGCTCCGGTCTCGTCACCGCTACTCGGCTGCACAGGGGGCGTGGGGAGACTGCTTGGGCCAAAGTCGATGATCCCCGATGGCGGTTGCACGCTTGGCCTCACCGGCTCATAGGCCGCCAAGGCGTCGTAAAACTCGCGTGTTTCCGACTTTTCCAACGACTCTAATCGCCGTTTAGCAATGCTGCTAAATGGACCGTCAGGCCAACGTTGGACTAGCTCGCGATAGGCAGTCATGGCCCGATCCAATTCTCCCTGGCCCTCCCTTGTTCCGGATAGGGCCTCGTAGGCCCGGCCAAGTCCCCACAATACCCGCTGTTGGAATAAGGGAGAAATTGTGACATTCCGTACAGCCAGGTAACCGTCCAGGGCCTTACGGAGTTCCTGTGCCCCGTCGGCTTTATTGACGAGAATCTGGCGGCAACCGATTTGGAGATGGGTATCTGCCGCAAGGAGTTGAGCCCAGTAACCAGCGTTCGTGCGGGGAAACCTCTCGGCCACCGTCTCATAATCGGCGGCCGCACCACTTTCCATGGCAGCGTGCAAGGCTTGCCAGGCCTCGTTCTCCACGGCGGCCGCCCAGCGACTCCAAATCGTCCACCCAAGATAAACAATCACAATCACGAGCACGGCAATCAGGATTTTTTGGGAATGCGGGGCAATTTTTGCATACCACCGTGCCAAAATTTCCGCTAGTTCGTTTTCTTTAAGCTCTTGCCGTCGCTCTTTTTTCATTGTCTGATTCCTGCAATAGGCCTGCTGAAGTGACCACGTCAGGTTTTCCTGCGGGAGGGACTCCTTTCCCCACGTCACGCTCGCAGGGACTTATCGTTACCCAAGCCTTTCCCGCCGAAAACCCTCATTTTATCGGAAGCCCCCGACTAGCAGTAGATCGACCACTTCAGGAAAGGACGTCCCAAGCCAGCGTGTCAAAGAAAAAAACCGGCTTTCGCCGGTTTCAAACCTCAGTCGACAATACGGAACTGACCTCAGGCGCCACTCGGTGCCCCAACCGCGGATTGACGGGCTTTTCGCATAGCACTGGCGAGGCGCGATTTCGTTCGGGCGGCGGCATTGGGATGAATGATCCGCTTGGCTCCCGCCCGATCTAGCAGACGGTAAGCTTTTCGAAACTCCTCCTCGGCCTTGGCTAAATCCCCGGCGGCCACCGCTTCCCGAACCTTCCGACACTGTGTCCGCACGGACCGCTTGATGGACCGATTGTGCGCACGCCTCTTAATGTTCTGACGAAGCCGTTTCTTTGCGCTTTTGGTATTTGGCATATCTCAACCGTGACAACAAAGAACTCGTTCATCTAGCCCGACACCCATCAGACGGACGGGTGTCCCTTTGATCTACCGAAAATGCCATTATGGAGGCTAATCCTCATCCTGTCCAGGGGGAAGCTCTACCTCAACGGCTTCCTCCGTGGAACCGGACCTTTCTGCCTCCAGTCGCTTGGCAATTCGGTCCAAAAGTTCACCCACGTTACGGTAAGAGTAATCCATAGCGGCCAAGGCGCTGGCGTGCTGCTCCGCTCGGCGATAGTCCTTCAAGCGATACGCCAAGACCGCTGCGGCGTATAGGGCCCGTTTCTTGTTTTCGGCATCCCGGTCAGAAATTTCTTGGATTGCATCCTCAAAATGCTTGAGTGCTAGTCTATGCTGGCCAATTTTTTCGAAGCATTGGCCGAGATTTAACAAGCAGACGCCTTTCCTCCGGGGGTCGCTCTGGGCCATCTGGTACTGTTTAATTGCCTCCTCGTACATTTCGTTCAATTGATACCGGACGCCCAGTTCAAACCGGAATGACAAGTTGTTGGGGAACCGCTCCACGCGGTCGCGATAGACTTCCAATTCTTTTGCCCACAAGGCCTTTTGCGCCGCCACCAATTGGGCCTTTGTGTTCTCATTCGGTGAGGCTCGGTATTGTTTCTCGGCATCCGCCATTGCCTGACGCAACCGGCGAAGCTGGATGTCCTCTAGCTTTTCCTTAGCACTAACATCTTTCGTCACCTCGTAGGCCTTCGCCATGACCTGTTCGGCCCTGGCATAGTCGTCCTCGCGAACATAGAGTTCGGCTAACTCAATGTACAAGGTGAGGTTGTTTGGCTGCCGCTTGATTTCCATTTCCAGCCGATCCTTACGGCTGAGGGCATCGGCCGTGCTTACCGCGCCGCCCGCTGCTTCGACACGTCGCCGCGACTCACCGGTTTCATCGTAGCCACCGGCCTCGATCGTTTTACGCACTGCCAAGTCGGCCACAGCTTTGGAGGCTTCCGTGTCATTGGGCCTCAATTGCTCGACTTTATGCCACATGGCGATGGCCTGGTCATACAATCCCAATTCAGCCAGTGTCTTGGCACACCGGCGGCACATCTCCACATCCTTGGGGTTGGCATCCAGGGCCATTTTGAGATAAACAAGCTGTGCTTCGTGGAAACCGCATTGATCGCACGCCTCCGACAAGGCCGTCAGGACGCCCGTGTCCCAAGGGTTGATTTTGAGGGCTTCTGCGCCCGTTTTGAAGACATTGACCCAATCCTTAGCGTGAATGGCCTTGCGCAGGGCTGCCTTAAGGGGTGCCAACTTCAAAAAGCCCAAGCCTTTTCCGCGCTTGTTATTGTTGTACTTCTTCTTAAGATTCGTTAAGAAGGCCTGCACATAAAGCGCGTTGCCTGGTTCTCCGACAACGCATTCGGTGTACACGTCGGCTGCGTAATCGAAGTTTTCCTGAGCGGCAATGCGGTTGCCATATTCGAAGCACTCTTTCAAGCGCTTTCGCTTTGCCGGACTCGGTTCGGGCGGTACGTTACCAGCCGTTTGAGCAGGGGTTTCGGATGCCATTTCGGCCTCGACAAGTAATTAAGGACCCACCAACATCGCTCAAGGTAAGGTTTCAGGAATCCTCACCCGTTGACCCAGTTTCACCTATCATGATTATTTTAACCTCAGCCGTCGTCAACTCCAACATGCCGAAATGCCGAAAACCCGTAACTCGCGGAACGAGAAGGCCTCCTTGCCCATGGCCAGGTCAAGCGTGATTATTCAGCCTTTGTAATAAACCGACAAGTTTCGCAAGTCAAAACGTGGTGCCATGATGTCCGACAAACCGCGCCGTAAAGACAACGAATTCGCCTCGGAAGGTCGCCCACCCTCACAGGGACACGTTTGGATCGTAGGGGCAGGGCCCGGAGACCCTCGTTTCCTCACACTCTGGGCAAAAGAGTGCCTCGCCGCGGCGGAAGTGGTCGTCTATGACTACTTGGTCGATCCCAGAATTCTCGACATCGTTCCGCCTCATGCCGAAAAGATTTCCCTGGGGCATCACAGCCGCGGCCGTTGCCTAGAACCAGCGGAAATCAACGAGATTCTATTGACCCGCGCCCGCGACGGAAAACATGTGGTCCGCCTCCAAGCCGGTGACCCGGCCATCTTCGGTCGGTTTGCCGAAGAACTGGAGTTCCTTAGATCGAAGGGGATTCGTTTTACAGTCATTCCCGGGATAACGGCGGGCCTAGCCGTCGGGGCCTTGGCCGAAATTCCTTTAACGCACGCGCAACTCGCCTCGGGTGTCGCCCTGATTGCGGGAAACGAACACTCCGATAAGCCCCATCGCAACTTAGACTATCAAACCCTGGCCCGTTTTCCAGGGACCATCGTTTACTATATGGGCGTCCGTTCGGCAGCCGTCTGGAGTCAGGAACTCATGCGGCACGGGAAGCCGGCAGAAACGCCGGTGGCGATTGTCCGGCGGTGCGGCTGGCCTGAGCAACAAATATGGACAACAACGCTCGGCGGAGTGGCTGACACGATCCAGTCCCAGAACATTAAGCCACCCGCCATTATTGTGGTCGGACCGGTGGCATCACTGGTTCCGCCACGGTCATGGTTCACTTCTCAGCCGCTGTTCGGAAAACGAATTCTGGTTACCCGGCCGGAAGACCAGGCGGCTGATTTGCAAAGTCTTTTGGAGACCTGGGGCGCATGCGTCATCAAACACCCTGTCATCGAACTGATGCCGCCAGAAACCTGGGAGCCCGTTGATCGAGCCATCGAACATTTGAATGCGTTTGCCTGGATCGTTTTTTCCAGTGCAAATGGCGTCAAATTCTTTGTAGACCGACTGTGGGCATTGGCCAAAGATGTGCGCGTCCTGGCCGCGACCAAAATAGCTGCGATTGGACCTGGGACGGCCACAGCCCTTGAAGAGCGTTACCTCAAACCCGAACTCGTTCCAAATGAGTATCGCGCGGAGGCCCTTGCGGAAGAACTGAATCGATTGCCGGCGCGGGGGAACATCCTTCTTATTAGGGCAAGTCGGGGAAGACAGGTATTGCCAGAAATGCTCAGTGCGGCCGGCTGGCAGGTTTCTCAAGTGGTGGCCTACCGAAGCGTGGATGTGACCTCGGCTAACCCGGAGGTCATTGAACAACTAGAAGAAGGTCGCATCGACTGGACGACCGTGACAAGTTCCGGAATCGCCCAATCGCTGGTCCGTTTGTTCGGCGATCGGCTCAAGAACACCAAGTTGGCAAGCATTAGCCCCGTCACCACAAAAACGCTTCACGATCTGGGGTTTTCTCCTTGTGTTGAAGCCCGCGAATATACGATGGCCGGACTTGTTTCAGCGATTCTCGATTACGAGTCGCCTAACGTGGAGCGCTGATTTGGAGAAAAGCGAAGAGGAGGTGACCTGCGAATTTAGCTAGGGGATCTCCCGCAACGTCATAAAGCTCGCTGCAAAAAGGCCCGCCGCTGCAACGATAAAGCCAAGGTCCATGATCATGCTGATGCGCCCAAACGGCATTCCCAGGGCCAGGTCGAGTCCGAAAACGAGCAGGAGAAGTCCCGCACCAACCATACCGAAGATGCAGAGGCCTTTACCCATTGATGTCGATCCTCAAGGTGCCATACCCTGCTGCGTGTTACCCCGATAGAAATAAGGTGACTCTGACGAACCGCTCACCCTTTCTCGCCTCTCTTGTCGCGATGCTGTGTCACCCAAGGTCAAGCGGAAGCAACGACTCAATTCCCTTCCACCGGATAGCTTTACCTCGGCGGACCAAGCCATTTTCCCCACGCCAAACGGCCGCAACAAACCAAAACACCATAGTATGGCACCGGCAAACTACCAGTGCAACGGCAATTACGACTTTCTAGCGTTTTATCCCACCCCTCATCCAACCGAGATAATCCGCGCATTTTGATCCGCCAGAGTCAGGTCCCGACGCCCCCATCGCTCCCCTTTCACGAAAGGGGCAATTGCGCATCCAGCGAATCATTCTCTAGTTTAATTACCCGGCACATTTTAACAAGGCTAAGAAACCCACAACGGCCTAAACGGACTGGGGCTGGACCTGAGATCAACTGACCGGGCGAACAACGGAGGTACTGCGGAGATAATCGAAGTAAGTTTGCTCCGAGAGTACCCCCCCTCCTAGCCCGCTTTTCTTAATACCGGCGTATGGCACACCGTGCGGGAAGAGGTTGTGGGCGTTGATCCAGCTATTGGCGGCCTCCATGGCCTCTGCCACCCGACGAGCCCGCTGCAAATCGGCGGTCCAGACGCTGTTGGCCAGGCCGTATTCGGTATCGTTCGCTTTCTCGATGGCATCTGCCTCGTCAGAGAACGATGTCAGATAAGCGACGGGCCCAAAAATCTCCTCTTGAGCCGCTACGTTCTTCAGCGAACCTGCCAAGAGTGCCGGCTTGACGAAGAAGCCACCCAACTCCGGCAACTCCAATTCCCCGCCTTCCAAAATGACTTCAGCCCCCTCCGCTCTTCCCCGTTCAATGTACGACAAAATCCGTTTTTTCTGCTTTTCGTTAACCACCGGTCCCATCTGAACTCGAGGTTCTAGCTCGTGGCCGATGCGGATTTCTTGTAGTCGTTTGACGGCCTCGGACACAAACCGATCGTAGATGGTTTTCTGAATGATCCAGCGGGTCGCTGTGCAGCACACCTGTCCGCAATGGAACGTCACGGCCTGGACCAGCTTTTCAACGGTGGCCGACACATCGACGTCATCAAAGACCACCGCAGCCCCTTTACCTCCCAGCTCGAGTTTAACGGGAACCAAATTTCGGGCACAGGCTTCACCCACGAGCCGTCCGACCTCCGGCGAGCCTGTGAATGACATTCGCCTTAGCCCGGGATGCCGCGCCAACGCTGCGCCCGTTACTTCTCCTAAACCCGGCACCACGTTGACGACGCCATCGGGAATACCGGCCTCCTTGGCTAAGTGCGCAACAAACAATGTGGAAAGAGGGGTATCCTCGGCGGGTTTGATGACCACAGTATTTCCAGCCGCCAGCGCCGGGGCAATCCCCCAACCGACCAGGAGGATTGGAAAGTTCCAGGGAAAGATGAACCCACACGGTCCCCACGGCGCACGGTAGGAATAAGCCTCGTAATGCGGCACGGCCAGAACAGCCCGGCGCTCGATGTGAAGCGACATTTCAATGAAATATCGCATCGTGTCGATAAAGTTCTGGACGTCGGCCTCAGCCTGCCGATAGATCTTACCACAATCCAGTGATTCGATTTGGGCAATGATCCGTTTCTTGCTTTCCACCAGATCCACCCACCGATGGAGAATAGCCCCTCGCTCGTGAGCCGTTAGGTTTGGCCAATTGGTTTGGCGAAAGGCCTTGGCCGCAGCCTGAACGGCTTGGTCAACGTCATCAGGTTGCATATTGGCCACCTCGGCCAAGACGTCTCCCGTCCCAGGGTCCCGCGTGTGGAACGTCTCGCCGTTGGAGGCAAAAACCTCTTGGCCTCCGATCACACCTCCAAAACGCTTCTTGGCCAAGAAATCGCGCACCTCTGGGAGCAGTTGAAATTTTTCCAGAGCCATCGTCTTTTCCTTTCGTGGCTAAGCGAGTCCCAGGAGTCCCCCGAATCACACGCCGATTCGCCGGTTAGGTTTCGGTCTCTAATATATCAAACGCCCAGAAGAACGGGGAGTCAGTCAACCGGCTACCCCGGCCCGCCTGCAATGTCCCGCCTGGGATCATTGAAGGCCTTGCAAAGCCATCATGCAAATGTCGCCACGCAATGCGGCATCTAAGGAGCTCCTCCAGGCAGTTTGTTGACATGCAAAAGCTCAGCCAATTAGAATTAGGGCAAGTTGGCAGGTTTGACCTTGTGGCCGGAGTCAATCTATTCAGAGTCGCGGGCGGGCCACCACGAGGAGGCAGAAATGAGTCGCGGAGGGTCATCAGGTGCTGCCGGGAGCAAGGTGCTATTACTTTGTCGCTGCGACGTGGAATTTGGGGACGAGATCTATGTGGCCCGGGGGCTGTCGATCGGTCGAACGCCAGACAACACCTTTGTCATCGATGACCCAGCGGTGTCCCGCCACCACTGCCAGGTGGAATGGGATGGGGCGGGCGGCCTGATCTTGCGTTGTGTTGATCCCGGGGCAGTGCTAGAGTACAAGGGTGGCCGAGTGAGAGAGTTGCGGCTCGAAGCGGGGCTGCGGTTTCGGGTTGGACCAGCCGAGTTCGAGTGTCGCCTTGGAGGTCTGGGGGCAAAAGCGGTGCCTCGGTGGGTTGGCCAGTGTCCCTACTGCCAAAGCACCGATCTGCCCGCACCAGCGCCAAATGTCCAGGCCTGTCCGGCGTGTCGTCGCCAGGTGCTTGTCTTTCGCCCGCGGTTTTCCTCGGGAGTGGCCTGCGTGGCCGGGGAATTTGGCGGAGTCCGCTTGGTGCGACTGGTGGGAGAAGGCGGGATGTCGGTGGTGTTCGAGGGGCGCGTCGTCAAGACAGGGGAGCCGGTGGCGGTCAAGCTCCTCCATCCTCATTTGCTGGAAGATGCGGACGCACTGCGTCGCTTTCAGCGCGAGGTGAGCGAACTCCGTAACCTAAGGCACCCGCGGTTGGTGAGGATTGTCGGCCAGGGCAAATGGCTGGGGTATCCGGCCTTGGTCACCGAATGGCTCCCTGGAGGGAGTTTGGCCCAACAGATCGAAAGTCTGAAGCGGAAGGGGGAGGTGGCCTCCTTTGCCCAGGCGCTGGTTTGGCTGCGTCAGGCCTGCGAGGGACTGCGGGTAATCCACGAGGCAGGGCTGGTACATCGGGACATCAAGCCTTCAAATCTTTTGCTCACGGCCGAGGGGGCAATCAAGATAGCCGACTTGGGATTGGCGAGGCGTTTGGGGGGCGAGACCCGTGGTCTGACGGCGACGGGGATGGCGATTGGCTCGCCAAAGTACATGGCGCCGGAGCAGTGGGACCGGCCTGGGGAAGTGGATGGGCGGGCCGATATCTATGCCTTGGGGATGACGTTCTACGAGCTCCTTACGGGGCGAATACCGGCGGGGGCCTGGCGACCGGCCTCCGAGTTAAACCCGACGGTCCCCAAGACTTTCGACGTGATCTTAGAGCGGATGCTCGCCCCGGCCAAAGAAGAGCGGTTCGCTAACATGAAACAGTTAGAAGAGGCATTACAGCGGGCATTTCCTTTACGACCGCCGCCATTACCACGTGCGGGCGACGTAACCCCGAAGGGGGGCCGGCCGATTGTTCTCATTGCCCTTGTGGCGGGAATTGCCCTGGTAGTAATTTTGCTGGCAGTGCTGTTATGGAGCTTCTGGCCTTCTGCAAACCCGGGGATCTTCATTACCACGCAGTGGGCGCGGGTCGCCTTTAGCCCCGATGGGCGGCGGATCGTGACACCTTCGTTGGACGAGACGGCAATCGTATGGGGTGCAACAAGTGGGCAAAAGCTCCTAAAACTTGAAGGGCATGCGGAGCCGGTTGTGTTCACCGGCTTTAGCCCCGATGGGCGGCGGATTGTGACCGCATCATTCGACAACACGGCCATCGTGTGGGATGCCGGTACCGGGCAAAAGCTCCTGCTGCTCCAAGGGCACACCCGCCCCGTTGAATCTGCCGCATTTAGTCCCGACGGGCGGCGGATCGTGACCGCATCGTGGGACAATACGGCCATCGTCTGGGATGTCTCTAGCGGCGAAATGCTCCGGGTGCTCCGAGGGCATACCCGCCCCGTTGAATCTGCCGCATTTAGTCCCGATGGGCGGCGGATCGTAACCGCATCGTTTGACAAGATGGCCATCGTGTGGGATGCCACCACGGGCCAAAAGCTTCTCGTGCTCCAAGGGCACACCAATGTGCTTTGGTCTGCCGTCTTTAGTCCTGATGGACGGCAGATCGTAACCGCGTCGGAGGACAAGAGGGCGATTGTGTGGGATGCCACAAGTGGCCAAAAGCTCTTGGTGCTCGAAGGGCACACCGGCATGGTTGTGTCTGCTACGTTTAGTCCCGACAGCCGGCGGATTTTGACCGCGTCGTTGGATAACACGGCCATCGTGTGGGATGCCACCAGTGGCCGGAAGCTTTTGGTATTAAGGGTGTCAGAGTGACCGGCGTTGTTGCCGCCAGCGGGGCCCACC
>JAKPII010000495.1 GCA_029549885.1 Planctomycetota bacterium
AACCGAATTTTACCAAGTGTCATCAGTGTGGAACGCAATTCCGCCATGCTGGCAACCGGACGACGATTGACACTGATTCCCACCGTGTCCTGGTGAGCTTCTAAAATGATGACGATCTCCGTCAAGTCTTGCAGATCGGGACTGACCTTGGTCACCGCCCCTTTGGCCCCGGGTAAGTCAAGATGCATGGGAAGAACATGCTCCAAGGGGGTGAATCGAGTGGTGCAAAGGAAAAAGATAATGAGCTGGAACACGACGTCGATCATCGGCGTCATGGGCAAATCCAGGTGGGAAGCATGATGGTACGCGACGGGTCGCTTCATGATTGATCGAATTTCACGGGCCAACCGGTAATTACTCTTCTTCTTTTGAGATCACTGCGAAGGACACATTCCAAAGGCCTGCCCGGGCGCATGTCAGCAAAATTGGCGAAATAAACTTGTACGGCGTCTCTTTGTCAGTACGAATTCGCACCTCTACTCTTCGTCCGGCGCCGGCCTCGGATGCAAGAACTTGAACCAGCCGTTCCACCGAGAGGGATTCTCCGGATAGGACGATTTGGCCGTTCGCAAGGACGTTGATCACCAACCGCCTGGTGTCGCCTTCTACAAGCTTTTCACCGGTTCGGGCATAAGGCAGTGCCAGGTCGCTCTGACTTTCCTGCTGGGCCATATGTCCAGCAAGGAGGAAAAACAAAATGAGCTGAAATGTCACGTCGATCATCGGCGTGAGGTTCAAACGCACCTTGGGTTGGTGTGTTCCTCGAACAGCATGCATGGGCATCAATGACTTGCTCCTGCCGAGGGGGGAGCGGGGGCCGGCGCCAGCGTGGCACGACGCCGTTTGAGTGGGGCAAAGATTTTCTGGACTGTAGCCGCCACTTCCGCCATAAGTTCATCCACCCGATTACGGAAAAATGCGTAGGCCGCCAGCGACGGAATGGCCACAATGAGGCCTTCCACCGTGGTCACCAAGGCGAGATAAATAGCCTCCGCTAAGTCCGCCGCCCTCGCCGCACCCTGCGTTTCGGCAACTGTGCGGAACGCCAGAATCATGCCGATGACCGTGCCTAAAAGTCCGAGCATCGGTGCGATGTTCCCGATGACGGAGAGGTATTCAACCTTCCGGTTCCAACGGGCGGTCTGTTCGGCCAGGGTCTCTTCCATGACCTTTTCCATCTCGTTCCAGCCTGCCCCATGCTCCGAGATCCCCGATATAAGGATATGTGCCAGCACCGAGGGGTGGGCTCGGCACGCCTCAGCGGCACCATTCCAATCTTTTGCCGAAAGCTTGGCAGAGACCTCCTCGATCAAGCCGAGCGGCATGAAAAGGTCCCGCCGCAACGTCAAGAGATGCTCAACCGCCAAAGCCACTGCCACAATCGACAGCAAAATAATCAGGAATCCTACCGTTCCACCGGCTCGCACAATCCGCCAGAACGAAAGCGAAGAAGAACTAGTCTTGGCCTCCCGCTCTATTTCGACGCTCGCACCACTTTGGGCGGCTGTGGAGGGTGATTGGCCCCTAGTGCCGTCCTGGGGTAGCACATTCGGAGCCGTGGTTTTTGGGGGACTCGTACCCCCAGTGTGGCCAACGGGAGTTGAAGGGGCCTCAGGCTCAGGCAATGGCGAAAAAGGTGATGATTCCGCGCCCAGGGCCGGAGCCGCAAATTGTGCCACGGGGACGATCTCAGTGACGGGTTCGCCTAGTGTCCCAGGGAGGATGAGAATGCATAAACCGATGACGAGGGGCCCAACCCGGCAAAATGATTTGCCCGTGTTCACAAGTGTTAAAAACCTTTGCCCAGAGGAAACCATCGACCAGTAGCCTTTGTTCCGAAAATCATGAAACGGTAGTGACTGAGTAAATGACGCAAGAGGCGTAAATGATTCGGGGACACGCCTAACCACTTATGGTAGCAATATCCTGCCCGCACGTTGAGGCCATTCATCCCATGCCCCGTGGGTAGTGTTACGATGAGGCAAGGACCTCTTCGATCCGGCTGACGGCACTGCCTTGGGCAAAGCGGGTTTTGATCTGCTGCCCTGGGCGAAGGGCCGACGCCTCAACGACAAGAGGGCCATCGGGGTGGACAAATGTCATGGAATAGCCCCGGGCAAGCACAGCCAAAGGACTGAGGGATTCCAGGTGGGTGATCTTTTGTTGCAACTGTTGTGAAAACCGTTCGATGATCAAATGGCCCGCACGATCCAGGCGTTTGTCCCACTCATCGAGCGTCTGGACTTTCTCGTAAAGCCAGTCCTTGGGACGGCGAAAGAAAGGATGGTTTGCCGTCCGTTCGAACATGGCTTGCCCCATCCGTAATCGCAATTCGGCACTCGATCGCAAACGGACGGCCAGGGCGTTGACCGCTTCCGTGACCTCTTCCCGGGACGGAATCACTTTAAAAGCGGCGTCGGTTGGAGTCAGGGCACGAACATCCGCCGCCAGGTCCGCCAACGTGACATCGATATCGTGGCCCACGGCCGAGACGACGGGAATTCGCGATGTGGCGATGGCGCGAACGACCGCCTCGGTGTTGAAGGCCCCAAGGTCCTCGGCGCTGCCACCGCCGCGGGTCACAACAATGACATCAATTGGAAGCGCGAGGTCGTTCACCCGCCGGACAGCCTGGGCGATTTCCTCCGCTGCTCCTTCTCCCTGGACGCGAACCGGTACAATCAACACGTTTGCCGGACAGAAACGTTCCCGCAAAGCCGTCAGAAAATCATGAACGGCTGCGCCACTGGGACTGGTCACGACGGCAATCCAACGCGGATATTTGGGAAGGGGACGTTTTCGCGCTTCGTCAAAAAGACCTTCTTTAGCGAGACGTTCTTTCAACTGGCGGAGGGCCAATTCAGCAGCTCCCCAGCCACCTAACTCGATGCGTTCAATAATGAACTGGTAACGTCCGTGGGGCGGATACACATTCAGTCGTCCGCGACAAAGGACCTCCAGACCATCCCGAAGCTCGAAGGGTATTTGCGTAAAGTAGGACCGCCAAATCACGCAGGGAAGCTGCGCCCCCTCGTCTTTGAGGGTCAAATAACAGTGACCGGACTTCGCAACCGAGAGGTCCGTAATTTCACCAATAACGGCCACCCGGGGGAATACGCCTTCTAAGACCTCCTTGATCATCGTGGTCAACTGGGAAACGCTGACCACAGGCAAGTCGCGCGACATATTGAAGGCGGTGAAAGAGTTTATGAAATCCTCGCCCATAGAAACTCCTCGCGTGGAACTACCGACCATGTTCGCGGTAATTATTTCTGACCGATGTGACACAAGTAAAGGAAAACGTGCATTTCACCCGACGGTTTGCCCAGTTTGCAGGACTCACTGGGATTAAAAACCTATCCCATAGTCTCCCGTCTCCCGTTCCACGGGAGAGGGGTCGAGGGTGGGGGTGGCTCGAATCGCTGCCGGTTTTCTTGATCGACTTTGGCAATGGCTTGCCCTCACCCCAACCCTCTCCCAGAGGAGGAGGGAACTTTGGGCTAGGCTCTCACAAGATCGAGAGCGTTTTTCGGTCTGTTGAGATATAGGCACCTTCATTTTCGAGCGAGAAAGCTCCGTTCGATTTCCTCCAGTGTCTTTCCTTTGGTTTCGGGCAGGAATGCCAAGACAAAGAAGAAACAGACGACACACAAAACGGCGTACGACCAAAAGGCGTAGGCCGGTCCCCAAGCTTCATACATCATGGGGGCCGTCTGGGTGATGAGGAAATCGGCCAACCAGAGTGCTACTGTGGCGATCCCCATGGCCAACCCACGGGTCCGCGTGGGAAAGATCTCGGCGAGGACCACCCAGACGACAGGGCCCATTCCGATAGCGAAGGATGCCAGATAGCACTGGACAAAGATTCCCACCCAGGTGCTTGACATCTTCGCATGAAAGGCCCAGCCGAGGAGCGTGAGGGACACGGCCATGGCCACGGAGGTTAGCAGTAACAGGGGTCGCCGTCCCAGTCGATCTACCACGGCAATGGCGACAAGGGTAAACGTCAGATTGACCGCCTGCGTGAGTATCGTCCAGGCGAGGGCCATGATGTCAGTGCTTCCTGACGAGCGAAAGATCGTCGGCGTGTAGTAGATGATTGCATTGATCCCCGTCACTTGTTGAAGGATGGCAAGGATAATCGCGATGATGAGAATCTTTCGATAACCCGGCCTAAGGAGTTCGTCGATTCGGCCGGTCTCTTCTGCGATGGTTCGCTGGATATCGGCAATCTCCCAGGCCGCCCGAGCAGAACCACTTGTCCGGTTCAAGACCTTTAACGCCTCGTCGGTCCGTCCTTGCTTGATAAGCCACCGCGGACTTTCCGGCACAAGTCCCAGGCAAAACAGAAAGAGGATAGCCGGCAGTGTCTCCGAGCCAAACATCCATCGCCATCCCCAGTGGACATTCCAAGTGTGATCTCCCTGCAAAGCAATGAACCAATTGACGACGGCGACAACCACCATTCCCGAGATAATGGCGATCTGTTGCAGAGAGACCAGTCGGCCTCGCAGATGAGCCGGGGCAATTTCGGCCACGTAAATAGGAGCAACAAGGGCTGCTGCTCCAACGGCAAGGCCGCCAAGAATCCGGAAAAAGACAAATTGCGTGAGGTTTGCCGGGATCGCCGTGCCAATTGCGGAGACGGCAAATAGAACGGCCGTGATCAGCAGCAGTCGGCGCCGTCCCAAAAGATCGCTTAGGGGACCGGCAAGAATTGCTCCCGCGGCGCACCCCAGTAAGATGTTCGAAGTAACCCAGCCCTTCATGGTGGCGCTCAGGCTAAATTTCTCCACCATATAGTCGATGGCGCCCGCGATGACTGCCGTGTCATAACCAAAGAGCAAACCGCCCAATGTTGCCACCAGGGTCAAAAGCAGGATGTACCGCACGTCCCCTTGAAAAGGCGGAATTGGTTCAAACTCAGCACGCTCAGACTGAGACATCGACGCACCTTTCGCAACACGGGATAGCCAATCGGGCCAGATTGTTTTCCAAATGCCTGATATTTCACGGTTTTTCTTGGCGAGACGCAAGAGCGGTCGCCGGTCGTCCATATTCAGCACCTAAGTCGATCTGTGGTGATGCTACCCTTCTTGGCCACAACGGGGTTTCTTACCTGGAGACAAGAAACATCGTTTTCGCCAGGTGAGCCGAAGCCCCCCGGTGGGTTTCGGCTATCGACTCGGTTTAGCAATCGAGCTGTGGAAGCTAAAATAAAACACTTTGATTCGAAAAGCTTACCTGATACGAATTTCACTGTTGCGACAAGCATGTCACGACCATTAGCAGTATTTGGCCACAGGCAGTCGGCCTAAACCAATTCAGTGGACAGTTCATAGGCGAAACATCATGTCCCCATTTCTTTCAATCATCCTTGGTCTAGCGTCCCTGGGAGTAGGTGGTGAGATTCTCGTTCGCGGGGCGGCCGAAATCGCTAGGCGGTTGAGATTATCGGAGTTGGTCATTGGTTTAACGGTGGTAGCATTTGCTACGAGCTCACCGGAATTGGCCGTTTCCATCAGTGCTGCGTATCGTGGCTATGCGGACGTCGCATTTGGGAATGTGGTGGGAAGTAATATCTTCAATATTCTGTTCGTGTTGGGTTTATCCGCCCTCGTGGCCCCGCTGGTCGTTAATCGCCAGTTGGTGCTGCGTGATGTCCCCATCATGATTGGCGTTTCGCTGCTAACTTATTGGTTCGCATGGAATGGCCGGATCGAACACCACGAGGGTTTTATCCTTCTTGCCCTTCTCGTAGGATACGTCGCCCTTTCTCTAATCCTAGCTCGCAAGAGCAATCGGAATGAAGTGTCAAATGCCGTTCAGTTGCTTAAAAGCGATGCGTCCAGCGAAAGCCAAGAGACGGAGGACCCGCCTCAGCCGCGAACGGGCATTTTGGGATTCTTCTGGGATGTGGCCATCTTTGTCGGGTTACTCATCGTTGTGGGCATTGGTGTGGCTGTGCTAATGCTCGGTGCCAAGCTGTTTGTCGATGGTGCCGTACTGCTTGCTCGCTTTTGGGGGGTGAGTGAGCTTGTCATTGCGGTCACCGTGGTCGCTGCGGGTACATCGCTACCCGAAGCCGCCGCCTCAATCGTAGCGGGGGTGCGAGGCCGCCGCGATATCGCCATCGGAAATGTGGTGGGAAGCAACATTTTCAACATTCTGTGCGTGCTAGGATTTGGAACGTTGGTGACGCAACATGGCATGAATGTGGCGGAGGAGGCCCTCGCTTCTGATGTTCCGATTATGGTAGGGGTCGCAGTTGCTTGCTTACCCATCTTCATAACGGGAGGAGTTGTGGGACGTTTCGACGGTTTCTTGTTGTTCGCTTACTACCTGGCCTATACGGCGAACCTGGTTCTCGCGGTGATCCATTCGCCTTATTTGCCGGCTTTTCGGCAGGTCATGCTCTGGGCAATCATCCCGCTGACGGCCCTCTTTTTGATCGTGAGTCTTCTTCACCACGTTGTTCGTCAAAGGCGGTTGGGTCGTTCGGGATAGCAGAATTGCGGATGGAACTTACCGAAGGCACGCCCATCAATTTTCCAAGATTCGCGTACCATGAGAGGGGCCGTGACATGTCTTCGTGGGGACCGTCGGCGTAAAATCACCCGGCAAGTCGCGTTGCCCTTTTCAATTGGGTGAGCGTTGGATTATCGTCGAGAAGCAACCCGTCGGTCACGTGATCTATCTGAGGAATCCGTTGGGGAAGCAAATGCAGCGGTAGCGATGCCGGCGCCTTAACGACGCGTTCTTCGTCTGCCCGGGTGGCCCCGGAGGTGGCCCAGTCCTCGGCCTGAGCAGTCAATTCATTGAGGAGGTTCTGAATCTTGGTGCGATATTCCTCGATTCCCTCGCGCGACAGATCGGGCGGTACAACGATTGGGCGACTGACAATGGCCCTGGCACGTGAAAATGGCCTGGGGACGGCAAATCGGTCCCAACTGTTCATTCGCCATGGCCGATCATATCCAAACCCGATTGCCACAATCGGCGTTCCTAGGCGAGATGCCAGGTAAATAGCTCCCGGGGCCATGGTTCGTCGTGGTCCTCGCGGTCCATCCGGTGTGATGGCCAAATGCCGTGATCGCCCAGCGGCAAATAGTGCCCGAATAGCCCGGTCACCTCCCCGCCGTGTGGAGCCGCGGACGAAGTAAAACCCCATCCGGGTGGCGACCTCGCTGAGGATGTCTGCGTCCCGGTGTGCGGAGAGTAACATTGTGAGGTAACTATGTTCGCGGACGTAAAGAGGAAAAAGTATGTACTCGTGCCAGAACAGGTACAAGTGAGGTTTACGGCATTCTGGGGAAATCGGATCTGCACTTCGGTCGTGATACACAACTCGGTAGTTGAGGGTTCGCATCCATGCCCTAACGACGGCCACCACGACACCGCTCGCATGCTTTGTGGCCCATTTTTGCCAGAAAGAGATCTTCCTGCTCATCTCAACTCCATCCTTGAGGACCGCTGGACCCTATGAACCGATGTTTTGCAAAACTGGGTTTCACTCCTGGGGTGCTCAATATCTGGAACCAGTAGCTACTCCACGAGCAACGAGATCCAGTGCCGTTGCTCCTAATCGGGCCACTCGCCGGTGAAGACCTCCGTGGCTGGTCCCGTCATGAAGACGTGACCGTCGGATCGCCATTCGATCTGGAGGTCTCCGCCGAGCAAATGGACCAAGACCTTACGATCTAACCGACCTGCGAGGACCCCTGCGACACAAACCGCGCACGCCCCGGTGCCGCAGGCCAGCGTCTCTCCGGAGCCGCGTTCCCATACCCTCATCCGAACCTCACTTGGAGAAAGGACTTGAACGAATTCCACATTGGTGCGATTGGGAAAAAGGGGATGCCTTTCGAGTTTGGGTCCAATCTGAGTCACCAGAAGATCATCGATCTCCGGGCGGAAAATGACACAATGGGGATTACCCATCGAAACACAGGTGATGGCAAGGTCCACACCATCCATGTTGATGGGATGCTCGATGACCGTGCCGTTAAGCCGCACCGGGATGCGGGCTGGATCGAGGATAGGTTCTCCCATATCGACGGTCACACTTTGTACTCGATCATCTTTGACTTCCAAGTGGAGGGTGAGCACACCCCGACCCGTTTCGATCGTCAGCGGATTTCTCTTGGCGATCCCATGTTCGTAAACATATTTGGCCACACAGCGGACCCCGTTGCCACACATTTCGGCCTCAGAGCCATCGGCATTAAAGATTCGCATTCGGGCGTCGGCCACATTTGAGGGGAGAATGAGTATCAGTCCATCGCCTCCGATCCCAAAATGTCTCTCAGACACTTTGGGCGCGAGGGCCTCCGGCGCCTTGGGAAGCGTCTCATGAAAGCAGTCCACAAAAATGTAGTCGTTGCCAATACCATGCATCTTCGTGAATCGCATAGGTAGAACTACCCTTTCGCATGAAGCAATGTCATCCCTTCTTTGGTGCACATCTTTATCGTGATACCTCCTTGTTTCATCTGACAAGGGGCCGGAAAGCTATCGTTTTTGATTGTGCTCTCACGGCGAGATCATACTCTAATTTACTGTCAGCACCTGGCGATCACCCACTCAGATCAAGCAAACGCCCTAATTGGCCCGTTGCATCTTTAGGGTTTTGCGTGTGATCTGAGGTCTCCTCGTCTTTTTTTTCTCGTGCCGGGATTTCCAGGACGCGGCGACCGTCGGCGTCGCGTTCTTCGGTCTCGTGGTCCTCCCCGTTTGTCTCACCAATCCCCGCCGCGGACTCGGCCTTTTGATCAAGCGCGACGCGCCGTTGTTGCACGTCCGAAGTGTGTTTGGCCTGAT
>JAKPII010000009.1 GCA_029549885.1 Planctomycetota bacterium
CCAGGATATTGTCCCCCTTGAATGCGAATGGTGATTCCTGGCCGTGCCTGTCGAATCGCCAGCCGGAGTTGCGCGTCATTGCTAACGATCAGTTGACGCTCCGTAAGACGGGCCGACTCAGCAGACCACGTTACCTGGTCCGGGCAAAATGCGCAAATCGATAAACCTAAGAGCAAAATGACGGCACTTCGGGTAATCCCGTCGGGGAAAAAGAAACTTCTGGACATTGTCCCCGGTGCGGGTTGCACAACGTTCCTGTTTTGCATGGCTTTCCTCCCTCATGTGCCGTTGGGCGATGACGACGCTCACAAGCGATAACGGGGTTTGCGGACGATGGGATTGTCAAGCAAACTCAGTGTACAATATCTTATCGTCGAGGCGATACACTGTCACATGATTTGAGGAGGAATCGTCCATGGCACACATGACACGGCGAGGGATTCTTGTGGGAGGTCTGGCAACGGTAGTCGGTTTGGTTACTCGGCGGTTGACCTGGGCACATGGTTTGGCTGAGGTATCTTCTCAAAAGGCGATCCGCCTTGGGTTGGTAACATATCTGTGGGGACGTGACTGGGATTTGCCTACGCTCCTTGCTAACTGTGAGAAAACGGGCATGGAGGGTGTTGAGCTTCGCACGGAACACGCCCACGGTGTCGAGCCAGAAATCGACGCAGCCAAGCGTGCCGAGGTTAAAAAACGCTTTGCGGACAGTCCCGTGGTTCTGGTAGGCCTGGGAAGCAACGAGGCCTTCCATTATCCCAACCCTGAGCAACTCAGACGTGCTATCGAACGGACGAAGGCCTTCATCCGCTTGAGCCATGATGTTGGAGGCCTTGGCGTCAAGGTGAAGCCCAACGATCTGCCAAAAGAGGTACCCCAGGAAAAGACTATTGAGCAGATTGGTAAAGCCTTGAACGAATTGGCGGCCTTTGCGGCAGATTATGGGCAGAAGCTGCGGTTGGAGGTCCACGGCCAGTGCGCGCCGTTGCCCATCATGAGAAAGATCATGGACATTGCCACCCATCCCAATGTCGGCGTTTGCTGGAACTCGAACGCCGAAGATTTGCAAGGCGAGGGGTTGGAGTACAACTTTAATCTCGTTAAGCACCGTCTGGCGGATACCGTCCACGTGCGGGAACTGAATATAGGAGATTACCCATATCAGAAGCTGTTTGACCTCCTGGTAGCAAACGGCTACAAGGGTTGGATTCTTCTGGAGTGCCGAACGAATCCGCCCGATCGCGTCGCCGCTCTAATCGAACAGCGAAAAGTTTGGGAAGAGATGATGGCCAAGGCCCGCGGATAGACGATTTGCGCGGACATTGTCTTCCAAGCATGGCAACAGTCGTTGTTCAGTAATAGAATGACAAAGCAGACGCGGCCAATATCAGGCCGGCGCGAGTGATACACCGGATGGGTTTGCCCGAGATGATGGGGTAAGAGCCTATCCCACACTCTCCCCTCGCTTTTTCGGCGGGAGGGGGTCGGGGGTGAGGGTGGCTTGAATCGCTGTGGGTTTGCTCGATAGATTCCGACGTTCGCTTGCCCTCACCCCAGCCCTCTCCCGGAGGGAGAGGGGGACTATTAGGGATAGGCTCTATGTCCGCTTTCTCCATTTGGCATATGCAACAGCCACACAGAGGCAGTGAAAGATCGTTTCGCTTGGGAATATTGACGGGCTGGCTTGATCTCGTCTTTCCGCCGGTGTGCGTTGTCTGTGGGAAGCCCGTAGCTATCGAAACGGGCTTGGCCGAGTGGCGGCCTTTGCTCGAGGAGAGGGTGCGGCGTCATCCCGATCGGGCTTATGATCTGCTTTGGCTTGGCGGAAAACCACCACAGCCCGGCGTGAGCAATTTCCTCTGTCCACATTGTTTGGCGATTCTTTCGTTTTCGGGTTGGATAAGTTGTCCCAAGTGTGGTGGCCAGGTGGACGACGAATCGCCCTCGCCTGACGGTTGCGACTGGTGCCGGCGGGAACGCTTTGCGTTTAAAGGTGTCGTTTCGTTAGGGCCATATGCGGGGCCATTGGGCGAGGTCATTCTCAGGATGAAGCATCCCAGCGGCGAACGGCTAGCGCATTGCATGGCGCGGCTTTTTTGCTGCGAAAGAGGCGAGAAACTCCGTGAGCTTGCGATCGACTGTGTAGTTCCTATTCCTCTCTTTGCGCGACAACGACGCCGTCGTCGTATTAACAGCCCGGAAATCCTGGCCGAAACCATCGCTAAGTACCTTGGCGTATCATTGGAAACCACTCTTCTTCGACGGGTCCGCGACACCCGCCCGCAACGGACATTGAAACCCCGAGAGCGGTGGAAAAATGTCCGCGACGCCTTTTCCGTGGAAGTAAGTATCCACGACGTATGGAGGTCGAAGTTGGCGACATTTTGGCACCACGCGATTATCCGACAGGGGCCCACTGCTGATACGAGCCACGATCAGGACGAGCACGCAAAGTTAACATCCGCGGTTCGCGCTAACCGTGGGCCATACCATCCTCGGTTGCGGGATCGTCGGGTCCTCCTAGTTGATGATGTTTTGACGACCGGGGCGACATGTCACGCCGCGGCCGAGGCCCTTTTGCGGGCAGGGGCGCGTGAGGTCTTCGTCGCCGTTCTGGCACGGGGCCAAGGGGATGACGATTCGGTGGCGGCGGCCATGCCTCTGCACGAGACCGAGTTTCGCCCCTGGTGATTGCCCGCAGGTCGACTGGAGGAAGCGGATATCACCGTCACAGAGGATCAAAAAGCACCCCTTCTTACGATGGGGCTCAGGCGTTGCGACGCCGCGGCATATTACGAAGGGTAGGCGGTCAAGGTCTTAGATTTGACCGCGCGACCGGGTTTTCTGGGATTCGCCGAACCATACTTTTTGCCCATTGGTCAGCCGACTTGGGGCAACCTTATCGCAAACCCCATGTGGTCCCCCCAGGGTTCGGGATTGCTGGCATGTTAATCGCGGAAGGCTATGATACCCGCGATCCCGAGGGTTACAAAACCCCGCCGCCGATGATCGCTCTTTCCTTCAAAAGTCCGCTCATTGATCTTTGCTCAAGCGGTCGTCACTACGGGGTCAAGGTTGATGACATCAGCCTTTTGCGACTCATTACCTGGGTGGATGCAATGTGTCCCTATCAAGGGGAAGAAGAAATCCGCGAAATTCCCGATCCTGAGTTTCAAGGCATTGATTGGCTGGCCATCCGCCCCCGGATCAAAACAGCCCCCAAGGTGGTTCGTCCCGGACCGGTGGATGAAACCCACTTGCCAGATCGCTAAACTGTGGATGTCCGAAAATGGCTCCGGCGTTCATTGTGGTCACATCGAATCGCAGGGCGTCGAGTCGCTTGTGGTGTTCACATGTAGCCTGCCACGGGAGATTGATCTCTCACCAGTAAGGAGGAATCAGCCATGCTCCGAACCTCGACAACTACGTTTTTTGTTTTGGCGACTTTTGTTCTTTTTCCGATGCAATCATCGCCAGCTCAGGAGCTTGTGATTGCCGAGAACGGCAAGTCGGAGTATTGCATTGTCATCCCAGAGCAGGCATCCGAACCTGTTCGGCATGCGGCCGACGAATTGGCCCGATTTATCGGCGAGATGACGGGGGCCAATCTGCCAATTCGCACCGAGAATTTCCAGCCTGCGGCGGAATGTGAGATTCTTCTCGGAAATAATAAACGGCTGCAAGAACTGGGCCTTGAGATTGACTGGGCAAAGCTAGGAAAAGAGGGATACACATTGAAGACCGTCAACAAGAAGCTGGTCATCGCGGGCGGGGAACCACGGGGAACGCTTTACGGGGTCTATGGGTTATTGGAGGACCACTGGGGA
The DNA here is from genome assembly GCA_029549885.1 of Planctomycetota bacterium. Taxonomy (GTDB): domain Bacteria; phylum Planctomycetota; class Planctomycetia; order Pirellulales; family Thermoguttaceae; genus Thermogutta. The sequence goes on from JAKPII010000009.1 coordinate 3,828, forward strand.
TGCCGGTGGTTCACGCCAGATTGCAGCCGGATTCCGCGTTATGATCGGTTAGTCATTGGGCCGCTCGATGAAACGGTGGTTCCAGTGTTGGAATACCGCGAGCCGTTTACCTACGACTGTTTTGACGGGGATTGGTGTGCCCGCAATCGGATGAATTCATCTTCTGCTCGGTTAGGGCCCCAACACGGCGGGAAGGTTCGTTTTGGGGCCGGTTTCTTTGTTCACACCTTCGATCGGCTTGTTCCTCCCGAGAAGTATTTTGACGAGCACCCCGAGTATTTTGCCCTGGTCAAGGGGAAACGCCTTAAGACTCGCACGCAGTTATGTTGCACCAATGAGGATGTTATCCGGCTTGTTACGGAAGGGATCCTCAAGGCCATCGAAAACGATTCGGAGGCGTTTGTATTCTCGGTGTCTCAGAACGATTGGTACAACTATTGTGAATGTGAAAACTGTCAAGCCCTCGCCAAGGCCGAAGAGAGCCAAATCGCCCCCGTCCTTCAAATGGTTAACCGCGTGGCTGAAGCTGTCGAAAAACGTTATCCAGACAAGGCCATCGAGACCTTGGCCTATCAGTGGACACGCAAACCACCGAAAACAATGCGTCCCCGACCGAATGTGATTATCCGGCTGTGTTCCATCGAATGTTGCTTTTCGCATCCTTTGGCGACTTGCGATTTACCGGCCAATCGGGCATTTGTGGAAGACCTTCAAGGCTGGGCCAAGATCGGGAACCGGCTCTGGGTCTGGGATTATGTCACCGATTTTCGGCACTATTATCTGCCGTTTCCCAACCAGCGGGTCCGTAACGATAACATCAAACTATTTGTGGCAAACAACGTGAAAGGTATCTTTGAGCAGGATACCTACAACACGCCGAACAGCGAATTGGCGGCCCTCGGTGGTTACATGACGGCCAAGTTCCTCTGGAATCCTGATTACGACGAGAACCTTGCCATGAACGAATTCCTCGAAGGATATTACGGAGCCGCCGCCCCCCTGATTCGGAAGTATATCGATCTGCTCCACGATCGTGTTGAGAAAGAGAACATTCACTGTAGCATCTGGATTCCACCCACCCATAACCATTTGACCGACGAGTTGCTGGTGGAGGCCGACCAACTATGGCAGGCTGCTGAAGAGGCCGTCAAGGATGACCCTACGCTCCTCAAACGGGTCCGCATCGGTCGAATGAGTGTGGATTATGCTATCCTGGAGCGTGCCCGCACGGCCCCCGATAAGGAACCGCTCGGCTCCCTGGCCAAGGTACGTTTCCAGCCGTTTATTGACATGATTCAACCGGCAGGCGTGACGCGGCTCAACGAGTGGAATCCCCTCAATCTCGATGAATATCGAACAAAGCTGGCCAGTGCCTTGCGGATCAAACCCTAAAGCCAGGATATCGCTGCCCGATTGTCATCCTGCGAACAATTGCCGTCGGGGCGGTTGGGCCTGGACGGTAATTGAAGCGGCTCAGCATCTCCCCAAAAGGCGTGATTTCATTCGGTCTAACTGTGGGCTTTGGACAACTCGATCACAGGCCCTTGGGAATCGCCCAATGGCCACCTTCTCGGTAGTTTCGTCGCAAAAGCCGGCTGGCTTCTTCATCACCGATAATTGTTTCCCGTTGAGGATCGACCCGCAGAGCCCGCCCCACACGCACAGCGATATTGGCCAGATGGGTTAGGGCAACGGAATGGTGCCCTTCAATGACATCCGCGGTGGGCTTTTTTCCTGTGCGGATCGCCTCGACAAAATCGGCTTGATGACTGGGCGGCATCTGCGGGAGGTCATCCAGTTTGATGTCATCGCGGAAGCGGTCACGTTCTCCGTAGATTTCTATCTTCCTGTCCTTGGCAAGTACCATTCGGCCCTCGGTGCCGTAAAATTCGACGCCATTTTCCTCGCCGTACGGCCAATTGGTGGACCAGATACGCATTTCGAGAATCAATTGCCGTTTGTTTCCAATTTTTCCGTCGCCTGTCCACTCGAAGGCGCAGGTCACGGTGTCGGGAAACTCCTGGTCATCGTCGAAGAAGTACTTTCCCCCTTCTGCCATGACATGATTCGGCAAACCCGAAACCCCCAATCCCCATCGGCCATAATCAAGCTCATGCACACCATCGTTGCCGATGTCTCCCGTGCCGAAGTTGTACCACCAGTGCCATGTGTAGTGGAAACGATTCTTTTGGAAGGGCACAAACTCGGCAGGTCCTACCCACATGTCGTAATCCACACCGGGCGGCGGTTCTGAGGGCTGCTCGTGCCCAATGTTGACACGGCGTTGCACATTCCACGCCTTGGCTACCAGGACGTCTCCAATCACGCCGGTGTGCAACAGTTGAATGGCTTTGTTAATGAGAGGGCTGGATCGCGCCTGCGTGCCGTGCTGTACGACGACCCTGGCCCGCCGGGCAGCCTCGACAAGGAGCTGACTCTCGCGGAAGTTATGGCTCAAGGGCTTTTCGACGTAAACGTGTTTACCTACCTCACAGACCAAAATGGCCAAGGGTGCGTGCCAGTGGTCGGGCGTTGCGATGACCACGGCATCGACGGATCGGTCATCGAGGACCTGCCGCGGATCGGTGACAGCTTTCTTGGCTTTCACTGCCCCCTGTAAGCGCTCGCAGCGGGAACGGTCGGGGTCGCAGACATAGGCGATGTCGGAAATCTCGGCAAATGCCTGGGCAAGGCCTCCGCCCCGTCCCCCACAGCCGATGATCCCAATCACCAAGCGACGATTGGCCTCCCATGCCCGCGCGTATTGGCGGGCGGTCAGGGTGGAAGCAGAAATCCCCGCCGAGACCTTCAAAAACGTGCGACGCGTTGATTGACTCAAGGCATTCCCCTCCCAGTAGAAGGTTACCGTGTTGGACGATTTCGCCGACAATTTCCTTGGGTACACGAGTTCTCCCAAAAGGATGAGTTGTTTGGCTGGCTAAGAGCCCATCTCAAAAAGCCCCGTCTCCCTCCGGGAGAGGGTTGGGGTGAGGGCAAGCGAACATCGGAATCGATCGAGAAAACCGGCACCGATTCAAGCCACCCTCACCCCCGCCCCCTCTCCCGCCGAACGGGCGAGGGGAGATTATGGGATGGGCTCTAAAATAAATGCACTGCCAAACCGGTCATTATCTTTGACGCTTGATAAGCGGTTTGCAAGCCCCAACCATAAGGGACGCTATGCGGAAGTCCCCAATGAATCCTGGGTACCTTCATGTTACACCTGGCCAAAGGGTTATATAGAGTAACCAATGAGAGGGGTAACCCCGGCACGCGAAACTTGTACCAGAACTTCGGCGTCGAAAGGTTAAGCAGGCCCTTTGGCCGAGAGCCGGGTGCAAATTGGCAAACTTTCGTTGTTTTGCATTGCTTTTCCGATTTTTTTGATTACGCTGAAAGAGGAAGAGGTTTTGTGAAAAAGACGAGCCCAGTTATTGGGTCACTTGAGGAGGGATTACCATGAGTCGTTCCATGTGGCGGATCGCCGCTCTCGTCGGTGCGTTTCTTTTGGGCCTTTCGGCGACGTGGTTACTCGGAGCGGATCCAGTGGTAAAGAATCAGAATCCGCCGGCTCCGGTTGCAACAGCGGAAACGATTGATCTGTTTGCCGCGATTGACCAGAAGCTCGTTGAGGTCAAGCTGATCCCCAAGGATTCCACGGAATGCAACGTGGTTGTCAAGAACAAGACGGACAAACCATTGACGATCCGTATGCCAGAAACGTTTGCCGGTGTCCCGGTGCTAGCACAATTTGGCGGCATTGGGGGTGAAATGGGCTATGGCGGCAGACGAGGGCGGGGTGGCTATGGTGGTGGAGGCTACGGCGGTGGTGCCCAGGGATTCGGTGGTGGCTTTGGCGGGGGTTACGGTGGATACGGGGGTGGCTATGGTGGTTATGGTGGCGGGATGTGGAACGTCCCTGCTGAGAAGGTGGTTCAGGCGAAGATCCCCATCGTTTGCCTTGATCATGGAAAGCCAGATCCCAATCCACGCATCCCTTATGAGATCAAGCCCATCGAATCGTATGCCAAGTGCCCCGAGGTGAATGAAGTTCTGAAGATGCTGGCTTCGGGAACGATTCCGCAGCGCGTTGCCCAGGCCGCGGCTTGGCATTTCCAAAATGGTTTGAGTCTCGAGGAGTTGGCCCGAAAAGAAATCCGGACTGCCATCGGGTTGCGGCGTCCATACTTCTCACCTGAGGAGATCCGCGCGGCAATTCAGGTCGTGGCTCAGGCTAACCGGATTGTGATGAACAGTGGTGCACGCTCCCTGGACACGCAGTCGCCCGGCGAGGTGGAGGCCGCACGGCAGAACTGAGTCAAGACCGGTATCATTGACCACCGGCTATTCCGACCGCATTCAAGACCATGGATGCGGTCGTTTTTCTTTTCTATCCTCGGCAGAGGATGATCTACCGGGTGGCTGTAATCAAAAAAGGCGATTTACACGGCGCGCTCAACCCGAGACAGACTTTTCCTGCGATCGGTTTCACAGAACATGTGGGGCGTGCGAACTTGTTTGTCGCGGGTAACTCACCAATTGCGCATAGGGTTAGCGACGGACCTTGATGCGGCCGGGGAATGACATGAGGCTCATATGATGCCGTGGAGTGGTTTGCTCGGGGCGGCCAGCGCCTCGACACGGCGGACAACTTCGGGATCCTCGACCAGAGGCGGCGGGTGTTCCGGCTTGGCCCGCGCGTCAATGACCAACGAACCGTGGCATCCCCAATGTTTTTTCGATACGAATTCTTCAATGCCGTGAATATCCCCGGCGGGATCGCTTCGGGTGAAGGTTGTCCAGAGAAAGTTGTTCAGCGTTCGGGCGGCAAACTCGCTATCATCCACGATCACAATGAGAGGGAAAAGATTGACCGCATCGTGCCGAGAATACCGTGCACAAAACTGCCGGATCGATTCGTCTTCCCCTTTTTCGTTGCGGCGGTAGGGAGGACCTTGAATCACCAGGATCCCGGGCAACATCACCCGAGGATCGGAAAACCCCAGGTCTTCGGGAATCTTGATTCGTGAATCGAGCGCGACGGGAAGCGTGCGTCGCGGTTTTCCCACTGCGGCAATGGTCACTTTTGAGCCCTGGTTCAATGCCCCGCCTGTGTAATCCAGCGTATCCACCGTCGTGCAGGTTTGGAAATGCACATCCCGCCGCCAATCCACCCGTTCTAAAACATGTCGGAAGAAGTCATCCACATCGTGGACGTCCAGATCGGGGTTATCCTCGCCGGCGACAATAAACAAGTACTTGGTCAATGACAACTGGCCGTGTCCTAACAGGGCATTGGCCAATGTCAACAATTCTTGTGGCCGTTTTCGTTCGTCGTATGGCGTATATCGCTCACTACCGATGGCCAACAAGAGAGGATGGACCCCGGCGGCGTCGACGGCATGGACGGCCCGCACACCTGGGATGGCTTTAGGAATAACGGGACCGACAAGCTCGTGAATCAACTGGGCAAACATCGAATCCTCTTGGGGTGGTCGCCCCACGACCGTAAACGGCCAAATGGGATTTGGGCGATGGTACACGTGCTCTACATGCATCACCGGAAAATCGTGCACAAGGCTGTAATACCCCAGGTGGTCACCGAAAGGTCCCTCGGGCAGTAGTTTCTTGGGTTCAATATAGCCGGTGAGAACGAAATCGGCCTCGGCGTAGATCGGGAGTTCCCCTTTCCGGCGAATCATGGGAATACGATGTCCGCCCAAAAGCCCAGCGAAGAATAGCTCGCTCATCCCTTCGGGAAGTGGCATGACGGCGGCAACCGTCATGGCAGGTGCCCCACCCACGAAGACATTGACGCGGAGTTTCTGCTTGGCTTCAATGGCACGCGCATGATGAATGCCAATTCCGCGGTGAATCTGATAGTGCAATCCGACCTCACACTCCGGGTCATATTTTCCCCCGGTGATTTGAATCCTGTACATCCCCAGATTCGAATGGGCGAAACCTGGTTGCGTGGGGTCCTCTGTGTAAACGATCGGGAGGGTGATGTACGCCCCGCCGTCATTGGGCCAGGAACGGACCTTGGGAAGTTGCTGCAATCGGATTTCATGTTTCAAGCAAGGGCCGCCGCTAACGACCTTCGGCCAGGCCTTCCATCCCCACCACGGCACCTTCAGAAAAAGCCTTGGTCGCCGCAACCAGTCGGAGGGATCCAAGCCCAGCGACACGAGTTTGGACAACTGATCCAGCGTATCGCGAAAGATATAGCGGATTCGCTCCATCGTCCCAAAAAGGTTACTCACCATGGGGAAGCGCGACCCTCGCACCGAGGCGAAGTACAGCGCCGGCCCCCCCGCACGGAAGACGCGCCGCTGGATCTCGGCGGCCTCAAGATCAGGGTCAACTGGCACGTCGATGCGGATCATCTGCCGGGTTGCTAGCAAATCTTTGACACACTCGCGCAGTGTTCGATATCCCATGGATCATCCTTTGCCGAAGTTGCCGCCAAGTTGCTCAACGCACCATCACACGCTCACGCGTTGCCTCAGGTTGCTCGTCCCTTCTTGGGGCGGTCCAACAATCGCTGCCGCATGCGTTTCAAAAGATGGGGAAATCGCGTTGCCGGACGACGGACAATTCGCCGTGACTTTCGTGGTAATCCTTTGTCTGCCGTCATGATGGTGACCCTTGCAAAAAACATGCTCCACAGATGTTTGGACGCACACCTCGTTCGCAGGGTTTCCGTTGGCCCATGATCGTCGGATGTGTTCAGAAAACCATCATTCTTGCACCCCAATTCTCCCCTGCTACCCTGCACTTTTATTGTACTGGGACGGACACATTCATGCGCGGCGAAGCGAGTGAGATACAACTCATCAAACACTTCGCCGTGCGGCCACGAAAATCTCCGTCCCGATCTAAGGAGAAAACCCCATGTTGCCCTTCACAAATGGGTTCGGGAACGTGCTGGATGTGAGACAGCGGTCGTGCGGGCGCGTGGAAACGCGGCGAATTGTTTGGCGGTTAAAAGCCCAGCGTTTGCCGCACGCTCAGCGCGATAGCCCGTTCACACGTCGGGTATGGAAAGTGATTCCCTTAGGTTCCTCACCCCGGAGAGCCACGCGTTGTCCTGCCCTGGGAAATCATGAGGCATCAATCGCTAACGCACTGGAGACCACGGCGCGTCCCCATACATCGCGTATGGTCGTCGTAAAGCCGGCGGCGTTGGGATACTTTTTGTTACAGGCCAACTGAAGGATCAACCACAGGCGAAAACCCCGGTCTCTTTATTTTGCGTATCCGTTTGGATATGCTGTTGGCAACACTGAACCATGCCTCAAGCAGATCGGTGTTTTCGGTAAAGGTTGAGGGGAATTACCATTCGGCCCGGGGGGGCTCCTTCAAGAGGGCCGTCAGCGGGATTACGTAAACGCGGCCCAAATCATGTTGGTTCCGCTGCGTGATGAGATGCGGTGGGCCTTTGTGTGGTGAGAGAAGCTTGAAACAGAATAGGCGAATTTCTTGACCATTTTGGAATAGGCATTTCTGGGGAGGTAGCGCCATGAGGCCGGGTTTGTCGAAGTTGCGGTATCGTATGCGGTGGGATAGAGGGCCCGAGGCCTTCCGAATGGGCATTGACCTTCTCGCCGCCGCTCTCCTGATAACGATCTGTTTGTCCGGGGCCGTCTTTGCCGCCGATGGGCTCGATACTCCAAATATTGTGGTGATTCTTGCGGACGACCTCGGCTACGGAGATGTGTCCAGCTATAACCCGGACCGAGGAAAGATTCCGACCCCCAACATCGATCGGCTTGCCAAAGAGGGGATGCGGTTTACAGATGGGCATTCTAGCAGTGGCGTGTGTTCTCCCTCTCGGTACACGCTGCTGACGGGGCGCTATCATTGGCGTACGTGGCTGCAAGCCGGGATTGTGGGGGTGTTTGGAGAGCCGTTGATCGTTCCCGATCGCATGACGATCGGCACGTTGGCCAAGGCCCGTGGGTACCGCACGGCCTGTTTTGGTAAGTGGCATTTGGGCTGGGATTGGCCTATCCCTGCCGAGGAGATGAAGTATTTTCGTGTTGCCCGCAACCAGAAAGAAACGCCACCA
>JAKPII010000016.1 GCA_029549885.1 Planctomycetota bacterium
GTTGACCACGATAAACACCATCGGGCACTTCGACAGTCATGCGAAAGAAAGGGCCTGCGCCAACTCCTTGTGTTCAGTGGGGAAGGGCGACGTCCATATCCTCAACTACATAGGCAAGCTGAACCAGTTGTTCACCGGGAAGGCCTGTCATGTCGTCTCTCCTCGTTACAATATCCGGCAGGGTAGCGCATAATCGGCGGCTATCGCTGTGACATTGTACCGCTGATAGGGCGTGCGAGAAGCTGCCCTCTTAGGCCAATCAACTGCCACTATCCATCTAGTTGATAGTTAAGGGAATATCTTCTCATTTTGTGCGGCAGCCGGCGGTGTTTGGCGGGCCGAAGCCGATGAACCGGAGAACTACATCTACGCTATAGCCCTCTAAACTGAGGAAAAGGCGAATGGCTGTGATCGGGTGGAGAACAGAACGGCGGCTTTTGCTTGCGATCATGCTGAAACCGACATCTCTGGCGATCTAACGTTGAACCCACTCACGCAGCAGGATCGCGTATTGCATGGTGTTTTCGTAGACAGGATTCCCAGTGCTGTCGTTTTGGAACGTCACGTATTCCAGGAACAACCCCTCTTGTCTCATACCAAGCTTTTCGCAGAGCCGCCGAGACGAGGTGTTGTGGTCCTCCACATAAGCGTAGATGCGCCTTATCCTTTGACACGTGAATAAATCAGCGCACAAGGCATGAGCCGCTTCGAATGCGTAGCCTCGACCACTGAAGAGAGGATTGAAATTCCAACCCACGGAAACCGTGTCGGGTTGCTGAGGATTTTCCTGGTCATCTGGCCACGCGGGATCGGAATGGACGAAAAGGTCGCCTATGAGCTGACCGGTTTCTTTGAGGCAAACCGCGATATATTCATCTTCGCCAGAGCGTTTTAGAACCTCTGCTTCAGCCGCCTTCAAGTCTGCGAGCTTGAGCGAAAAGAAGCAACTCGCAGATGGCTTTTGCAGGTAGGCAAACAAAGCCTCGCCATCACCCGCGCGAAAATTCCTGATAGTCAGACGGTCGGTTTGGATCGTTTTCAACGGCTCACTTCTCAATATCAGACTTCAGAAATAGTCTGCGGTCCTGGTCGCTTCCCTGACATGCTCGCAATGACCGTTTTATGGCAATGTTGGAGTACATTCCAATAACAGCGATGGGGCCGGAAGCTGCCTTCACGGCCTCAATATACATCGGGCTATAGCGTAGAAACGGTGGTTCGCTATCTCACCCGATGGGATGCGGTGATCGGCGGCAATGTCGCACTATGGAGGGCAATCGGCGGTGTTTGGCGGACAGGGTGGGATTCGAACCCACGGTGAGTTTGCACCCACGCCGGTTTTCAAGACCGGTGCCTTAAACCGCTCGGCCACCTGTCCGCGCAAGAGCGCTCCGCTAGCGTCGTGCAGGGGATTTGTCACGCGCGGAGGAAAATCGGCGGGGCGTTTTGCCGCAAAGGGGATTCCAACCCGCCGGTGCCTATGTCACTATGGGGCGATGAAATTCCCCCGACCCATTGCCACCATCCTTGCCTCCCTCGCACTTTGCGCCCCGCTTTCCGCCACC
>JAKPII010000020.1 GCA_029549885.1 Planctomycetota bacterium
TTGATCCACGTTAAGATCGTACCCCCGACGGAAGCCCACCGGGATGGTGCGGTCAAAGAGGAAGAAAGCGCGGTGCCGTTTGATTTCGCCCGTATCGCTGCCCAACTCTTGACCGAGCATGTAACCATCGGGATAAATCTCGGCAATCTCGGCCGGAGAGAAGCTCATCCCGTTGATCAGGAAATTATCAGGAACGTTGGGGTCAGGCTGCATCACTTCGGCCACTGGCTGGACCTCGAAGTAGCCGATCGTCACCCAAATGGCGTAGCAGTTTGATCGCGTGGTCACGAGGTTGCCCAGGCGCATAAGATCTCGATAGTGGAAGAACGGGTTACGAGAATCACCTTGCGCAGGGGCAAATAACGGCTTTGTGTTATTTAGAGCTGGCCTTAATAGGGAAACGTTAACGCCAAAAATATCACCCGACTGAGAACGGATCAAATCATTCAACTCGGGAACGGGAGGAACCCAGGGAGCGCTGTGAAATCTTCTGAAGGGATTAGCCACTGCGGACGGCAACTGTAAAGCTGGTGAAACTTGACCAACACGCGAGTTCCTTAAATCATCGAATTGAACAGCTGTAGATATTTTGCCCCATACCGCGGAATTAAGCACCGTATTGAGATTAACCTTTCCCGGCTCGCGGTATTGATCGATGCGATCAAAAGGCGGAACAAAACCGCGTGAACTTCCAGGGAGGGGAACCTGTCTTTGGCTATTCACGAAGACTGGGGAAGTTCTCAGGAAATCGAGAATGGCCGCCATGTCTGGCACAGGGTCTGGCGCAGGATCTGCGTCCTTTCGCTCCCGTAGGAAGAAATCGATCAGGTGGCCAAAGTGAGCACCAAAAGGCGCCGACAGTTCTTCGACATTATCACCCGACATTTCATAAGGATTATTGATCCGCTCCTGAGAATAATCCAGCAACAATCTAGAAGAACCTGAATAAGGAACCAGCATTACCTCCATAGGCGACACATAGGGTCGATTATTCCAGTTAAGCCACGCAAAGCTATGATCAGGCTTTGGGCTGCCCAAGTAAAACGGCCAAAGTGCTGGATCCGACAAACTCCCTTGCGTATGCCACGGCAAGTTTCTGGGAGGCGCCCCCGCCCATACAGGATTGTCTTCTAGCAAGTTCTGGGACCAGAAACCGCGATTAATGAACCCAAAAGTTGAACGGAAGCTGAAGGGAAAACACACCGTTGTAACTGTAACGCTACGTTTATCGACATTGCGATCCTCCACCGTCAACATTCCCCTGAGAGACCACAAGTCCCCGGTAGAAGCACCGCGTTCACGAGATGCAAATAGAATACTTGGCGGAAGGTCGTTTGAACGGTCAGGGTCGTCTTGGACAGTATCTTCACCATTGAAGACCGTCAAGTCGATGGGGGCCCAATCAACGGTCAAGTAGGGGTTTGTTACGGGATCGTAGTCTTTCAGTGGATCAGCAACCCTCTGAAGGACAAGAGTCTTGTGATTCTCGACGGTGGTCGCACCAGAGATTTCAGCAAGGTGAGGGTTATCTCTATCCAGCGGTGTATCCAGGAAAAGTTTGCTCGAATCAGCCTCCTTCAGGTCTCCGTAGGCATCCATTTCGCCCGTCGCAGGGTTGGTTTCCGTGGGTTCAGGGTAATAGTTATCGATCCCAGGAATTGGTTCGGAAACGGAAATGCCGACGTATCGGTTTCGGTTGGTCCACGATTGAGGAGGGTCGGTTGCAACGATCAACCCAATAGGTGGGCGAATTTCCGCGCCAGCAACCGGGTATGTAAACTTAATTTGGGGATCCTCCAACGGGACTAGATTGACTGTCGGTAGCAAGGCGATCTGCTGGCGAGCAGGCTTTCCGTATTGCGGGGGCGAACCGCTAAACTCCTTTATATAGGAACCCAAATACGTTACAGGCCGTGGGCCAACAACCAGATATCCGCCAGGTTCCAATTGCGGCGAGACATTCCCCCTCCTCCAATAAGACCGACTCCTATCAACAAGAGGTGGCGAATCGGTAAACCACAGTATTCTTTCGATCTTTGCCGGTTCACTCTGACTATCGAGGAGTAGGCTTCCTGTATCCCAGGGCGATCTCGAAAATCCCCATGTGGTGTAGTCAGTCCATTGCTGCGTCCAAAATGAATTATCTCCATAAGCGTCATTTTCCGGGCTCGCTTTTGTCAGAAAATTGCTTCTTCCTGATTCTTCGGATGTTTTTTCAGTTACGACCAACCGCCAAACGGGATAGCCATTTGGGGTGGTCCGCGACAAGTCTAACCGGCGGTCGTTAGTATAAAGGTCGCCGGGCAACTGCGGTGCCGAAGAAAACTGAAGCTGATCGGACTTTACGTTGGTTCTGGGACAATAAAGCTCAATAAAAAGCGATCCCTGAGGAATTCGCGTTTGATCCAGGGTGGGGTCTGGATCCTGTTGAGCTGTAGTTGTTTTGCGAGGTCCATTGTCAAACGCCGTGTCGGCAATGCGGCGATCATGAAATGCGTACACCTCAGAAATGAGTAACTCCGGAGCTTCTGCCCCCCAAGCAACTCCATAATCACTATCAACGGGCCGTGCCTGAGAATCAAAATCATTGCGAGGGTTATTCGGTTTACTCTGGTCCCATACAATCCGCCCGTCTGCGGCCAGCGTCCATCCATTCCAGGGATTGATGTCGAACTCGAACGAGGTCATAGCGCTGTCGCTGTCACGGAAATCCACACAATTTACGGCCCACTGGGCGATGCGCTGCGCAAAAATACGCCTAATGCGATTCCGTTCTTGCGCATCGTTAATCCCATAGCCATGGGTGTCCAAAAGGAGCATGGCCAGCGTATACAAATGGCGAGCGTATAACTGACGTGCGAGAACCGCATCGTCCTGAGCAGGACCATTAAAATCAACGTCAACCAAGTTATCAGGACGTGTTGTGTCAAGCCCCCGTAAAACCTCCAAGACCTCGTCGACAACCCCGTTGTTATTATTATCTTGACTGTCCCCGAACGGTCGGTTCACGTCCATCGGTAAATTCTTGAGTATTTCCCATGGGAGGATTTGCCAATTCGCAACGAGATCACGATATTGCTGCACTATTTTGTAAATTGTATTAATATCGTCCCGCGATATGGGCGCGAGATTAAACATGCGCTGCTCGAGGTAAACGTGCACCTGAATGAAGGAAAGCCAATCTTCTCCGTTGAGTGCCCCGCGGTCGAGAAATGCCAGAAACTCCTGAAGCTCAGGATAAACCGCTACTTGTTGTTGTACTAACCCAATATCCTTGGCTCTTTGTTCCAAAAATAGTTTCAAAATCCGCGGAGGCAATGTACGAGGGACGGATGGAACATCGAACGAATGCGTCGTCACTGAAAAACGATCGTGCAAGGGTAAGTTTAGTGATGACCGCTTCGGAAGATCCCGAGAATCGGCGTCAAAAGGTCGCAGCAGTCGCTCCAACTCTGCTGGTGTGAAAGGCGAATCAACACTTGCGCAGTAGGCCGCAGTACCCAGAAGGTCTAACTCATAAGGATTGTCAGCCTTTTGCCAGCTCGGGTTAGTAAACGCAGGGAAGAAAAGTGGCTGCCCCAGACAGTCCAAGGCTAGCCCTGTGGCGCCAAACAAATCGACGGGAAACAACAAATACTCTCGAGGAAACTGTGCCATTTGCCAATCAGCAAGTGGATCTAGGCCAGGTTTTCCCGGCACGCTGTCAGAAGCATCAGAAGCATAACGTGACGCAACAACCCAAGGAACCTCAATTTCTGCCGGGCCAATACCAAGCTTTGCCGGAGCGGCGGGTACCGCGACGATCTCGCGCGGAAGTGAAGTCTGAACTGGAGAACGGGGACTACCGTGAGCGTTGAGGTTAAGACGCCCATCCAAGTCCACGCAGAGGATGGCCGCCAGTGGCTTGTAGCGACGCCCATCGGGCAGTTGTCGGACCGGTAAACCCACGTCCACCCAGATGCTATCCGGAACGCCATCACCGTCATTATCGACGTCCCACGGAGTGGGATTGCTATCATCAGGGATGTCGCGGTAGTCTGGGTTGCTGCCATCGAAATTCGGGTGAAAAAGTCTTTGCGGGCGCAAGCAGAATAGACGCTTAAGGTCTGGTGCGTTATTAAACACTCCCTTGTTGAACAAATACTTCAGGAGTGTCGGGCGATGGAATGACGGCTCAGACACGAACACCCGGTTGTTGTTTGAATCATAACTCAGCCCAGCCAAAAACATATTCTGGTAATCCGGCGCGTCATAGTCTTCGTTGGCCGATAATGGCCAAAAGAACACGGTACCGTCGTCGGGGGTCATGGGAATTCCGTCTGGACCGTAACTATCGTCGGGGGGCAAATCGTCAGTTGTGCCAAGAAGTCCATCTGGCCCCGGGTTAACACCAACTATGCCGTCCCTGCCAGGCCAGTCATCGTCTGTTCCCGGGGTATTGTCTGGTCCCAAATAAGAATAAGCAAGTGGCTGACCGACGTATTGCTGAAATTTGCGACTTGACCCGTTCACTAATAACGCGATCGGAAATGAAACGAGTCTGGATGGGTCTTGGCGATCGGGCCAGCTCGCGAAAAGATTAAGGCTGTCTTGGCCACCGTAGCCTACGCCAGTTCCAGAAAATGGGCGACCATTGATGATGTAACTGATTCGGGCTCCACTCTTTAAGGCCTCTTGTACGTCAGTAACGGACGGTGATTGTGGTGCCACGACGTGAAGCAAATTGGTTACCGCATCATAGTCCACAATTCGTGTGCTGATTCCGGCGAGCGGTCGGACTTTGGCGGCAACATCGGGGGGGATTATACTTACATCGGGGGGGATTATACTTACAAACGTGAGGACGTTGCCCACCCACTGTTCCGCATTACTAAAATTAGCAGGGAAAACCCAGAGTTGTCCGCCAGCGGTGGCGTTAAGGGAATTCGCGCCGCTAATTGATCCTTCCTGAAACCGATCCCCGTAGATATCCTCCAGCAGACTATGGCACCAGATGGAGGAGCGAGGATTGTTCGACCCTCGGATCACCTCCATGGCGACCTGCATGAGAGTCTGCTCAGGCGGGTCATACTGCTCCTGGAAGCGTTTGGCCGCCTCGGCTCCCCGCCGCGTATGACCGGTCAAAACCACATAGGCCAAGACGATCAAGCCAAAGACCGAGAGCAACGCTAGAACCAGCAGAAGTACAACACCTTTCCGCGATGGAGCGTTCCTTCGGATTGTCATGGTTCACCCTACTACATCTCTTGAGGCCGCGGTCTTGCCCAACGGGCCGCGGCAAGGATTGTCTTCGTCAGGTCGAGCCACTTCTGGCCTCATACCATCTTCAAATTCAAACGTCCGTCACACAGGTATTAACGAACGGGCCAGGACCAGCGGGACAGGGCCTCGGCGCCCATCACCTCGGTATAAACCCCATAGACGTTCGTACACAAAATGGCCCACGCCTCACGGCTGTTGCCATCGCCATCGATATCTAGGCACCAGCCAGGATTCCAATCCGGGCCTGCCACTGTCAGGTCCCTTTGGTAAAAACTGCCGTTTTGCGACAGTTCGCTCGCCGCAATGACACGGTACCACAAAAAGACGTTCTGGAACTGCGGCGGATTGACATTGACCAGTACCCGTCCGGCCAAAAGGAGATACTGTCCCTCGGGGATGCGGAGGTACTCGTCGGGATCACGAGTTCCCACCGCGGAGTTGGGAACCGACAATCGCAGGTCAGCACCCCCTAGAAAATTGGCAATGGCAACACGTTCCCCCGGCATGTCGGCCGCGGGATCAACTGGCCAAAGCAGATTTCGATTGCGAAAGATCACTGCCGAAACCAAATAGCTTTGGCTAACGCTGGGAACGCCGGGTACTTGAGGGACCACCGTTACCATCCAGGAGTACATCCCCTGATAGTCGGGATAAAGCGGATTCCCGGCGGGCGTCTCACCCGGCAGCGTCGGAACTGCCATAATCTTTCCAGCATCTGTCCGAAAGACAAGCCTTGGCCGGGATAACGC
>JAKPII010000035.1 GCA_029549885.1 Planctomycetota bacterium
GCCGAGATGCGCGAAGCGATGTGCCAGTTGTTGGGGACTCGCTCCGCCCATTTTGCGTCAAATCTGGGGGTTGTCGAGTTAACCATTGCCCTTCACACGACTTTTGATTTCTCGCGTGACCGATTAATTTGGGATACCGGACACCAGGTCTATCCTCACAAGATGGTGACCGGCCGGTATCGTCAGTTCCACACGATCCGGACTAAGGGAGGGCTCATGGGCTACCCCAACCCGGCGGAGAGCCCCTATGACCTCTTTATGACAGGTCACGCTGGTTGCAGCATCTCGACGGCCATCGGTTTGAAATGCGGTGATGACCTGCTTCGGCCCGATGAGAATCGCTATGTTGTGGCCGTGATTGGGGATGGGGCGTTTCCGTCGGGGATTGTTTCAGAGGCCATGAATCATGCCGGTTGGCTAAAGAAACGGCTCATCGTGATTTTGAACGATAATCGCATGTCGATCTGCCAGCGCGTGGGCGGCATTGCGGAATACCTCGATCGACTGCGAATGGCCCCCCTGTATTCTGGGATCAAGAATGAGGTCTATAACCTTCTGTCAAAAGTTCCATTGGTCGGGAACTCAATGGAGCGGCTCCTCGATCAGTTGCGCGACGCCATTAAGGCGGGGATGCTGGGGGGAATGCTTTTTGAGGAGTTGGGATTCCGTTACCTCGGTCCGGTGGATGGGCATAATATTGGGCAGCTTCAAAAATACTTGAGGATGGTCAAGCAATTCCCCGGCCCGGTCCTGTTGCATGTCGTGACTCAAAAGGGCCGTGGGTTCCCGCCGGCAGAAAAGGATCCGCGGACTTTTCACGCCCCTGCGCCTTTCCAGAGGGTTAACGGCACAGAGGTGGCTTTTAAGAAGAGCGGTTCCGCACGTTCTTACACCGAAGTGGCGCGGGACGCCATCTTGAAGGAAATGCAGCGAAACAAACAGGTGGTTGTCATTACGGCGGCCATGTGCCAGGGGAATATGCTTGAGCCGGTCCGCGATCAGTTTCCCGACCGATATTTTGATGTCGGCATATGCGAGTCTCATGCCGTGGGCTTTGCCGCGGGGCTGGCCAAAGCGGGGCTACGGCCGATTGTGGATATTTACAGCACCTTTCTACAGCGGGCGTATGATCAACTCTTTCAAGAGGCGGCCCTTCAGAACCTGCCGATTGTGTTTATGATGGATCGGGCGGGGGTGGTTGGGGCTGATGGCCCAACGCATCATGGGGTTTTTGATATTGCCTATTTCAGGCATTTTCCCAATATGACGGTTCTCGCCCCGGGTGATGCGGACGAACTTGAGGCCATGCTTGCCGTTGCCCTCCAGCAGGAGGGGCCTGTCGCCATCCGATACCCAAAAGCGACGGCGACCGTTGTCTCCCGGCCGATGGTTCCCATAGAACGCGGGAAGGCAGAATGGGTCGTCCGTGGCCAGGACGGGACCATCATATGCTACGGCGCGCTCCTTGCGACGTGCATGGAAGCCGTGCAGCGCCTCAATTCGCAGGGGCTTCAATTTGGGCTGGTCAATGCGCGGTTTGTCAAACCCTTGGACGCCGATTTGATTTGCCGTGTCATCCAGGAGAGCCCGGTGGTCGTGACGGTGGAGGAGGGTGTACTTCAAGGGGGATTCGGAAGTGCGGTCCTGGAAGCAGCAAACGATGCGGGGCTTAATACCTCGCATCTTCGCAGATTGGGTATCCCCGACCGGTTTATTGAACATGCGGAACGAGACGAACTGCTGTCCGATCTCGGTCTGACGGCGGAGGGAATTGCGGAGGCCTGTTGCGCCTTGGCGGCACAGGTGTCGCGGAAGCCTGTACGTCGGTCATCCGCCCGTTTTTCTATCACTGGGCATCACTCATGAAAGTCATCGTCCTTGGCTACGGTGGTCGAGCTGATGTCGTCAAAGAGGTTGAACGATTTCTGCCGATCATCGAGCGCTACGCCGAGATCTTGCTCGTCGATTTGTCCGGTGAAAAGGACCTTTCTCCGTACCAGGCCGACTACGTCATCGTTTTTGGTGGTGACGGATCCATCCTGCGGGCAGCGCGACAAATGGGAAAGAAGCAATTTCCCGTAATCGCGGTTAACTTGGGAAAGCTGGGGTTTTTGGCGGACATTTCGCCTCAGGAATTGGAAGGCGTGCTTTCTTTGGCTGAGCACAGTCGCTTGCCCGTCGTGGATCATTTGATGCTCTCCAGCGAGCTTGTGGCTCAAGGAAGTGTCGTAGTTCAATCATTGGCCCTCAATGAGGTGGCAATTCTCAACGGTCCGCCATTTGGCTTACTTGACGTCGAGTTGTGGGTGGATGGTGATCTCGCCACAGTTTACTCCGGAGATGGGCTGATTCTGGCAACGCCAGTTGGTTCGACAGCCCATTCCCTTTCGGCAGGTGGTCCCATTCTTCGCAAAGACCTAGATGCGATTGTGATCTGCCCGATTAGTCCC
The DNA here is from genome assembly GCA_029549885.1 of Planctomycetota bacterium. Lineage (GTDB taxonomy): Bacteria > Planctomycetota > Planctomycetia > Pirellulales > Thermoguttaceae > Thermogutta. The sequence goes on from JAKPII010000035.1 coordinate 2,451, forward strand.
CACACGCTTTCCAATCGTCCGGTCGTTGATTCGGCAGATCGTGTGTACGAGTTACGGGTCCTGAATCCCCAACCCAACACCGCGCTGGTGATCGACGGCTGCACTGTCGGCCATGTCCGCGCCGATCACCGCATCTACGTCCGGCGAGCCGATCCACGGTTTCAATTAGTGAGTGCTCCTGGACATAGCTATTACCGAACACTCCGCGAGAAATTGGGCTGGGGTGGCCAGACAAGGGCAAACAATCGGTCAACGTCCTCTTCCTAGGTTGCCCAGTCTCTTGATCTTTCACGAAGGCCGGTAATGGGAGACCACACGGCCTTCAAAATGATCTTTTCAGGCCCAAGCTACAGGGTTATAAACAGGCATGAAGACTTGGAGGGTCTTCGTCCTGCGGCGTGGAAGTTTCACGGAATTGAAAGAAAAGAGTTATTGCCATGATGGTATCTTTTGGATGTTCTCTTGGCTCGTGGCTCCGGTCATCAGTGTGCGGAGTTGCATTGGCGGCTTTCTGGGCCGGCATCCTGATGACGGGGTTAACCTGGGGAGTGAATGCGTTAGGCGAGGAGGCATCTGGTTATCGCTTGCGTTATCGCTTTCAACCCGGGGAGGAACTTCAATGGCAAGTGATTCACCGGGCCAGGGTAAGGACGACGGTAGCTCAAACGGAGCAGACAGCCGAGACGCTGACCCGTTCGACAAAGACTTGGAAGGTCTTAGACGTGGATGGTAACGGTTCTGCGAGATTTGAGTTGCGCGTCGAAGACGTGGAAATGACAAATCGTGTCAGCGATGGTAACAGCAATGGCAACGAAGTGCGGTACGACAGCAAGTCCGGCGACCCACCGCCACCGGGTTTTGCCGACATCAGCAAAACCATCGGTAAACCGCTGGCCATCATCACGTTGACATCTCGCGGAGAGGTCATCGATCGGAAACAGCTCGAGCCGGAGGCTTTGCAGACCCACGGATATTTGACAGTCCCTTTTCCGGAGCGCCCCATCAAGATAGGAGAGTCGTGGAGTGTTCCCGATGAGGTCACCATTCCGCTACGAAATGGAACTGTGAAAAAAGTTCAAATCCAACAGAAGTTCACCCTCGAGGACGTCAAAAACGACGTGGCCGTGATTCGCATTGGAACGCAGGTCCTGACTCCCCTCAATGATCCCGAGGTTGAGGTCCAACTCGTTCAGCGCCTCAGTGAGGGGACTGTTCGCTTTGATATGGCGGCCGGACGAATGATCGCGCAGGAGATCGAGGTCGATCGACAGGTGGTCGGCTTTCAGGGTGAGGCAAGCGCCTTCCACTACCAGACGCGGTTCACGGAGGAGTTCCTCCATAGCCGAATGGCCCAGAGCCCCAAGCCAGAGAGCACGAAGCAACGGTAGATGCTGGCTATTTTCCAAAACACGCTGACCAGTGGAACGCCGTATCAGAGATGGGCAATTTCGTATTCATAGTGGTCTGTTAATAACCAGCGGTCTTCGACCTTTTCCATCAGCACCTTGAATCTTGCCGCGTAAATGTCGTGGATGGCTTCTGGCATGGGCTCTTTGAACTCGTAACGAAACACGGCAAAAAACCGGACTTCTGCCGTCGGAGGCTGGGTTAGCTTGTTGACCTGAATTTGGAGATCTGAAATTCGGACACTGGTGAAGGTGACAAGGGACATGGCCCACTCCGCCCTCTCCCTAGTCTTAACAGCCGAGGGGGAGAGGAACGTGAGAACCTGGTCTAAGTCGTTTGCCTGCAGAGCACTCACACCTTTTCGAATCGTTGTTTCAATGGCCTCCCGATCGGTGACAACGAGGTAGTCAGCCAACAAGATACCTGCAAGCGGGACGACCATTCCCGCCATAGCCCAAAGGAATGCCTTTTTGAGAGTCGATACGAAAAACGCCGCGAGGACCGCTTCCACGATGACAATGGCCACGATGGGGATAGTGGGGTCCTCGACAAGCCAACGCATAAATGGTACTCCACGCAGACTGGACCACTTAAGAGCCCATCCCATAATCTCCCCTCACGCGTTCGGCGGGAGAGGGGTCGGGGATGAT
>JAKPII010000110.1 GCA_029549885.1 Planctomycetota bacterium
TGCAGCTTGAATATGCTGTGTCCAAGGGGATCAACGTATTCATGGAGAAGTCGTTTGCCTGTGATCCCGTGGGGGTGCGACGGGTGATTGCGGCTGGTAAGGCCGCTCAGGAAAAGAACATCAAAGTGGCCGCCGGTTTGCAATGCCGGCATTCCGTGAATCGCCACGAACTGATCCGCCGAATCAAAGATGGCGAATTGGGGGAGATCATTTCTGTGCGGGCGTACCGCATGGAAGCCGTTGGTCCCCTCGGGCCGAAACCCGCAGATGTCCCCGAGCTTTTCTGGCAGATTCGCAATTTCTTCCGCTTCTTCTGGGTTTCAGGGGGACTATTCAGCGAGATGGACATCCACCAGATTGACGAAATTTGTTGGATCAAGGACTCCTGGCCTGTTCGTGCCCACGGTGTAGGCGGTCGGGTTGCCAACAGTGTCGATCGCAGCCAGAATTTCGATTCTTACTTTGCCGAGTGGACCTTCCCTGACGGCACCCAGGGGATCGATGTCGTGCGGTACGCCAGTAACTGCTACAACCATTTCGCTACGTATATCCACGGGACAAAGCGGGCCGCGCAATTTTCGGGGGCTGTGCACGTGGGCACGGTCCGCATCTTCAAAGATCAGCGGATCGAGGAGGACAACATCCTCTGGGAGGCCCCGAAGGAACAACTCACGCCTTGGCAGGCGGAATGGGCCAATCTCTTTGACGCCATCAGAAACGATAAGCCACACAACGAGGCGGAACGGGCGGCTTTGGCGAATTTGGCCGCCATTATTGGCCGGGCGGCTGTGCATTCCGGGCAGATTGTCACCTGGGAGGAGGCCATGCAATCGCAGTTTACTTTCTGCCCGAATATTGACCAAATGACAGCCGAAACGCCGCCACCCGTTCTGCCCGACGAACGCGGATTCTATCCGGTCCCCATTCCGGGTCAATGGAAAGAAGTATAAAGGGGCCGGCCTCGTGGCTACGAACCCCAACCGGCATAAAGCAAGATGTTGATGGAAGCAGGTGACCGCTCTACCCCCGTACAGGCCACCCTGGCCGCGAGAACCACACTTAGGTTTTTCAGATCGAAAATTTCGCACTGTCCCCCTTTTGGGTCGCGACGACGGTGGAGCTTTCCCGATGGGTCGAACAGCTCCGCCAGTGGCTTGGTTCTTTAAGAGCCAATCCCATATCCCGTCTCCCTTTCGGCGGGAGAGGGGTCGGGGGTGAGGGTGGCTCGAACTGCTGCCGGTTTTCTTTATCCACTCCAACCATTGCTTGCCCTCACCCCAACCCTCTCCCGGAGGGAGAGGGGGCTTTTTGGGGTGAACTCTAGGGTTGAGCCTGTTGTTTGGCCTGCTGGCGACGTCCTTGACCACGCCCCGGTCGAGTCTCGGTCTTTTGCGACTGAGCACTTGGTTCGGGCGTATGCGGAGTCGGCATCGGGGCCTTGATTTCTTCCCGCCACTTTTTCAACAGGGCGTGAAGGGCTGCAACTTTGTCGGGGTACCGCGAGACGAGGTTGTTTTCCTCACCGATATCCTCGCGAAGGTTGTACAGTTCGAGATGGCCATCCTCGAAGAACTCCAGGAGCTTCCACTCACCCTGTCGCACGACCCCCACGGGTGTGGTCCGCCAAGTGCCTTGTCCAGCCCCCAGGTACCCAGGGAAGTGCCAAAACAGCGGTCGGTCGGGAAAATCGGCCTTGTTGCCGGTTTGTAATAGCCGAGCGTAGCTAACACCATCCAAGACATAATCCTTCGGGGCGGGTGCCCCGACAATTTCCAGCAGTGTGGGATACAGATCCACACTATGGATAGGCACGTCGCAGACGGCCCCCGCGGGAATCTTCCCAGGCCAACGGAAGATATAGGGAACCCGGATGCCGCCTTCATAAAGCATCCCCTTGCCACCGCGGAGGGGTGCGTTGTCAGTAATGCTCCCACCCTTGATGCCCAAACGTTCGTACCCGCCAACCCCGCCGTTGTCGCTGGTGAAGATGACCAATGTATTGTTGTCGAGGCCGAGTTCTTTGAGAGTGGCAAGAACTCGACCGACGCTTTCATCCACACTGGCGATCATTGCGGCATACACTGGGCTTTTGTGACCGTCCGCCGGTGGTTTACCCTCGAATCGCTTGATAAGGTCCGCTTTTGCTTCGTGGGGCGAATGGACGGCAAAGTGGTGGAGGCACAAGAAGAAAGGCTCCTTGGCGTGGCGGCGAATGAAATCGACAGCCTTGTCCGTTAAAAAATCGGCCAGGTAGGTGCCTTCGGGATACGTCACCGGCGGGTTTGTCTTGAAATTGAAATGCTGTCCTGCTGAGACGATCGCTTCGTCGAAGCCGCGGGCCGCAGGATGGTGCTCGGCGTCTTCACCCAAGTGCCACTTCCCAAATAGGGCTGTGGCATAACCGGCCTGTTTCATGGCCTGGGCGAGGGTGATCTTTTCCAGCGGCAATTTTTCGACGTTATCTACCGGCCGTAGCGTTCGGGTCCGCCAGGGAAACCGCTCGATGGATCCCACAGTGTATACACCCGTTCGGGGACCATATTGCCCGCTGATAAGGGCAGCCCTCGTTGGTTGACAGTTGGGACCAGCCGTATAACCGTCGGTGAAGCGCATCCCTTCGGCGGCCATGCGGTCGATGTTGGGCGTCTCGTAATATTTGCTCCCGTAACAACTTAGGTCGGTATAGCCCAAATCGTCGGCCAAAATGAAGACCACATTGGGTTTGGTACTCGCTGCCTGCTGCGATATATCCCCCGCCAATAAGGGAGGAAGCGTAACCACGGCTGATAGACAAACCAAGCCTCTCAACCAGACGAAAGCCAGTCGGCTGGCTATAATGGAGTAAGCACCCATCATTGCTACATCTCCCTAATTGAGTTCCGAATTCACCCCACATTGTGGGGTGGCCTGTTCAACGAGCGGTACAGTCACCGGCACACCAATGGTCATTCGTGTATTGCGCCGACACGCGCGAGCGCAGGCAATTTTGGTGGGCTGGGGTCAGATTTGGGGCAGGGCTTAGGAGGTTGGAAACCAGTTACCGGGGCGGGTTATCACGGAGTTGCCGACTGTTGAAATTGCATCACGTAGGAGGGTCTCTATGCTGAAGCGACTGCGTCGATGGTGGCTACGCCCGTGTGGTGCCCGCACGGTCCTCACCGTCGCCATGCCGCTTGTGATCTCATTCGCCTCGTGGACGGTGATGAATTTCACCGACCGGATGTTTCTCGTTTGGTACGACATCGGGGCTGTCGCGGCCGTCCTGCCCGCAGGAATGGTCCAATGGACGTTGGCCGCCTTCGCAATGGGTTTGGTGAGCTACGTCACCACCTTCGTGGCTCAGTATCAGGGGGCCAAACGTTACCACCGGGTGGGGCCGGTCCTGGGGCAGGCCTACTGGACGGCCTTACTATTCATTCCGCCTCTCATGGCGACGATTCCTTTTGCGTACGAGATGTTCTCGTGGATTGGCCATCCGCCGGAGTTGGCGGAGCTTGAGGCTCGATATTATCAGGTCGCTATGCTCGCCGTGGGGGCGATGCTCTTTTCGTCCGTCCAGGCCGGCTTTTTCACGGGACGCGGCGACACCCGGACGGTCATGATCGTCGATACAGGCGCCGCCTTATTGAATCTTGTCCTGGACTATCTTTGGATTTTCGGTCATCTGGGCTTTCCCGAGGGAGGAGTGGAAGGAGCGGCCTGGGCCAGCACCGTTGCCCAATGGGCCAAAGTCGTGTGGTACGGGGTTCTGATGTCTGGCAGTAGGTACGATGAATACTGCCTGCGCGATGCCTGGCGGTTTGAAGGGCCCCTTTTCCGTCGTCTTTGGCGGTTTGGCGGGCCGAATGGGCTACAGTGGCTTTTAGAGGGGGCCGGTTTCACCGGATTTTTGCTTCTCGTGGGACGGCTCGGTGAAATGGCCACGGCGGCCACAAATCTGGCGATCAATGTCAACAGTGTGGCCTTTGTGCCCGCTATCGGGCTGTCAATTGCCGTGACGACGTTGGTTGGTCAGGAGTTGGGGGCCAATCGACCGCGGCGGGCTGCGGTAGCCACTTGGACGGCCTTTCACCTGGCTGTGATCTACACAGCGGTTTTAGCGATTATCTACGTGGCTGCGCCCGATGTCTTCCTTGTTGCCTACGGCGCCGGACACGATCCCGCCGAGTTTGCCCCATTACGGGAATTGGTGATCGTTCTACTCCGCTTTGTGGCGATTTACTGCATCTTTGACGCGATGAATCTCGTCTTTTCCGGGGCGTTGCGGGGTGCCGGAGATACGCGGTTTATTCTGCTTGTGGGTCTGGTGATGTCGCCTATTCCAACGGTTTTGATCTGGTGGGGAATCACGTCCTGGAGCGCCGGGATCACCTTCTCGTGGGTTGTCATCACCTTGTGGACCTGTGCCCTAGGCGTAATTTACCTCGTGCGATTCCTCCAGGGCCACTGGCGGACAATTCGGGTCATTGAACAGACCGTGATCGACGAAGCGGAGTCAATTTCCGAGCTGGCCAATTTGCCTGTCAAGGCTCCCGCCGGTATTTTGAGCGAAGCAGATTAATGCCTTGGGGGCAGGTGTATTGGGACACCCCAAAGGCATTTGAAAGTTTCGAGTTGGAGCACTTGGCTTCTTACCGACGCCAGGCAGCATTCCCCGGACCAGTTATGATAAAATTGATGGGGTTGTCGCCTAAGTAGCCGGGATCGTGGCTCATCCTTGAAATGGAACGGTCGCGCCGAGGTATTTATCGTCCCATGACCGATTTCGAAAAACGATTGCAAAAAGCCATTGAACGTGGTCAACAAATCCGCAAGCAACGTGCGGAGGCCGAGATCCGGCGCGCCCTGACTGAGCAGGAGCTTCGAACACGTCATAGCGATCTGCGGCTGCAACTGACGGAGTATATTGAGCAGTGCCTCAAGAAGCTGATCGAGCATCTGCCTGGCTTCACATTGGAATCGGTATTTTCAGAAAGGGGCTGGGGGAGTGCCGTCAGTCGGGATGAATTACAATGGCGACGGGGTGAAAGCCCCCAACAGCGCTTTAGCCGGCTAGAACTGGTAGTCCGGCCATTCTCGGAGTACTACGTTCTCGATCTGGTGGGAAAAGCCACCGTCCGTGATAAAGAGCTTTTTCATCGCAGCTTCTATCAACCGCTGGCCGAGGCCGACCTGTCCGCTTTTAAAGAAACGGTGGATCGCTGGGTTCTGGAGTTCGCAGAGGCCTACACGGCCCGTGGGTGAACTGCCAGGTCACCAGGCCGTTAGGTCGAACTGTGACGTCTTCATTAGATCGAAGTAAGCTGCCTTTTCGGCGTTCCTCTGCGTGATGCCTTACCGCCGCCAGCCGCCGAAGCCCCGGCCGAGGCTGCCGTAAGAACCAACGCCGTAATTACCGTCCATGAGTGTCCGGTAATAGGCCGCCTCACCTTCGATGGCTGACAATCCTTCCGTGAAGGCGGGTGCCACAACGGTGCGGGCCTCGACCATGGTGCGATCAAGGCCTAATTGGGCCAATTGGTTGATAATCGTCTGCCGACGACTCTCGTCCAATTGGGGATTTTCACCGCGTGGCGATTCTTCCACCACAATGGGGAAAGGCACGTGTTCGAGGCGAAGGGCAACTGACAGGAGGTGCTTACGACCCAAGGGCGTCAATTCCGCCGTCTCTCCCACGAACTCGTGGTCGTAGAAGATGAAATCGGCGGCCTCGGCGTTGGTTTGCATGGTCTCCCAATGTGCGTCGGTCACTTGCCCGAGTGGAAACGGCCGGTCGTAAACCGGTCCCATCTTCGCTTCGTGGGAGACCTTGGGCGTATGGCAACCTGTCACGACCAGGGCAATGGCAAGAGTGAGACCCGTCGCCCATCTCCCACGCGACAGCCATGTGGGTCTGGCCGACAGGCTGGCCAATCCCGCAGCATCCATACTGGGCAGGCTACCACTAAGTCCTCGGTGACGCAAACGTTGATAACCATCCATGGCAATTGTCCCGAATGTGAGTTGCTTGATGATCTTTCGCGATGATTTGATCTATTCCTAAGCGTGTGAGACTCTTTCACTCCCCGTGACCGAACGGCCCGGAAATCCTGGCCGGACCACCCGCGTTGTAGCGTCGCCGTAACCGTGGCCAGGTGGTGCTGTCGTATTCCTGCGTTGGGCGTCCTTCGAGGTGACCCTTGATGTAGAACTCGTGATTGGTCGGCTCTGTTACGTCGAAACCTGGCAACGGCGGGACTTCTTCCGGCTCCATGGGGTGAACCAATTCAGGTGTCACAAGGATTATGAGCTCCGTCTCGTTGCGGCTCAGACTTCGTCGTCCAAAGATTTGGTTGAAGATGGGCAGGTCGCCCTGGTTATTGCCGGTCATAGAATCGTCGAGCAAACCAGCGATGGCCAAGGTTTGTCCTTCTCGCATTTCGACGGTTGTGGTCACGGCCCGCGTCCGCAAGCCCGGTGTGCCGTTGACCTTGTTTTTTGTATCAAGCTGGCTGAACTCGGGTGCCACTTCCAACCGGATTAGGTCTTTGTCGAGCACCGTAGGCAGGAACGTAATGATGGCACCATAGGCACGGAAGTCGGTCGTAACCGCTCCCACCCCATTCACGCCCACGGTTGTGGGCACGGCAAACTCGCCACCGGCGATGAAGGTAGCCGGGCGGCCACTTAGGGTAATCAACGTTGGCTCGCTGAGCAGGCGTACCACGCCGTGTTCTTCCAGATAGTGCAGGCCGAACTTTAGATCCCCTCCATCGAAGTTCCCAAGGATCGAGGCACTGCCGCCGGACGAAAGGTTTAGTAACGACTGAATGAGAAACTTCCCTTGATCGAAATTCAGGCTCATATCGACACCGAAGTTACGGGCGGCCGTGCGATTCAACTCCGCAATCTTAACCTTCAGTGCCACCTGTGGCGGACCGGGGATCCGTAACATATTGATCACCTGAATCGCCGGTAAGGCCTGACCAGCCGCTTCCCGTCCTACCGGGTCCGAAGCCTGTCCCTCCATCACGCCCCGTGCCCTCACAAGCTCTCCACGAATAATGGCCATGATCTGGGCCGCCTCGGCGGCATCACGGGCTTGGCCGCGAACGACCAGCTTGTCGCCGACGACCACCAAGTCGACCTTGCTTTCGGGGAAAAGCTTCGCCAGGTGTGACTCCAGCAATTCGTAACGCTCGGTCTGCTGTTTTTCGACTTCAGGGTCGGGGGTAACTCGCACAAGGTACGTGACCGGCCGATAGCGCTCGTCTTGGAACCAGAACGTCACATGAGTAGCCCCCTGGCTTTTGCCTAAAATCGAGATTTCCCGCGGGGTGAACTGGACCACATCACAGATACCGGAGTCCACCACAGCCGTGCGGTAAACGTCCACTTTTGTCCGTAGGAGTTTGCTGCGACGGACAACGACCGTCAGCTCACCGGATTCCTCGATAATTTCAAAGGATGGTTCCTCCCCGCGAGATTCATTGGGAACAACCTCCACCAGATTCTGGTTGGACTGCGGTTGGTTTTCTTGACTGGCCAAGGTTGCCCGCGGCGATGGCACCGACTGATTGGAAAACTCACTGACTTTTACGAGCGTGTTCTCGGATCTCACGTCATTTTGGGAGGTCACCAGCGGCTGAACGCGGCGGTCCTTGTTTTCAGTCTCTTGAGTCGCTGCCGAAGACGGTGTGCGACTTGAGCCTACAACCCCCGACGAGGACTTCTGATCGTCTTGCTCCTGCCCGTCGGGCTGCGGACTGGCAAGCCCGATAGGCCTTTGGATAGGCATTGTCTCCCAATGAACATCGCGCTGGGCCAGCCGATCCCGCTGAGAAAACACGGGCTTGGCGGACGTGATGGCCAGCGTCGTGGAATCGACTTTGGGAGACTCAGTTGTTTGCCCCGGGAATTCCCATCCGACGACCACGGCCTCACGGGCGGGTTCCTTTTCTTCTTTTGTCCCCTGCCCGACTTGCGCCTCGGCCGAAGTTAATGTCACCTCATCGTGGGCCGCAGGTTCCGGGGACAGGGGAACTTCGCCGGACGAAAGGGGCCGCTTCGATTCAGCCCGCTTTACAAAGATAGCTGTCCCGCCAATGGTGAAAGTTTGATATAGCTCAGTGATCTCCCGGCTCTTGCGGAGGACATCGGGCGAGTTTTCGGGTAAAACAAGGCTGCCTGCCCATGGGCTGGGAACAGGGGGTTCTTTCGCCACCGGCTGATTTGAGGCCGATTCACTGACGGACGGACGAACCACATGGGCCTTGGCGATTCGTAATACGGTGCTCTCTGAATTTCCAAGGACAATGCGGCACTGTTCCTGGGGGGAGGCAGTGGCGGGACGGGCTTCCACCAAGTCCTTGCTTGGCTTTTCGGGAGTTGGTACCGCGGCAACGGCTGGGAGGCTGTTGCCCGGTTGGTCTTCTTCGACCCAAATCTCGCCCATCGCTTTGTTCGAGGCTGCCGACTGTTCTTGAGGTTTATCCGACTCGATCCAGATTTCATCCTGGTCATTTGGCTTGCTGTCATTTGGCTTGCTCGTTGGGGCCGATGAGCCGTTTTGCGCTGGGCGTGGTGCGTTGTTGATTTCTCTCTTGATGGTCGGTTGAATCGACAATTTGACGAGCGGTTCCTCTGCCGATGGCTGACTCGAAGGTGCTGCGTTACTTAACGGCTGGACGGTTCCCACCTCAAGACGGATAGGAACGCTACTTTGCCCTCCGGGTTCGTTTGCTTGAACGAAAAAATGACCGGTGGTCTGCCACAAGCCATAAGCCAATCCTAGCGAAAAGATCACCGCGCAAGCGAACGCTGCCCAGCGAATCACCGTTAACGGCTGAGCCTCTTGGAGCCACTTCATCCGTGTCATGGTCTCATCCTTGATATCAAACCTGACCGACCTTGGTCAGAGAAAGTTGACTCTCCTCTGGTGGAATCGGTTTCGACTTACCGACTCAGCGTCATACTCCCTTGTGCTGTCTTCTCGCAAAAACTACCCGCCCGAGTTACTCGGAGCGTGCTTCTCCCCGGGTGAGGGCATCAATGGCATTAACGCTCCGTTTTGAGGGACGTCCGCGTTCGGCCTTTTTTCCATCCACGGGGGTAACTTGAGCAAAGGATAGCGATATGGGCTTTGGTAGGATGTCATCAACTGTTGGCTGTACAGACCCGGCCAGTGGTAGGTGTATTGCGGGGGAACGGGGAACTTATAACTTCCCCGACAACTGCAATTGAAGCCACCCACCGCCGACATATATCGTGCCAAACAGCCCTGATGGCCGTGATGACAAAGACAATGACAAGGGTCGCCAACCGGGCAAGGTTGCTCGGTGGCCAAGGTCGAACCGGCGGCGGCCGCACTTGCGCTCTCCGGGGGAGAGGACGAAAGGCCCTCTTGACCCCAAGCCAGACTGGCGATAGTCCAACCACAACACAACACAAGCCCCACAACCGCCGCCTTGGCAAGCTTTCGATAATTAGCGGTGATCACGGCCACCTCCGGGGGTGAAATCCCCCACTAGCGGGGACGATTCTGACTGCTGTACGAACTGTGTGACTGGTAACGACTATCGTCAAAAAAACGTGAAGGCGTTCAGCGATTTCTGTAACGCATGTTGGCGTAATTCCAAAACTGCTGGATCGGGTCGGTACATTCGGCATATCTTGCCTAGATTTCCGTGCGGATAGCCACCCGCCGAACCGCCTTTCATGATGGAATGCTCGTTGGAGAAGGTAAAGCGGGCATAAGAGTTGCTCCTACCAGCGTGCGGCGTTGTGATCGCAATTGCTTCGGGCATCGCAATGTTATGAAACGTTTGTGACCAAACAAAAACCCGGTGACGGGCCGAGCCTATCACCGGGCGAAACGTGATCCCTAAAAGTTAGGCAAAGGTTACTTTTTCAGAATGGCGAGGGCCAGGTCGTTTTGTGCGTCGAGCATGTAAGGTATTCCCGTTACCTCGGCCGTTTCACGATTGGCTGCCATCAAATCCTCGCGTCGGATGGCCGGAAGACTGAACCGCCGTGCCCCGGCCATGAGTTGTTGCAAGCCTGCGATGAGTTTATCAACGAGGCAGCAAACGGCCACGGCCCCAAACGGGATGTTCTTCATCTCTTCTGTACCGACCTTATTTTTCACGGTTTCCCAAGCTACGAAGATTTCCTCGGGTTTTGTGCCGATTTCGGCGACGCTAGGCGGCAGACTGTCCCAATTGCCGTTGACTTGCTTGCGACGCTCGGGCCGCAGGACGCCTTCGATATTGCTTCCCAAAAACGCCGGTATCATCATGGCGCGGCCCATGCACACAAGTTTCGTAAACGGTGCACAAATGGCAAGGGCCTTGAAGATGTGGTCTTCTCGGCCGAGCCCGCCACCAAGCGCAATGTCGGGAGGTTGGATACCACGTTGTTTAAGGATTTGGCAGTACTCGTAGGTCTTACTGTGGAGCGGCAAGGAGGGGATACCCCAGTATTCCATCATGTTCCATGGGCTCATCCCTGTTCCTCCGCCGGCACCATCGACGGTGAGCAGATCAAGTTTGGCATCGGCAGCGCAACGGAGGGCTAAGGCAAGGGCCTCCATCCCGTAGGCGCCCGTCTTTAAGGTAATCCGCTTAAATCCCAGGCTGCGGAAGAAGGCGATGGAGTTGAGGAAATCTTCGTAAACTTGCTCTGCAGAATGGAAGTTCGATGCACCTAGACGGCTGTGGCGTGCAAAGGAGCGTATGGCCCCTTTCCGATACGCGGCTTCAGTGGTGGGGTCGTAGGGGTCTGGATCGATAAGGTAGCCGCGGTCTTTCAGAAAGCGGGCATATTCGATATCCGTCACCTGGATTTCACCCCCGATATCTTTCGCGCCCTGTCCCCATTTCAACTCCAGAATGACTTGATCACCATATTTCTCGCTGAGGTACTGAGCCACTCCATTTCGACTATCCTCGACATTCATTTGGACGATAATGGCGCCGTGACCATCATAGTAGCGAAGAAACGATTGGATGCGGCGATCAAGTTCCGGCGACTCCACCACGCGACCGTTCTTGAACACTGACTTGGGATCAACGCCTACAACGTTTTCCCCAATCACGATCGGAAAACCGCACAGGGCTGCCCCGATGGCCAGTGAATCCCAGTATTTTGCGGCGACAAACGTTGACCCCAAGGCCCCTGTCATTAAAGGAACACGACACTTTGTCTTAACTTCTCGCCCAAATTCGGTGCGGACGTCAACCTTGGGAAAAACGCAATCATCCGGTGAATCCCCCACTCCCG
>JAKPII010000119.1 GCA_029549885.1 Planctomycetota bacterium
ACCGATCATTACTAGGATCCAATCCCGGACGGCATAAACGGGGTCACCCACCTGGTGAAGCCCATCGGCCTCATGCCATCTTAGGCCATGAAGACCAAGACGGTCGTAGAGGTTTCCGAAAATCCCGGCGGTAATGGCCGCAAGGCTCGTCGTCATCCACCAACTGTGGCCGGCACCCCCGCGGAAAAACCACACGACAATCCCCACGGCGAACACCACAGAGAGGGCAGCAAACCAACGGGTCATGCCCTGCCCCATGCCAAATAAGGCCCCTTCGTTGAGACTCGTTTGAAAGCCGAAGACGTTAGGAATTACCCACCAGACGGGTTTCTCGCCGGGCATTCCCAGACGATTAAAGATCCACGCCTTTGTCGTAAGGTCTGCCGCCACGCCCATCACCGTGATAAAGAAAAAAACGCAGATGCGGGCGATTGGTGCTCGCTTGACCACTGATCATTCCTTTCTAACGCTTCCCCAAATCCTTATCCTCGCGGCTGGACCTCAACACAACGATCTCTTGATGGTTCTAAAAAAGCACCAAGAAAATGTAAAGGGGATTTCCTGGCAAAATGGAACATTCCCTAAGCAACATTGGGACAATCGCACCAGCGCTTCCCAAAAGTGCCCGCGCAGACGCTGCCAGGCCGGGAACCACCAAAGGCCCGCGTCGGTTATCCCACTTGTTTGTCCTTCGGCCGCAACAAAAGGAAGTTTCGACCCTGTAACTGCACACGGTCGATCATGTCAAAGCAGCGGGCAAGTGAGATCGGACGATCGTCGAAGTTATTGGTTCCCAAGGTAAATTTGGCCCCTAGCTCCCGCGCCAGGCGGATAAACTTCTCGGGAGGATACTTGCCCGCATTGATCTCGAGGGCGATACCCCGTTTGACAGCCGTCTCAATGAGTAGCCGCATCCGTTCCTCGGTCCAAAGCTTGTCATAAAGATGTTCGATGGGTTTGGGCAGCCAGGTCGGATTGGCGAGGATGGTAATCGGCTCCGAGAGGACCCGCAGATTGTGCTTCATGTACCGTTCCATCCACGCCTCGGGATCGTCGATGGTATATTGATCCGTCTGCCACAATTTGACCGGTGGACTGTTGTCATCCGGCATGGGCATGATCATGGTATCGGCAAGCACGTAATCGAGCTGATCGAGAAGTTTAGGATCGATCACCTCCGCCCAATCACGGTCGTTGACCTGGATCCCCACGAATACGGGGCGTCCTGCCACACTCTCCAAGAAAGCCGCAAGTTTTTCATTATTGTCCAGGGGCCAACCGCGCCCGTGGTTTTCCAGCACCCCAGCATTGATGCCGGTGACGGCCTGTCGCTCGATGGCCTTCTCCACGGTCATCCCGCCCCGGAGGTGGATATGGAAATCGGTAGCCGGAATGGCCGACATGGACAGGCGGTCAATGAGGCCCTCCGTTATGCCGTAGGGTGAGACATCCGGTCGGGGGTCCGCAAAGGGGTCTGCTTGATCCGGCAAGGGGCGGATACGAATGTTACGAAAGTGAATGCGACTATTGGGATCGTGGGCTTGCAGGGCAATCGTGCCGCGGGAAAGCCGTCGCCCCACACGATTTTTCATCCGAGGCGGGGATTCTGGTTCGACATAGTCCACCATCAAGAACTCATTGACCCAGACACGAATCCGCTTGCCGATTACCAGGATCCGCATCTGGAACCACTGATCATCCGGCAAAAAGGCCTTAAAAACGTCTTGGACCGCAAACAGTCCCCCCGTGCGGCGAAATTCCGGATTGTCGCCCACCATGGGATAAGAATTATTGATCTGAACCTCATAACCGGCGCTTGGGGAACCGGTCTCTTGATACTGCGTGTGAATAAAAACGCCGGAATTGGCCCCGGGCTTGGTCAGGACTTCAAGCGTGAGATCGAAATTGCGGAAGTTGTGGTCGCACACGGGGCCTTCGTAAAACAGGTGGCTCCGTGGGCCGTCGGCCACAAGACAGCCTCCTTCCACCCGCCAACTGTCTTTGTTTTCCGATGCCCGCCATCCTTCCATCGAGCGACCATCGAACAAGCTGACCGAATCTTCGGCGCAGGCCGTGACTCTGCCACAGCCGACGAATCCGAAGGCAGCCAGTTGGGCCGTGATCGCCAGAAACCCCCGTCGTGAATGCCGCAACGCCTCGTGATTTGCAGCTCGTTCGTTATGCCGTTTCACAGGATGGTTCCTTTATATGCTGGTGGGGTAAGACGAAAATATCTATCCGAGCTGTGCCCGGCCTATATGATCGACAAACAATCTTTCTCACTTCATCAAGATGACATACAAGCAATCCCGTGGCATTTCCAGAGTCAGACCATCTCCTTGCCGTTGCAAAGGAAGGTCCTGACGGGGATAACCGTCCACATCGAGCACCACAGCCCGCCCTAATCCGGAATTCTTGACGGTCATCTTAATTCGGTTTTCTGCCAATCGCCACGGTGGCCGACCGGTATCGACGATCTGTTTGCCGCGGAGCTTTTGGCCGCCCGATTCAAACTCTGCGTCGCGCTCCGTCCAGCCCGTCATTCGTGCCGTAGTACCTACTTGGACAAGGACCTTTTCGGAATCACGCAAGGGACGGTTGTCCATCGTCACCACCATGATCGTGGCGTAATCGTTTTCCGACACGATTGTCATGTCATCAAACGAGAAGCGACTACCTCCCTGTTTCAGGAAACCCGTGCAACCCTGGCACTTGGGAGTGTTAACGGTGCACACGCCGTTGCGAAAATCGAGCGAGATTTCGCCCGTCATACTCCGCACGATTCCCTTTTTGCGATCAATAAACTTGGATAGATCCAACATTCGGCTATTTTTTTCATCGCCTTCGAATTTGACATGGACTGGTCCGACAAAGAATGCCAGGCGATCGACTTCCTGTCTGATCGGTGACTGGGGCGCGAAATCCCCGGGGTCGCGGTTGGGATCGAATTTGCCAGCTTCTGCTATGATGGGCACGCGCCTTTCCCACATTCCCTGAAGGCTCCGCTCTTCATAGACGGCGGGCTGCTCCGCAGCTCGAATGTAGCTCAAGCGGTAGGCCAGCGCTGCCGCAGGAAACATTCCCGCTTGAGTCGGTACCGAACCTTCCCATTTCTTAAGCGAGTTCAGTCCCCCGACCTTCCACCACGGCCAGACGGGATCGGCCGTCCAGAATTCATCCCCATAGCTAAACCAGTAAAAGGCATCGACCCCCGTCAAAGACATATACACGGCAGCCAGGAACGGCCCCTCTGTCTGATAAAGGGCCGGATGGACCCAGGCCACTTCGGTCAGGATCATCGGCTGGCCGACAGTCTGTTTGACGGCGCCCGGAAATTCCTCCGGATTGAGTAAACACGATTGGCTGATGTAATAATGGTTGGGATCGATTCGCCAGCCGTTCATGGGCCCCACATGAATGACGCCGGTGTAGCGGTTCAAGGCCGCCACGTCCATGGCCGTGTAGGTCCAGCGCTCACAGTCTTCAAGGAGCACAGGGTCGGCCGTCCGCCAATTTGTTGCGTTGAGAAGTTGCTTGCAGCCCAGCGTCTCGCGATAGAATTTGGCCATGTCCGCGTAAAACTGATGTTGAAGTCGGCTCATGAACTCGAGTTGATCGGCAAGGCGCTTGGCCCAGGCAGCGTTGGGCTTTGGGGCCTGCGATGTCATCCGCCAAATGATTTCCATGCCGACTTCGCCTGAGGCAAAATCGTCTTGTTTGTGACGGGCATCCCCCCAAGCGTCTTGGGCCTTTTCCAGCGAACCGTATTTCTCGACAAGGAATCGGCCGAACAGTCGCCGCAGTTTTCCGGCGAACGGCTCACGGATATTCTGTGATGTCCAGAAGAGGATACTGTCCTCATTCTGCACCTGGATAATAGCGACCGTAGGGTCTTGAGAAAGGGGAATGCCCGTGTAAGGGTTGGGGCGTGTGTATAACTCTTTCACCCAAGTCTTGTAGGCATCTTGAAGTTTTTCCTCAAAGAAAATCAAGCCCTCTGGACCGGACTGCCCTGTGTAACTGTCCAGTCCCCAACTGGCCGGGATTTTGCTGGTGTGAGACCAATAGGGAGAAATCGTGACATAGATTCCGTGGTTTTTGCACTCGGCAACGTATCGCTGAATTTGATCGATGACTTTTTCGTCCACATCGGTGAGTTTGGCCCCTTCCTTCTCCACGCAGAGTTGGGCGTGCACGCGGACCATGTTTACCCCCAATTTCGCTAGCCACCGCAAGTGACGACGCATTACATCGGGTTCCATGCGCCAGCCATAATCCACGACCGCCCAGAAGCGAATCGGTTGGCCGTCTCCGCGGAGAAAACTCATTCCGTCTTCAGAAAGCCGGATGAATCCCTTTTCTCCAGCCGTTTGTTCGTTCAAAGAGCGAAGATCGAGGAGCGCCCCCGCGCGGATTGGATCCACACTCGGTTCAAAGGGCCAGGTTCCAATCTCTGTAACGACATCGGCTCGAGTCTCCGCCGTACCGGGACGTGCCAGGCCGCTCGGTGAAAATGGTTCATTCGTGAGCACAAAGGCATCTAAGCCCCCATGATTTTGAAGTTCACTGTGGAAGCGAAACGCCAGCGTGTGGTCTCCGCGAGATAACGTCAACCTTCCCGCATTAACCCAACCAATAAAACGGAGGTCAATTTTGTTGTCCGCCGCAATGTTAACAACTTGCGTGGCCGCAGAGAGGTCCAACTCTCGCCACGGCGAACCATCGACGCTCAAAGAAACGCGACTTCTCACAGGATTGATGCGGAGCCAGAGGACGTAATCGCCGCCATCCTTCAGGCTCACCGAATACTCCACCGTTCCCTCTTTTTCTTCGGAAAAATTGCTAATCCAATCCCCGCCCGAGAGATGTTCCTTTTTGACCTGATCGTACCACCAGGGGTGCCGATTCATCTTGTGGCTGGCAGGGTTTTCACCCTCCTGCCAGATGGTTTCACCCCAGGTCGGCGAAGAAATCCAGCAAGTAACCAGCGTGATTAGGATAGTCAGGAAATACTTCATGATTTGCCGCCTCATTCCGCAATCATGCATTGCAAGGACTACCGTAGATTCACGCGGATCTTCCCTACGGCGTTATCTGATGTGTGAACGTTCGGTGCTGCCCAGCTCAAAGGTTCTCCGTAAAGTTGAGCAAGGCTGAGAACATTGCTTTTCCGGGGATACCTTAATTCAATGTCGGCCATTGTAAAGAACTTGAGGACCTCAAGGAAGTACACCGCGGACCGCACGGCTGAAATGCACAGTTGACCGCCCAAAAAAGCCCCGTTACGCTGGTTGCATCTAGGGGCTTTGGAAAGCCATCACCAGGTGACCACAACGCACGAACGACGTTAAAGTTCATGCTGTCTGATTCGAGGAGCTGAGAAATGGGCGAGGCGCGGATCGTCTCCTTTATCAACTACAAAGGCGGAGTGGGCAAGACGACCACGACTTATCACATCGGGTGTAGTTTAGCCGAGCATCATGGTCATCGCGTGTTGCTGGTCGATATTGATCCTCAGTCGAATCTTTCGCTGCTTTGTATGAGCTATGACCGGTACAATCAATTTCGGACCCAACAGGGCACAATTCGCGATCTTTATCGTCGATTTCGGCAGGAGAGCCGCCTGGGTACACGGGATTTCATCGTCCGCGAGCCGATTCAGTTGAACAACGGTCCGCTGAGGAATCTCGACCTGCTCCCGTGTGATCTGGATATGCTGGGCGAAGATATTGGGGGAATACTGCCGACTGTTTCTGCCGCGCGGACGGGGAACGCATTTCAGGTCTTGGAACAGGTGGCGGAGCGCGTGTTGCGAGAATGGGACTTTTTGCGTCTGGCACTTGATGAAGTCCGCAGCGAGTATGACGATATCCTCATCGATTGCCCGCCCAATCTCTATTTGATGACCCAGAATGCCCTGGCCGCCTCTGACTGGTATGTCATTACCGTGGTTCCGGAACACCTTTCGTCGGTTGGGGTGCCCATCCTCATTCGTAAGATACGAGATATCCGCGAGCGGATTCGGCGAGTGGCGGCCATCCTTGGGAGAGAGGTTTCGTTTGCCCGGTTTGCCGGTATTATTGCTGTTAAAATGCGTCGGGCAGGCCAGCATCAGGACGTGCTCAACCGGCTGCGTGAGGATCTATCGAGTTATATTGGCGAGGGTAGTTTGGCTGATCCAGTTTTCGCTACAGCCACCACAGAATTGATCGGCTACAGCGAGGCAGCGGAGCAGAATCTCCCCGTGTGGCATGCGCGGGGAAACAATCCAGCCATGGCGGCGGAACGGCGGGAATACGAAGCCATTACCGAAGAATACCTGAGACGCTGTCATAGCGGTGAGCTATGAGACAGTGGCAATGAAATAAAAGGACGCCCTTTTCCAGGGCGCTTCGTAGGAGTGTTTCCCAATGTCAATGTGAAAGGATGGATTATGGCCAAAAGGCAGTCAGCTTCGACGTTAGAGGTGCTTGAAGAGCTTAGTGGCGTTTTTAACTTGTTACCGACTGAGGAGTTCCGGAACGAAGTCACTACATCGGTGCAGCAGATTATAGGGTTTTTGCAGGATTTGCGTGTTGCGATTGAAAAGATCCCCACCCGGGAACAGATGATAGATAGGCGTATTCCTGAGTCACTTGATCGCGTCAGGGATTTCTTGAAGCCCTTCGAGTCGGCCGGCAGAGCCAGATCGTCGCGTCAAGCGCAGCGGAGTGTCAAAAAAGTAGTCGATCTCGAGGAGTTCAAAGACCATCTGATGACCCTTCCCATTGGGCAGATTGAAGGCGCACTGCGGGATTCAGGATTGACATTGGAGCAACTGAAAGAGGTGTTAACGCGTCTCGGGGGTTCTAGTCGTGGTGCTAGGAGTAAAGAGCAGGTTATCCAGCGGATCGTGGATGAGATTCGTACTCGGCGGGAACTGAGTGGCTTACGGGACGGGGCCACCCCTTAAAACCAGTAAGATCAATACCTGTTTGACCAGGGAAATATGCAATCACGGTGGGGACATCGCACCATTGCGTGTCCCCACCGTATCTGATTTTTACGGAGCTAAAAGCTGGTTGCCGGCGTCACTCGATGAGTTCTGGGGCGAATTCACGGCGTAGTACGGCGAGGGCCTGCCGTCCCGTATCGCCGCTTACCACGACATTCAGGCGAACTTCGCTGGTACTGATCATTTCCACATTGATTTGGGCAGCAGCGAGGGCCTGGAAGGTGCGACCGGCCACACTAATGTGGCTCTTAAGCCCGGTACCGAGGATCGACAGTTTGGCAACACTCGGGCGACCCGTGGGTGGTGCGGCCCCAATCTCTTCGGCAAAGGCCTGGCACGCTGTCATGGCCTCCTCGTACGACCCTTGTGGTACCGTGAAGCTCATCATGGCTTTATCTTCTCGCCCCACGCTTTGCACGATCATATCGACGACGATGTTCCTATCCGCCACCTGGCGAAACAGCTTGGCAGCAAGGCCGGGGCGATCGGGAATCTCGCTAAGCGTGACACATCCCTGGGTTTCGTCCAAACAAATCGACTCGATGACAAGGTCTTCCATACCGTGAAGGCGACCGATAATCCGTTCGCGGTCGTTGGCGACGACCTCCGGGCGGCTTTCCTCGGCCACACTCGGCGGTTCCTTGTGCAGCTCAAAGGCTTGGTGGACCGTGCGTAAAGCCTCCACGGCCTGATCCCGTTGCACCAGCACGGAAATCTTGATCTCACTGGTCGTGATCATGAGGATATTGATTCCCTTATCGGCCAAGGCCCGGAACATCCGTTGGGCCACGCCCGGTTGTTTGGCCATTCCCAAACCAACCACCGAGACCTTGGCAACATTTTCATCATAGGTCACACCCTCGGCGCCGATTTCGCGAGCTGTCTCTTCCACAACCCGCAAGGCGGCGGGAAGCTCCTCCTGAAACACCGTGAAGGAGATATCCGCCCGACCGCCTGCCGCCACGTTTTGCACGATCATGTCCATGGGAATATTCCGGGCAGCCAAACGCGAGAAAATAACGGCTGCATTGCCGGGTTTATCGGGCACACCACGAACGGTGATGCGTGCTTCCTTAAGGATCGCGGCCGCCCCGCACACAGGAACGTCCCGCGATTCTGGCGTCCACGAAATGATGGTTCCCGGCAAGTCGCTGAAACTACTCCGTACGTGGACGGGCACTGAGAACCGCTTGGCAAACTCGATGGAGCGATTGTGCATCACCCCGGCCCCCGCCGTCGCCAATTCGAGCATCTCGTCATAACTGATGCGGCTCACTCGGCGGGCTTCTGGGACCAGTCGGGGATCGGTCGTATAGACGCCATCGACATCCGTGTAAATCTCGCAGGTTTCCGCCCGTAACGCCGCAGCTAGGGCAACCGCCGTGGTGTCGCTTCCCCCACGTCCCAGGGTCGTAATATCGGCGGTGTCGGTGATCCCTTGGAATCCTGCCGCAATAACAATATTGCCCTCGTCGAGCAGTTGTCGAATCCGGTCTGTAGAGATGGATCGAATGCGGGCCTTGGTGTGGGTACTATCCGTGTAAATGCCCATCTGGGCCCCCGTCATACTGATGGCCCGATGCCCTAGGCGGTGGATTGCCATGGCCATGAGGGCAACGCTGACTTGCTCGCCAGTCGAAAGCAGCATATCCATTTCCCGGGCCGGAGGCTCAGGGTCGATTTGCTTCGCCAATTCGATTAGATGATCGCTAGTGTGACCCATTGCGCTGACAACGGTCACAACCTGAT
This sequence comes from Planctomycetota bacterium, assembly GCA_029549885.1. Lineage (GTDB taxonomy): Bacteria > Planctomycetota > Planctomycetia > Pirellulales > Thermoguttaceae > Thermogutta. Next base: position 8,744 of record JAKPII010000119.1, read on the forward strand.
AACCCTGAAGCTTGGCCCGAATGGCTTTTCGGGCAGCCGCTAGGATTTTTTCTGCATCGGCGACACTTGTCCCACCAAACTTTTGAACTAACACTGCCATTGTGCGCAATCCTTGTTCCAATCTTTGACTCAACTGTTTCTAACTGCGTATTCCAAAAAGGAATCTCTTTCACCCAATCAAGTACCCTGCTGGTGGTCACGAACCTGTCGTGAGCAGCCACTCAAGGTGGCGATTCACCCCGAAGGAAATACTCCATCACACGCCAACCCTCTTCAAAGATAATCCCCGATTCTTCCGCCGTCCGCTCGTTGTAGCCCGTCGCGCCACTGGTGGGAATCCCCGTCCCAGCAATCGCAAAGGGAACGTAGCCGTGGGCGTGAGTTTTCAACCTGAGTGGCGTAGGATGATCGGGTGAAACAAGAATCCTATAATCCCCATAACTTTGAAGGGCCTCCCACAAGGGGGCCACGATTTTCTGATCGATCGCCTCTAGGGCTTGGATTTTTGCCTCGGCGTCACCCTCGTGCGAGGCCTCGTCAGTGGCTTCGATGTGAACGCATACTAGGTCCACTTCTTTTAGGGCTTCAATAGCGTAGCGTCCCTTGGCGGCGTAATCTGTATCGATGTAACCGGTTGCTCCAGGAACATCAATCCGTCGCCATCCGAACAAGGCGGCCAGGCCGCGAAGAAGGTCAACCGCCGTGATCATCGCCCCGGTGACCCCATATCGTTGTTGAAACGGCGGTAACTGCGGGGCTCCCCCAAGTCCCCACAGCCAGATATTCGTAGCTGGGAGCTTTCCCGCCTTTTGCCGGGCCACATTGACCGGGTGGTTGGCAAAGATTTCCGCGCTTTCGCACATTAACCGAGTCAACAAGTCACTGCCGGGACCGCGGGGATAAGCGTCAATCACGCTTTGATCGGTCAGGTCGTGAGGGGGAACGGTCACGGTGTCACGCGAAAACGGCGCCGGCTTGTCCCCACCTCGATAGATTAAAAGGTTACGATAGCTCACACCAGGAAAGAACTGGAGTTGGGGCGTTCCCAGCTTTTCCTGAAGGGTGGTCATCAACTCGCGGGCTTCCCCGGTTGAGATGTGGTCGGCCGTAAAATCTCGCATCACCTGATCGATGATCGTGACCAGGTTGCAGCGGATCGCCCAATCATTGGGGCCGAGAGGAATGCCCTGGGCGGCTGCCTCCAGTGGTGCCCGACCTGTGTAATGCGCAACCGGATCGTAGCCGAGAAGACTCAGATTGGCCACATCCGAGCCCGGCGGCAGGGAGCGTGGAACGTGATTGGCCTGGCCGACAACCCCAGCGCGGGCAACAGCATCCATGGCCGGAATATCAGCGGCCTCAAGGGGAGTCTTTCCCCCGAGGCTTTCCTGGGGTTCGTCGGCGCAGCCATCGGGAATAACAATTGCGTATTTTCTCATATCGCTTGAACCATTGTCTGGTAGATTTACTACGAGGAAGCTCAGGAATTAAAGGTTCACAGCCACAAAACTCCTATCAATCCCGCACCCGCATCCACACACTGCCCGGACGAACCACCGGCAATCTGTCAATCTCAGCCATCGCCTTCCGCATGGGGCCTTCCGCCGCGGTATGAGTCATGATCACCAATGGCACAACGCCTTCCGTCTCTTCTTCTGTCTGATGTTGGATGACAGATGCGATGGAAATCTGGTTTCGACCCAAGATGCCGGCGATCTCGGCCAGGACACCCGGCCGATCTTGAACATGGAAGCGAAGGTAAAACCGACTTCGGGCCATATCCGGGTTACGCAAGCCAATGTGGGGACCGTCGTTGCTCCACAATCGCAGCGTGCGGAATGTGATGGCCGCCCGACCAACCGCAGTGTCGATGATATCGGCTACCACCGCCGAGGCGGTCGGCATTTGGCCAGCTCCCAAGCCATGGAAAAAGACCCGACCAACGGCATCACCCACGACGCGGACGGCATTGTATGCCCCGCGGACCTCACCAAGGGGTGTCCCCTCCCGGACCAATGTAGGCGATACGTGCAACTCAAGCTCACCGTCGATTAGTTCAGCTACGGCCAACAGGCGAATGTGATACCCAAGCTCTCGAGCATACCGCATGTCCTCCGCCTGGACGGTGTCGATCCCCACCCGCGGGATATCCCTCCAATTAATTTGGGCACCGAAGGCGAGCTGAGCGAGAATTGCGAGTTTTTGGGCCGCGTCGGCACCGCTTACATCCATGGAAGGATTTGCCTCGGCGTAGCCCAGTCGCTGGGCCTCCGCCAAAGCGGCGGCGTACTCCTGACCACGTTCCTCCATCTGAGTCAGGATAAAGTTACTGGTACCATTAAGGATGGCGTGGATCGAGGTAATTTCGTTGGCGGTCAGGCTTTCGCCGATAGCCGCAATGATCGGAATCCCGCCCGCTACCGCGGCCTCGAAGGATATCGAACGCCCCAAACGTCGTGCAGCCTCAAATAGCTCGGGGCCGTGCTCCGCCAATAGGGCCTTGTTGGCCGTAACCACGTCTTTGCCGTGCTCCAAAAGCGACAGGACAATGGAACGCGTTGGTTCCACGCCGCCGATCAGTTCGACCGCCACGGCAATGTTGGGGTCTTTGATTACGGCGTCCAAATCGTCGGTCAAAAGATGCTTTGGCACCGTGACGTTGCGGGGCCGGACAAGGTCCTTGTCCACAATCCGGACAAGCTCGATCGGCCGCCCCGCCCGCCGAGCAATCCGGTCACCGTGTTCCAATAGCAATTTTGCGACACCAGAGCCGATGGTTCCGAAGCCGATAATAGCGACTTTAAGGCTGTCCATATTGGGTGCCTATTCCCATGATTGCCACGAAAGGCCACTTTTCCGATAATCATCTTCGACAAAATGGAACGCCTTGCCAGGCATGGGCGGCCTGTTCTGCTAAAAGCTGTAAACCGTTATCCTAGGTTGACGCTCGAAAAGCCGTCAAGATGTTCCCGGCCGCGGAAGGGCCTTTGCCGCTTGGTTGGTTGTACGCCATCCTTTAAGCCAGCGCAAGAATGAAACGACTTTTGGAACAGATGCTCTCTTAGATCAGATTTCCGTTTATGGGGAGGTCTCAGATGAAAACATTGGTGACTATGATGTGCCGGGACGTGTACCTGACCTGGGTTTCGTGGTTGTTAATGCTGACCTTATTGGCTTCGCTGGGACTTGTTGAGGCAAGCCAGGGGAGTGGTGCGGAACGCCCCAATGTCGTGTTGGTGATTACGGATGATCAGGGCTATGGCGATTTGGCCTGCCATGGTAATCCGGTCATCAAGACCCCCAATTTAGATCGGCTCTACCAGGAAAGCGTGCGGCTGACTGATTTTCACGTCGATCCCACGTGCTCGCCCACCCGTGCGGCCTTGATGACAGGCCGTTACTCCTGCCGAACCGGGGTTTGGCATACGATCATGGGCCGTTCTATTTTGCGGCGAGATGAGACGACCATGGCGGATGTCTTTCGCCGTGCGGGGTACCGAACGGCTATCTTTGGAAAATGGCACCTCGGAGACAATTACCCCTATCACCCATGGAACCGGGGATTTGAGGAATGCCTCATCCATTTCGGGGGTGGCATCGGTCAGGGACCGGACTATTGGGGAAACACATACTTCTCGCCAACACTCAACCATAATGGTGAATGGAAGAAGGAGGAAGGTTACTGTACGGACATCTTCTTTAAAAGGGCCATGGAGTTCATCCAGGCGCACCGCGAAGAACCGTTTTTTGTCTATCTTCCCACGAATGCGCCTCATGCCCCGCTTCAGGTTGAAGAGCGCTATGCTGAACCGTATCGCCAAGCCGGGCTGCCTGACGCTTTGGCAAAATTCTATGGGATGATTACCAACATCGACGAGAATATGGGGCGACTAATGGGGCTATTGCGAGAATTGAAACTGGAATCCCAAACAATTCTCATCTTCATGACGGATAATGGGACCGCCGGGAGTGGTTTCAACGCCGGAATGCGGGGAAAGAAAGGCTCCCAATACGACGGTGGTCATCGCGTCCCCTGTTTCATCCGCTGGCCAGGACGTCTCCCGGCTGGCCAAGACTTCACCCACTTGGCGGCACACATCGACCTTTTCCCCACACTGCTTGATCTGTGCGACATCCCGGCCCCCAGCGAAGTGAAATTTGACGGGATAAGCCTCAAACCGTATCTTGCCGGCGGAACTGCCACGTTTCCCGAGCGGACATTATTCGTCCAGGTTAACCGTATTGATCATCCGGTTCCCTGGCGATTGTCTGCCGTTCTGACTGAGCGATACCGGTTGATTGATGGTCAACAGCTTTACGACATCAAGGAGGATCCCGGACAAACAAAGGATATTGCGGCGGCCAATGCCGAGGTCGTGAATGAGCTTCGGGCGAGGTACGAAGCCTGGTACGCGGACGTCTCCCAGCGATTTGGCGAGTATTGCGAATTGGTGCTCGGATCCGACGAGGAAAACCCGGCCACGTTGTGTTCCCACGATTGGCACGGCGAATCGGTTCCATGGGACCAGTCGCAGATGGAGAAGGGGATGGTGGGCAACGGCTTTTGGGCTGTGGAATTCGCCAAGGCCGGGCGATATCGTTTTGCCCTCCGCGATCGCCCGGCCCACGCTTCCACCAAGTTGCCCCAGGGAAAGGCCCGCTTGGTCGTGGAAGGACTGTTTGAAGAAGAAAAGCCAATCCCAGCCAATGCCGAAGAAATCATCTTTGAGGCCAATTTGCCTGCGGGGAAGGCCCGCCTGCAAACATTCCTAACGCTTCCTAATGGGACCCAGCGAGGCTTCTATTTCGTGGTCGTTACTCGACTACCTTGACAGCCGTTGCCGAGTGTTCAAACTGCAAGGTGTCACGGCTGGTGAGCTTAAGCGTCCCCCGGGACATGGGAAGGCTGGGGATCATTGGCTGACTGTTGCGATTGGGCCACATCTTGCGAGAGCCGCATCGAGCAAAACTTAGGCCCACACATGCTGCAATATTTGGCATTGGGCGACGTACCAGGGCGGGCGGTCTCTTCCCACATTTGCCGTGCCCTTTCCGGATCGATGGCCAATCGGAATTGCTCGTTCCAATCAAACCGGTAACGGGCGCGGCTTAAGGCGTCGTCCCAGTCGCGGGCACCTGGTCGATGCCGTGCCACATCGGCAGCGTGGGCCGCTATCTTGTACGCCACAACGCCTTGACGGACATCCTCCAGTGTGGGCAGGCCCAGGTGTTCTCGAGGTGTGACATAACAGAGCATGGCGGCCCCGTACCAAGCGGCCATGGCAGCCCCAATGGCGCTTGAGATGTGGTCGTATCCGGGGGCGACGTCGGTAACCACCGGTCCCAGGACGTAAAACGGGGCCTCGTCGCACCACTCCATTTGGAGCCGGATGTTCCGCTCAATCTGGTCCATGGGGATGTGTCCCGGCCCTTCGATCATGACCTGGCAGCCCCTCTCACGGGCCCGGCGACCGAGTTCACCCATGACTTTCAACTCCGCGAATTGGGCCTCATCGCTGGCATCAGCAAGACACCCTGGCCGAAGCCCGTCTCCGAGGCTCCACGTGACATCATATTGCCGCATGATGTCGCAGAGGTCATCAAAGTGGGTGTAGAGGGGGTTTTCGGCCTGGTGGACGGTCATCCAGCGGGCGATCAAGGCCCCGCCGCGGCTGACAATGCCCGTCACTCGCCGCGATACCAAAGGCAGATGCTCCCGTAGTAGGGCGCAGTGAATCGTCATGTAATCGACGCCCTGGGTTGCCTGCTGTTCCACCACATCCAAGAAATGCTGCGGGGTCATCTCGGCAATGTCCCCGAGTTCTTCGGCAACCTGGTAAATAGGGACTGTCCCCACGGGCACAGGCGAGGCATCGATGATTCGCTGCCGAATCGCCGTGATGTCCGGACCCGTGGAGAGGTCCATCACGGTATCGGCGCCCAAGCTAATCGCACAAAAGACCTTTTCCAGTTCACACGCCACATCACTTTGAAGGGCCGAGTTGCCCAAATTGGCATTGATCTTCGTTCGGCATGCGATCCCTATCCCGATGGGGCGCAGACCCTTCTTAAGGTGAATCTTGTTGGCCGGTATCACCATTCGCCCGCGGGCAACTTCATCCCGAACGGTTTCCACCGGGAGGTGCTCCGATTTGGCAACGTATTCCATTTCGGGTGTGATAATTCCCGCCCGGGCGGCTTCAATCTGAGTTGACATTTTTTCGACGATTCCCTGACTTCTAAACTCGGTTAACAACGAAACCCTCTTCGGTTAACGGCAAGCAGGGCCGACTCTTTAATCATATTGGATTCCCCAAAACGAACAACCAAGCACACAGGAAGTTTGCTGATTCCATCTTTGGGATTTTGGAAGGCGTTTTGTGGGACGCGAAAGCTGGTCTTGCCGTAAGTCCCTTCAACGTGAGGGTTTGTTTTAAGATGATCAGATAGAGATTCATGACCTTGAAACCCCGTTCTCGGTACGGAATTTGGCCCAGCAGATTCCCATCTTTCTCATGCGTGATCGCAGGGTGTGGGGATTGATTCCCAATAGGGCGGCCGCCCCGCGGGGCCCTTCGATCCGACCCGCACAACGCCGCAATGCCTCCTCGATGTGCCTTCGCATCACCTCATCCAGTGTAGGAAAGTCACCCTCCTGTGGCTGCAGAGTCTCCGTCTTGGACACGCTGGGCACCGCGGTGACGCCCAGGGCCTTCAGGACTTCCAGCCCGCGACCGTTGCCGAGAATTGCAGCGCGGTCGATGACCGCGGCCAATTCACGGATATTGCCCGGCCAGTGGTAGGAAAGCAACGCCCGAATATCCTCCTCGGTGGGTAGCTGCAACGGAAGCCCAAACCGCACAGCGGCCCGCTGGGCAAAATGTCGGGCTAAGGCGGGGATATCCTCCCGTCGCTCCCGGAGGGGAGGCAAATAGATGGGGAAGACGGCCAACCGGTACCAGAGGTCTTCTCGGAATTGGCCCTGGCGAACCATCTCCTGTAAGTCGCGATGAGTGGCGGCCACGACCCGCACGTCAACGGTGATCGGATGGCACCCTCCCACTCGCTCGAAAGTCCCGTCTTGAAGCACCTGAAGCAAGCGGACTTGGGCATCGAGGGGTAATTCCCCGATCTCGTCCAAGAATAACGTCCCGTGATTGGCTCGCTCGAACCACCCTTGATGGGTTTCTACCGCCCCGGTAAAGCTACCCCGTTCGTGACCAAAGAGTTGTGAGTCGATCAATTCCCGAGGAATCGCGCCGCAGTTCACACGGAGAAAGGGCCCTTTAGCGCGGGGGGACCGTTGGTGGATGGTTCGGGCAATCAGTTCCTTGCCCGTGCCTGTCTCTCCCAGAAGAAGAACGGGCGCATCCGACATCGCCACCAGTTCCACCCGCTCCATAACGTGTTTTAGCCCCGTCTCGGCCCCGATAATAGCATCGCTAAGCGATTGCCGACCGAGTTTCGCCAGCAGTGACCGCTTTTCTGCCTCGGCAGCTTCTCGCAGGGTGGCCATCTCGCGCAATCGTTGGTCATTTTCCAGAGCAACGGCAAACGGTTCGAGAAGTTGCTGGACCAGACGAACATCTTCCTCGGAGAAGGCCGCCCGGTTGGGTTCCCCCACGACCGCTAGGATCCCCGCGGGCGTTTGTCCAGCCAACAAGCCACCGATGAGCATCGGGGCGTGGATTTCGCCAAACAGTTCGTGGGCATCGAGCCCATCAAATGCCCCATCTTGGGGGATATTCCATATAACGCGCCGAGAAAACCAATCAAGAAGCCGGGACATGGATACCCTGGAGAGGGGTGTTGTTCGGGGGCCCAAGCCCGGTGGGCTCTTCGGAGCCACGGCTACGGTTTGCAACTGCATCTGGCTGAGGTCGAGTCGCCGCACGACGAGTGTCTGAAACCGCATTTGGGCGGACAAAACTTGGGCGATGGCCGCCGCCGACTCCGTGATCTCGATATGCCGGCAGGCTTCCCGCCAGATGCTCACAAGCGTTGTCTGAAAGTCCATGGAAAGGGGCCCTTTCGCAATCGAATCTCGCTCGACTCGGGGAATCTAACAGCGTGCCCATTATATTTCACGGCGAGCCGTTATTCTAGACGGATCCCCGCCGTGATATTTCACGGCTAGATCGCCGTTCTTCTCTGGTGGATGCATAAATTCTTACCTAAAAACAACTTGCGATCTTGCTGGGAACACGGCACGGTGTTTGCAGTCAGTAAGCCGTCTTTGCTCCGGGCTAGGTTGTAGGCCAAGCAACAAATATGCCTAACTAAATTGGTGTTTTACGCCATGCATGCCGACCGGAAGTGCAACTCGATCAAGAATACACGGTGGTATGCCAGGGTTCTGTCGGGCGTCATCCTCACGACAGCGGTGCTGGCTGTGGCGGGATGCGCTCAACGCGGCAACACGCTGGTCCTTTTGAATGTGTCCTATGACCCAACTCGGGAGCTTTATCAGGAAATCAACGAGGCCTTCGCCAAGGATTGGTTTGAAAAAACGGGCGAGACGGTGGAGATTCGGCAGTCTCATGGTGGTTCTGGCAAGCAAGCACGAGCGGTGATGGAGGGGCTCGAGGCGGATGTCGTCACCCTAGCCCTGGCTTATGACATCGACAGTATCGCTACGCGGACGCAACTGATCGACCAAAACTGGCAGGACCGTCTGCCCCATCGAAGCTGTCCCTATGTTTCGACGATCGTTTTTCTCGTGCGAAAGGGAAATCCTAAAAACATCCGGGACTGGAACGACCTGACGCGACCGGATGTGGAAGTCGTAACGCCGAATCCTAAGACCTCAGGCGGGGCGCGCTGGAATTATCTCGCAGCCTGGGGGTACGCCCTAAGACGATCGCTTGGCGATCTGAAAAAGGCCAAGGACTTGAATTCGCCCGAGGTTGCCCAGGCCCAGAAAGAAGCCAAGGAGTTTGTTCGGCAAATCTTCGCCCGGGTTAAGGTCATGGATACCGGAGCCAGGGCCGCAACGAACACGTTCGCCCAAAGGGGTATCGGCGACGTGCTGATAGCCTGGGAGAATGAGGCCCTGCTGACGGTCAA
>JAKPII010000124.1 GCA_029549885.1 Planctomycetota bacterium
ATCATACGCGGCCCGGGAACGAGAGGGACATCTTCTTCCAGTAGACAGATCCGCCCATTTCGGACCGCTGCCACATTCTTGACCTGCTGCCAACCGCTGAGAATCGTTGCCCGATCGATCTTTTGCGCGGCAATCCCTCCGATGCTGTCGATGATGACCTCGGGGTTCAGCTTGAGCACTCCTTCCGCGGAAAGCATGGGAAACGGCACCGGCGCATCATGCAGGACGTTCTCGCCCCCGGCGATGCTAATGATGCGGTCGAGAAAACCATCAGGGCCGGCCGCACAGATGTTTCGCAATCGGCCAGGCTCAATTGACCGCTCGATCACGAAAAGGACACGGGGACGCGGCTTGCCTTTCCAGCGTTCCTCAAGATGGGCCAGTCGTTGCCGCCACTCGCTTGCCAAGGCCTTTGCCCGATCTTCTACTCCAAAAACGCGTCCCAAAATCTCCAACGAATCGAACACGCCATCGACCGAGCGGTGATCAACCGTGACGCTTTTCAAGCGGAATCGGGCAAGTTTCTCCGAGAAGTCTTGCTGCCCGGCAGGAACGATCACCAGGTCGGGCTGAAGTCTGAGGATCGCCTCCCAGTTGGGATTAAGATATCCGCCGATCTTCGGAATGGCTTTCGCCTCGGGGGGAAACGAACAAAAGTCCGTCACCCCGACCAGCCGGTCGCCGCAGCCCAAGGCAAAAACGGTCTCCGTAATGCTCGGGGCCATGGAGACGATCCGTCGGGGCGACATGTCGCCGCCGGCCTGGTGGTCGGTTTCAGCCCCGAGCCTATCATGAACAGGCGGGGAACTATCCCAGCCGCAACCCGAAACCAAAATGACAAAGACCAGGAAAGATAACACCGACCTGCAGACACTCCCCAAGCGACAGATAGCGGTTTCCCGACAACGTTCGGGGGTGTCTTCACTGGGCCTTAATGTCATAGCACATCAAAACGTTGTGGGCACGCAGGTACAGCTTTCCATCGTGGATGACGGGATGGGGCCAGGCTGGTCCATCCACCACGGCCGGACGGAAGGTACTGATAACGCGGAATTGCTTCGGATTGGCCTCAATCAGTGCCACCGTGCCGCGTTCATAACGGAAAATCAATTTGCCGTCGGCGTACAGCACCGCGGCGGACCCTCCGTCGATCGGCTGCTCCTTCCACATGATTTTACCCGTCAAAAAGTCCAAACACGTAGGAGCACCACGATTCTGGCCATCTCCACCATAGAGATAATCACCCACAAGCACGACGCCGCCGTGATGGTTCGCGAAGTGATTGGCGTCGTAGAAATAGACCTCCTCCGCCGTCCATTTTTCGCCATCTCGCAAAATGTGAAGAAGGGCACACCCCGTGCGGTAAGCCGTTGTCACAAAGACGTAATCATTCCGAATAACCGGATTAGGGATGTTGGCCACACCATTGGCAATTCGATTGTAATTCCACAACAGTCGCCCGGTCTCCGCATCCACACTAACGGCCCCCCGCCCAACGATCGTCACGTACTGCCGAACCCCACAAATGACCGCCGGAATAAGAGATGCATAACCGGCGCCATCCTGCCCCTGAGGTCCCAAATTGCCCGGATCACATCGCCAAATGACATCTCCCGTCTCCTTATTGAGGGCAACGATCAAGGCATTCTTTCCCCCTGGCGTACAGACCAATTTTTCGCCATCCACTAGGGGCGATTCACTGTAACGCCAACCGGACATCATCCTCCCGCCAAAGTCTTGGGCAAAGTTCTTTTTCCAAATGACTTTGCCGGTCGCCGTTTCGAGACAAACCAGGTCACCGTCCGTGCCAATGGCGTACACCCGCGGACCATCGACGGTCGGCGTGCACCGAGGACCACCGTCCCGATGCGGCAGGCCAATGCGCGTGGCCCAAAGCTCTTTTCGTATCGCCAGGTCGAACGCCAGGACAAACTGGGCCTCGCCATCCTCAGTCCTCCGATCCCCCATGGTGAAGAGCTTTCCGCCCGCAATGGACACCGTCGAATAGCCACGACCAAGGCCTTCCAGTTGCCAAAGTAACTTCGGCCCACCTTCCGGCCAAGACTCCAGTAGGTCGGTCTCGGTGCAGATATTATCGCGATTGGGACCGTGGAACTGCGGCCAGTCTTCCGCCCCATAGGCAACCGTGGTCCAAA
>JAKPII010000125.1 GCA_029549885.1 Planctomycetota bacterium
GATCTCGGAGATAGAATCGCACAACCGAGGAGCCTATGGCGGCTGCATTGGTTTCATCGGCATCGGGCGCGTTTGACGTTGGTGAGTCGCTTTTGTGCCGACGCCAACTTGTATGCTTTGCTGCCGCCCAAGGGGAAAACAACAGTGAGGCGTCCGCGTCAGAAAGGCCACAAGCTCCCCAAGCCCGAAGCGGTGGTGCAGACCGCGCCTGGTACGGCGGTGGGGAACGGAGGATCGAAGTGGTCACGCGGGACCAGCACTGGGACAGATCGGGGTCAGGTTTGATCCCCCTGCGGTGGGTAGATGTGCCTGACCTGAGTGGCACGCACCGCGAGGAATACCTTTTCAGCACGGATGTCCCGCTCAGCGTCAAGGAGATAGTGGAGGCGTACACGCGGCGTTGGAACGTCGAGACGACGTTCCCAGAGATGCGGACCTGGCTGAAGCTGGAAAAGAGGCGTGGCTGGAGCGAGAAAACGGTGTTGCGGACGGCGCCGTGCCTGTTTGGATTGTCCTCGGTGATCGCGGTGATCTACCCGGACTTGCCGGCGAAGTGGCAAAGGGAACGTGCAATCGCCTGGGGCCAGAAAACCTGTGTGACATTCTCCGACGCCTTGACCGCCGTGTGCCGCTGGCTGTGGGCAGAATGGATTTTTGCAAGCCTCGATCATCGCCGAGCCTTTACTAAAATCCCGCCGCGTCTGCGTGTGGCCCTACTAACAAGCCTCGCCCCGGCCCCGTAAGCCGGGTAAAAGGGCAAAAGTCGAGCTAGGGCGTTCTCGGGGCCACCTGCGACGGCTGTTGCCGTTTTTGGGCCTGGACCTTTCGGGCGGGTTTGTCAAAGGGGTCAGGGATCCCCTCCACAATCACATGAGTTCGCCTGGCCCAGGCTTCATACTGAGCGGCCATGGCGGCCACCCGTTCAGGGGCTTGTGCCGACAAATCGTGCAATTCCGTGCGATCGGCCTCCATGTCGTACAGTTCCCATGGTTGACCTGCCAGGGCCACGAGTTTCCATTTTCCGTCGCGCACCGCGCGATTTTGCTCGTGGTTGAAAAAGAGGGGCTGCGACCGCACGATGGGCTTCCCAGAAAAGGCTGGCACAAGGCTAACGCCTTCCATGGGTTCGATGGTGTGGCCGTTGTATTGCGTGGGGTAAGTAGCCCCGGCAAGCTGAATCACCGTGGGCATCAAATCAATCACGTGGGCAGGCTGGTGGTATAGTTGCCCTCGCTGACCGGCATCCAGGCCTGCCGGCCAATGGACGATCAACGGCGTGGCACTGCCGCCCTCATGGACATAGTGCTTCCACTTGCGGAAAGGCGTATTGTTGAGCGTGGCCCAGTTCTGCCCCAAAAACACAACAGAGTGGCGGTCTCCTGGATTGTCCCCTTCGCAACGACCGTTTGGCCCGGACTCTGCGTTTCCACCGTTATCACTGAGGAAGAAGATCACCGTGTTGTCGAGGACGTCGCGCTGTTTTAAACCCGCCACCAACGTGCCAACACTCCGGTCCATGGCATAAATCATGGCGGCGTAAATGGCCATGATTTGGTCGAACCGATCCCGCTCGGCTTCGGAAACGCTTTCCCACGGCGGTGTATTCTCGGGAAGGGGCGACAAAGGCCACCGCGGATCGATCAGCCCCATTTCAATTTGTCGCCGATATCGATCTTCACGCAGTTTATCCCAGCCCACAAGATACTGCCCACGAAACTTGGCGATGTCGGCTGATGGGGCCATCAATGGGAAATGGGGGGCACAATGTGCTAAATAAAGGAAAAACGGCTTTTTGGCATCCAGGGCCTCGTCGATGAATTTGAGTCCCCATTCCGTCCACAGGTCGGCGCCGTACCAGTTGTCTCCAAAAAGGGGATCGTCCGGGGCCTTTTCTTCACCATTCAAATAGAGCTTGGCTTCCTTCCGCCAGGTTTGCCCAGGGAAATGGACACCTCCGGCGGCCAGGTTAAGACTCCGCATAAAGCCCCGGCTCCACGGTGGCGTACCCCGATTTTGCCCAAGGTGCCATTTGCCCGTCATGGCTGTGAAGTATCCCGCTTCCTTCAAGACCTCGGCCATCGTGACACTGGAATCAGCGATGCGCGCTTGATAGCCGGGATGATTGGGGACGAACGTGCCATCGAGATGACCCATCCCAGCCTGATGGGGATAATGGCCCGTGAGAAGTGATGCCCGTGTCGGCGAGCAACGCCCCGTATTGTAAAACTGCGTGAAACGTAGGCCATTCTTGGCCAGGGAGTCGAGATGCGGCGTGGGAATTTCCGACCCATAACAACCTATGTCGGACCACCCCATATCATCCACAAGAATGATGACGATATTGGGGCGCTCACCGCCCAAAATAGACTGCATCGGCCCCGCGCCAAGTCCTAACGCCAGGACGCCGAAGAGCTTGACTCCCCAAGCGCATACTGCCGACCCACATCGCAAAAAGACCATGTTATGCCTCCCACTAAAAAGCCTTTTCATCGTACGAAACGATGGCCCTATTATAAGAGCTGTTTGATCAGACATTCAAGGAATAAATAGGACGATCGCGGCACCTCCAACTGACGTTAAGCAAATCCATGGTGCGAGGGCAGACACACCGACCGAATGAGCTGATCCCGGGCCAAAGCCACGAAGACGCAAGCCCATGTTTCGGGCAAGCTCATCGCTCATATTGGATTTGCATGGTATCGAAGACCTGGCAAATCCGAGAAACGATGGCTTGGATGTCAGAAGATGCCGGTCCACGCAGGCTTTCCGCCAAACGCAAGAGGGCTTCGCGGGAAACTAGACCACGTTGCTGGTAGTCCATCAAAGCCCAGGCGGCTGCCCGCGTTGTGCGGACAATTCCTCGACCATGCCGTTTCAAGGCACTGGCAGGGACGCATTCGTGGACGATATTTGATCCAAAGGCCGCCAACAGCGCGAATGCCTTGCTCGCTTGCGACACATTGCCTTCGATGACATGACGTGTCGTCAAAAACATGGCAACATTGGCAGTATATGCCACTCGAGGCACATCCTCGACTGATTTGAAGATCGATGGGTGATCGCGCATTTGCTGATCGACATTCTCGCTCGTTAGTGCGACGCGCATAAAGCGAGGCCTATCTTCGAGCGGGATGCCTGGCTCATGAAACCCCCAGTGTCCATTCTCACCAATTCCCATGATTTGCAAGTCGAGGCCGTGCTCCAGCAACGCCTGCTCGTATTGGCACGCGGCGGCCTCAGGATCCAAGGCGTCCGCCTCGAAGAAATGCACTTTGGCCGGATCATAGAATGTCCCAAGCGGAGTGAAAAAGTGTTTCATTAGCAAATAGCGAAAAGATGCGGGGTGGTGAGCCGGCAATGGGTACTCGTCAAACTGAAAGAAGTGCGTCTGGCGACAGGCCTCTTGCAAGCGATGCGAGCATTCCACCAGTCGAACATATGCGCGATAGAAAGCAAAAGCAGATGGGGCCGCCATAATGATGAAGCTGGCTTTTCCCTGGGTCTCGACTAGACGACATTGCTCGGCGGCCAAGTGAATCGCCGAGGCCAAACCCATCTCATCTGCATTGTCGTAAACCGCGATTGTGACACCGCTCGCTTGAAGAACGGCCAAGGGTGACGGGGCGTCAAGCACAAACTGCGGTTGAAGATTGCTTACCGGTCGCGAGAGAAGGCCGCCAGAATCCTGCAAAACCTGGTCCATGATGATCCCCTTCTGATTCTTCGAAAGACACCAAAAGCGAAAACACACGGCCTCCCCATCAACCGGTAAAACCGGCCGATCAAATCATATTCGTTAACCGGTCGAGTATAAAGACGCCGCCGACCCTGTCAATAAGCCTGGTGGAACCGTCTCTTCCGAATGGTTCCTCGGCGCAACCGTAGCGCGTGAGAGGCGGAGACAGCCGGTGCAGGGAGCGCCACGCTCCGTCATGGCCGTATCAATCTAAACGCACGCACGGCGAAAATGGCAGATGCGGGGGACCGCGTCTCTTTCGCCTTAGCGGACGCGACAGTCTTATTTGTTAAGTAAGAGAGAGTGCCCCTGCTCCCCTCACAAAACGTGCCGGCATCAGACGGCGGTCGCTGTTATCAATGAGTGTTCCGAATCCAAGATTGCCACGCCAACACGTTTTTGGCAAACGGCCATCGGGCCTATTGCTGGAGTGAATAGAGGAGGACGTTTATTCCGATTCTGGCCGCATCCTCGGGGCTATAGCCGCGACACCCGATGGCCTGTTGCCTCTCCAGTGCACAGCTCAAGTCGTATGGAGAAAAGATAACGACCCAACGGTCATCCAAGCGGATGCCTTCCAGTTCGGGCCGAACCTGGCGAAACATCTCTTCGCTCTTGCCAGTATTGTCGGTGGGCTGGGGATCTCGCCGGGTAACGAATCGTAGGTCAAATCCCCCATACTGTTCGGTGAAGAGAGGATCATCAGGCGGAATAGGTTGGAGGGGATGGTCAGGGAAGAGATTCCCGAACTCGCGGCGGAACGATTCCGCAAACGCACGATTGGCACACACGGCGTCGGCCAGGATCATACCACCCCTTTCCAGATAAAGCCGTAATTGTTTTCGCTCTTCGTCGGTCAAACGAAAAGCATTTCTCCCATGCATAAAGGCCAAGTGGAAATCAAAGAGTGCCGGATCTGAGATGGCGATCTCATTCTTCGACAGCTCCACACGGAGGCGGAGTTGGTCGGCTGCCGCTTCCAGAAGATTATTCAACGCCCGCGGTGCCACATGACAACCTCCCGGGTGGAGCAATTCGGCCACGGCGATTTTGTTGCGGCGAACATTATCCCGTACCGCGCGGGACGACTGCTGGTTGAAAAAGGCGTATTTGTATTTGAGTTGCCGATTGGTTGCGTAGGCCAGGACGTTAAGACCCAGATTCAGCCCCGCGGTGATTTCTGCCTGAACGGCCGGCGCAAAGGTAACGCCTCGGCCAGCCCGCGACAACTCCCAAAGGCAGGATAGCGAAGGCCTGGGCTGGCTGGGGGACACTGCTGTGGGCGGCGCATAGATCACACTGGTCCGGCAGCCGAATTCCACGCCCAACAATGGCCGAAGGTATTGCGAGGGGATCGGTTCTTCGGCCCGCCACACCGGATGCTCAGGCGGTAGCATCTGCAAGGCATATTCGGGCTCGGGGAACGCCATCGCTATGAGTCGGCGAAATCCCTCGTCAAAGCCGCCACCTGGGCAAACCGCCTCGGCAAAAACAAAACCACCGCGATCAACATAGTCGCGTATTTTTTGGGCCAAACGCTGCTGCTGCTCGGCCTCGTTGGGCAGCGGGCTTTCTGCACCTCCCAGATAAAGGACTGGCGACTGGAGGAGGTCCTCCACGCTTGCCGCCATTAGGTCCGTGACCTGCCACCCTAGGTCCATCTGCCAGCGGCTTTCAGTGTATGCTGCGAGATTGTTTACATCGTTTCGGTGGCGGTTCCAATTTTCTGCATTCCCATATTTCAGTTTGGTGACGAGGACAGGACGTCGTCCCTTGGCGAGGAAGAGCAAGGCGAAAGACGTGGCAAGGAGGGGATCGTTTTCCAGTCCCGGGCCAACCCAATAGTCAGTCGGAATACCACCCTGGGCCACGGTTGACTTCAATTCCAGGAGAAAGGCAGAGCCTTCACGATACCAATCATAAGGCCCAATGAATCGTTGCGCACTCAGGCGACCAACACGCTCCAGACCATAAAGATAGTAAAGCAGCCAGGAACTCCCTGCTTGCGGATTTTGCCTAACCGTGAAATGACGCTCCAGCCATGCCAGCCCTCTTTGGACGCGATCCACACTTTGGGGAGAAGAACCACAACAATTGATCCGATTGTTGGCATCGACGGTGGCCGTAGGTTGATAGGCAATATCCCGGATAATCACCAGTGAGGCGATCCCGGCGCATGTCATACTGCCAGTGCCGGCCTGACCGCGGCGATAGCCCCACGATCCATCAGGGTTTTGGGTGCCCTCCCAATACTCCTTGGCGAAGGTCCACGTCTGATCGGAAGCCCTTACGCCAACACGTTCGGCTTCGTACAGGGCTAAAAGGGCAAACTGGCTATTCGAGTTATCGGCGCTGCTCCCGGGATACGACCACCCACCACGGTCCGGGCCGTCCTTGATCTGGGTCCGTTCAAGCCAGCGGATGTTCTCCAGAATCCGGGGGGCGTCACGAGCAGGTTCTGCCCGGCAAAAGACCATTGTTTGCAGCGTTATAGAATACGTTTTGTCGATATCAGAGGGCGAGAATCTTCGCAAATACCGCAGGGCCTTAGCGATCGTTGGATCATCGGCGGAAACACCTGCGCTGAGAAGGGCCAACGTGCACAGCCCGGTCATCCCGCAAGGCATGTTAATCGGTTCTGGCCAAGAGCCATCATCGCGCTGCTGTTTTTTCAAGTATTGAATCGCCCGGTTGATGGATTCTTCCAAGGCCGTTGCAAGATCTTCGCCTCGCCCCTGCGCCATGGCTACCCCCGGGCTAATTGTGAAACGCGGGCATGATGGCATCCAGGTCGGTGCCGCAAAACAAAGGAGTAACCAGGTCACGATCGCAAGTAATGGGCAAGTCAGTTTTCTGACCATTCGGTCACGTTACGAAAAATGTCAACGGCGGTTTCAATAAAAACGACAAAGCAATTCGCGTTCTCGGTTTTCTGCGCCAGAAAAACATCGACGCCACACCGGCTCTTTCATTTTGGTAGGTCGGCGTGCACCCGAGCAACGGTACCGGAAGAATTTCAGGATTTGGCAGGTACGTAAGGAGCACAAGGTGTTCGGTTGAGGCAAACCGTAACGGTCCAAAGAATTGACCTTTCTCATCATCTATCTCGTCCCTTCCCTTTGGCATCTTATAATGAAGCATGGATGAGGGAAAAGAGATTCCCTGCTCCATAGGAAAAGCGCGAAGTCGTGGCGGTCTTTCTTGCTGAGGTGAACCATTGTCCACAAAACCCCGCAGTCTTGGTGACGTCCTTCAGGAATTCAGCCACTACCGCCGGCTGATGCTCGAGGAACTCCAGAAGGTGATTGTTGGCCAGACGGAGGTGATCGAGCAACTCTTGGCGGCTATTTTCACGCGCGGTCACTGTCTTTTGGTGGGGGTGCCTGGTTTGGCAAAAACCCTCATGGTCAACACACTGGCCAAGATTCTGGACGTCCAATTCAAACGGATTCAGTTTACGCCGGATTTAATGCCCTCGGACATCACTGGGACGAATGTCTTGGAGGAAGATGAGCACGGCAAGCGGTATTTTCGCTTTGTGGAAGGCCCGGTGTTTACCAACATCCTGCTTGCGGACGAGATCAACCGTACCCCACCGAAAACGCAGGCCGCCTTGCTGCAAGCGATGCAAGAGAGGGAGGTGACCGTCGGTCAACAGACTTACCCTCTGCCGGAACCGTTTTTGACCATCGCCACCCAAAACCCGATCGAGCAGGAAGGGACCTACCCCCTTCCCGAGGCACAACTCGATCGTTTTATGTTCAACATTAAGGTTGACTATCCAACGTTGGAGGAGGAAGAGAGGATTTTGGCCGCAACAACGCGCAGTGAGAAGGTTGAGGTTAGGAAGATATTATCCGGCAGGGCGATCCTCAATCTTCAGAAGTTGGTCAATTCGGTTGCGGTAAGTCCTTACATTGTCCAATACGTTGCGCGGTTAGTGCGGGCCACACGTCCCCGCGATGAGTCGGCGCCACAGTTTGTTCGTGAGTTTATTGACTGGGGAGCGGGGCCGCGGGCGGGTCAGTTTCTTATTCAGGGGGGAAAAGCCCTCGCCGCGATGGATGGTCGCTTTGCGGTTTCCATTGAGGATGTGCGAAAATTGGCAATTCCGGTTTTGCGGCATCGGATCAGCACCAATTTTCAGGCCCAGGCAGAAGGACTGACAAGCGATGACATTATTCTTCGTCTGGTCGCTGAGGTGCCCGCCCCAGCCATTCCCAAGTTTGAACAGCCGGCTCCGCCGCAACTCAACCCGGATATCTTGCGGCCTTTGACTTAGAGTCCATCGCCAAAAGTCTCCCTCTCCCTAGGGGAGAGGGTTGGGATGAGGGCAAGCGAACGTCGCAGTTGATTGAGAAAACCGGCAGCAATTCGAGCCACCCTCACCCCCGACCCCTCTCCCGCCCAATGGGAGAGGGGAGCTTATGGGATAGGCTCTTTGAGGGCGACGGGCTGGTCGCTGAAACGGTGGGATAGCATTAGGGGCTAATTCCCGCCTGGATAAGATCTTGGGGCTTGTGGCGAAATTATGACGAACGTTCAGAAATATCTTAAACCAGAGGTTGCACGCCAGATCAAACGGCTCGACTTGCGGGCCCAGTTCATAGTTAAGGGATTTTTGCACGGTCTTCACGCCAGCCCGTTTCAGGGGTTCTCTGTTGAGTTTAGCGAGCATCGACGTTATGTCCCCGGTGACGATCCGATGGACATCGATTGGTTGGTCTACGCCAAGACCGACCGCTACTATGTGAAGAAATTCGAGGCCGAGACCAACATCACGGGTTATCTGGTCGTCGATGCCAGCCGTTCGATGGGTTACACCTACCGCCAGGAAACGACCAAATTCGATTATGCGATTTGCCTGGCCGCAGCTTTGTGCTATCTCATGATTCACCAGCAGGACCCGGTTGGCCTGTGGGTCTTTGACGAGGCCATTAGACATTCCCTTGCCCCCAAGTCGCGTCGCGGACATTTGGGAACAGTTCTTTCCGTATTGGCAAAACTGGAACCCGTGGGAAACACAGATATTGCTCGATGCCTTGCGCAGATTGCCTCAATTTTGCGTCGGGCAAGTCTGATCATCCTTTTTTCCGATCTTTTAACCGACCCTGAGCCCGTCCTTCAGGGTTTGCACCGACTAAAACACAGAGGGCATGACATCATTGTGTTTCATATTCTGGACGAGGCTGAGGTCTCCTTTCCCTTTCAAGGGACGGTCGAACTCGAGGAGCCCGAAAGTGGCGAACGCCTGGAAGTGGATGCGGCAGCCTATCGGGCAGACTATCTGGAAGCGGTGCAACAGTTTCGTGAGCACTATCGGAAGGAGTGTTTTCGTGCCGGCATCGATTATGTGCCGTTGGATACAAGCATGGCCTTCGACAAGGCCCTCATGGAGTATCTTCTACGACGGCGAGCGAGATTTTGACCTTTGACATGGCACCCACAAATAAAGCGTTTGCGAGATGGGATTTGTAACACCGATGCTTTTTTGGGCGGGATTGGGGCTGGCGACGATTCCCGTCGTGCTCCATCTCATCATGCGCCAAAAGGCCCGTCGTGTGGTTTTTCCCGCCCTTCGGCTGGTCAAACAACGGTATGAAGTGCGACGACGCCGGTTGCAACTCCAACATATCCTCCTCATGTTGTTACGGATGTTGCTTATTCTTCTAGTTGGTGTTGGACTGGCGCGGCCAAAACTGGAATGGGGGGGCCCATTTGCCGGTGAAGAGGCACCCGTGGCCGCGGTCTTGATCTTCGACACCTCGCCGCGGATGGCCTACCGTTATCGGAATCAAACACGTTTGGAGGTAGCCCAGGAGTTAGGGGTCTGGCTTTTGACGCAGCTTCCGCGGGATAGCGATATTGCCGTTATGGATAGCCGAAACCCTGTGGCCAATTTTGCGGTGGATCGAGGCTCGGCCAGGACACAAATTCAGCGATTACAACTGTCGGCGGTGGCTGATTCCGTCCCGCGACTCATCGAACGAGCTGTAACTTTGCTCGACTCTAGCGAGAAGACGCATCGGGAGATTTACATCTTCACGGATTTGGCCTCGGCCGGCTGGCCAAGCTCCGAATTCGGCAGCCTACGGGACCGCCTGCTCAAGACGAAAAACATCGCCTTCTATCTTTTGGACGTTGGGATCGAAGATCCCCGGGAAACAGGCATTCGGGAGGCGAAACTTTCCGAGGATGTCAACATTGAAGGGGTCCCTCTCGAGTTCCAGGTGGAATGCCGTCGCTGGGGACCTGCCGAGACCCGAACCGTAGCCTTGTACTTGGAGGATCGCAATGCGGCGCCAGCAACGGGGGCGAAGGAGCCC
>JAKPII010000136.1 GCA_029549885.1 Planctomycetota bacterium
AAAAGGTTTCGCTCCCGCTTACTGTAACCACGAACGGGGTCAAAACCCAAGGGATGAGTATGAGCCAAGACTTTCCGGGTATCACCCACCACGAACATAGTGCCAACGGGTTTGCCCTCGCGGCCTTCTCGTCCGATTTCGATGGCGAGATTGATCACAGTCTTTAGCGTTTCTAAGGGAATGTCCGTCTGGAGTTGGCGAAGTTCCCGAATCGTCAGTCGCCCCAGGTAATCTGAGAGTTTAAACACTCCCAAAGAATCGAGCGTTCCTGCGTCAAAAGCGCCATAAATCACCACCAAGTCGTCTGTCACTGACACCAAATCTTTACTGACACACTCAACAAGTGTCTGGGAAAGCCGTTCCATTGGGGAGGCCGCAGAAAGATTGAGGGCGACGGTCAAGAGTCCGGCCTCCTGCGGCGCTTTTGCCTGGGCTTGGGTGTCAACGACCACGATGAGTTTGTGATCTTGCACCAGATTGCGGACTCGAGTCCATTCGGCTTTGCCTGGCCAAAGAAGCGCGATCGCTGCTGCCTTGGTGGCTTTGGCTACCTGAACTCCATGTTCTAGGAGAAGTTTGACGTTCTCGGTGAGTCGCAGGACGTCGGTAGTGGGAGGGGGGGAAACGGCATGTTTTACGCTGTCGGCCGGCGGGGAGGTTGTCTCATTTTTGATCATAGACAGTCGAATTATTAGCAAGAAGAAATTTAGCAGGACGACGGGCGATCGCACTCCCAAGCTGGGCTTGATACTCGCGAAGTAAACGACACTACCGTGTCAAGACATCCCTGGACACAGCCTTACCGGGCACGCGACGATCAATTAACACCGCAAAATCATCATACCCCTTTCTGTCCACGTGGACAACGGCGTTTTACACTGGGTTGAAGAGGGCTTATCGAAGTAGGAACGACATTGGTCGTAGATCGGTAAGGAGGATAAGGCCGGATTTTGATCGATGTTGACACAAGCTTGAGGCGCGTTAGAATCCAAGTGAATTGCCTGTTTTCCCAACGGAAAAAGGGTTGCGTCTCGGGGAAGTGGGGGGCGCTGTACATTGATGGCGGTTGATGCGACCATTGTTCAGCGGTGTCTGAAAGGACGTCGCTGTCTTTATTAAAAGGGTCATATTATGAAATGTCAAAAATGCGATCGCCCTGCGACGTACCATATTACCGAATTGACCGGTCCCACGCCGGTCGAGGTCCATCTGTGCGAGCAGCACGCCCAGGAGTACTTGGGTCGGGGTAGTGAGCCATCCGTCGAGATGACGCAAGTGGCCGAGCAGATGGCTCAGCAGTTGGCCAAGCACATGGTGGTTGGTCAAGCCGCCGAGGAAATGAAGCGACTTGACCAGCAGGCATGCCCCTACTGTGGAATCACTTTTTATAAATTCCGGAATCAGGGACGGTTGGGGTGTCCGCACGATTACGAGGTGTTCCGCGAACAACTGGAAGTCCTTTTGGCGAACATTCACGGAGATACTCCCCATAAGGGAAAAGTATCTCATCACGGGCCGCAAGCCTCGAAAATCCGCACCGAGTTGATTCGGCTTCGGCGGGAGATGCGGGAAGCGGTGGAAAATGAGGAATACGAACGGGCATCTCAACTGCGTGACGAGATTCGGCGAATCGAATCAGGAGAGGTCTCCTAAAGAGCGTCGATGTTGCCGAGGATAGGACCATCGTTTTCCTCGCCAAGGCAACTTGACTGAGCGACCTTCCGGAAAAGCCCAAAGCCTTTTACAGAGACCAGGGACTCACCAGAGATACGAGTAGCACAATGTTGACGGTTGATGATTTGATGCAGGGTTGTGGGGAATGGCTACAGGGTAAGGGTCGGGACAATGACATCGTTATTTCCACCCGAATCCGCCTGGCCCGTAATCTGGCGGACTTTCCTTTCACCAGTATCGCCAGTGAAGCAGAGCAACGGCAGATCCTTGATCGTGTGAGAGACGTCATTGCGGCCAGTCCATTCTCTGAGCAACTTCTCTATGTTCCCATGGAGGAGCTTTCCGAGCTAGACCGCCAGTTTCTTGTGGAACGCCATCTCATCAGCCGCGAATTGGCAGAAGGGCAGGGGCCCAAGGCCGTTTTTATCGACCATGCCGAGCGTTTCAGTATCATGGTGAACGAAGAGGATCATCTTCGAATTCAAGCGATGCAGAGCGGTTTTGAACCGGAGCCAACTTGGGCCCTGATTAACGAGTTGGACGATTACCTCGGACAGAAGCTGGTCTTTGCGTACCATCAAGAGTGGGGGTTTCTCACGGCCTGCCCGACAAATGTGGGAACGGGGATGCGGGTAAGTGTCATGCTGCATTTGCCCGCCTCGGTCATCGTTAAGCAGATTGAACAGATTTTCCGCAGCCTAGAGAAACTGGAGTTGGTCGTGCGGGGATTGTACGGGGAAGGCTCGCAGGCTCTAGGCGATTTCTACCAGGTTAGCAACCAGGTGACGCTGGGCCGTAGCGAGGGGGAGTTGATTCGCAAGATGCTGGATGTCATCCCGGCGATTGTTGGCGCCGAAAGGAAGGCCCGACAGTTCCTCCTTGACGAAGGAAGCCAGCGGGTTCACGACCGAATCAGTCGAGCATATGGTGTGCTAAAGACGGCGCAGATTATTTCCTCGCAAGAGACCCTGGAATGCCTGTCTCTGGTGCGGATGGGCGTCCACCTTGGTTTGGTCAAGGATATTTCCATCCCGCTTCTCAATGAGTTGTTCTTGTACACCCAGCCAGCCCATCTTCAAAAGGTTGTCGGTGTGGAGATGGACAGCGCTGACCGCAACGTAGAGCGGGCACGGTTCCTGAAGAAGAAACTCGGAACCGCGGGGCCAATGGGGTAAAGGACCGCATTGGCAGGAGTCTCACCCTTATCGATCACACCATCCCTGTATTCACACCTGGACTTCGGCGGCAAGATCTCTCGCCCCCGTATAACGTTCCCGAATGGGCTGGACCACGTCTCGGATGAATTCGTCAACCTGTTCTCGGGAACGCCCTACGTATTTCAGTGGGTCGGTCACACTTTCAAAATTGACCTCAGCAAAGGCTGGGTCGGCCTTAAGACGCTCGATGAGATCGTTTTCACCCCCTTCCTCTTTGATCTTTCGGGCAACCTGATGGCTATGCTGCCGGATTCGCTCGTGCAGTTCCTGCCGATCACCGCCCGCTTGCACGGCAGCCATGAGGATGTCTTCAGTCATCATGAAAGGCAATTCTGCCAAAAGGTTCTTTTCGATAACCTTGGGATAAACAACCAGACCCGAGAAGACGTTGCAGCAGAGAATGAGGATGGCATCGATTGCCAAAAACGCTTGCGGGATGACGAGGCGGCGATTGGCACTATCGTCCAGGGTTCGTTCCAACCACTGGACGCCATGCGTGAGGGTGGTGTTCGCCTCCAGACTCATCACATATCGCGCCAGGCCGCAAATTCGCTCACTCCGCATGGGGTTTCTCTTGTATGCCATGGCGGAAGAGCCAATCTGTTCTTTTTCAAACGGTTCTTCGATCTCTTTTCGATGTGCCAATAGGCGAATATCGGTAGCCACCTTGTGAGCAGTGGCGGCAATTTGGGCGAGGGTCGCAAGAATTTGGGCATCGATCTTCCGAGAATAGGTTTGTCCCGTGATGACATAGCTACCAGGAAATCCCATCTTCTGGCAAACTAATTGATTGAGCTTTTTCACCTTCTCGTGATCGCCGTTGAACAGCGTAAGAAAACTGGCCTGCGTTCCCGTGGTCCCCTGAACACCGCGGGCCTGTAACTGACTGAGTCGGTGTTCCACCTCCTGCAAATCCATGGCAAAATCGTACGCCCAAAGACAAGCGCGCCTTCCCACCGTGGTGGGCTGTGCCGGTTGGAAATGGGTAAAGCTGAGGCAGGGCAAGTCCCGGTATTTGGCGGCAAACGTTCCCAAATGATCAATGGCTGCTGCCAGACGACGGGCAATGAGCTTCAACCCTTCGCGCATGAGAATGAGGTCGGTGTTATCGGTGACATAACAACTGGTGGCACCCAAGTGAATAATTCCGCGGGCGGAAGGGCAAACATCACCAAAGGCATGGACGTGAGCCATCACGTCATGACGAAATCGCCGCTCGTATTCCGCCGCTTTTTCCCAATCAATGTTGCTGATCTGGCTTTTCATCTCGGCAATTTGCTGTTCGGTAATCGGAAGCCCCAGCTCGGCCTGGGATTCGGCCAAGATGACCCACAACCGTCGCCAGGTTTCGATGCGCCGCCGAGGCCCGAAAAGTTCGCTCATTTCCTGTGAGGCATATCGGCCCACAAGGGGATTATCGTACATGGCATATGGATCACTTTTTGACATAGCGGATTACCTTCTGCTTGGAGGAACCGATTCTAGCGACATGCATTACCGAGTTTCACATATTGGTTACGTCATCAACATGGTCTTCGCTCAGTAGGGAATCCATGGCCTGTGCAATCTCGGATGCGTGCTCTGTCGAGAGTGCATAGACACGGCAGATGCGGTAACTGAGCGGAATCTGGCGATAGAGTTCCCTGGCATCGAGGCTGCGAACCGCATTTTGGGCCGGGTCGTACAAGAAATTCTGCCCGGCGGCGGGGGCACGTGTTCCCGGACGATGAACATGCCGCGGTGGGTCAAAGCGGAGCGGCATATCTCGCAAATCGGAAGGAAGTCGGCGACGAACTGCTTCCTCAAATAGGTGCTCATCGCTGAAAACGCTCATTTCTTCTGCTTTGCCCGGCCCAAAAAAGATGGTTCGTTCACAGACCATTTTCCAGCGGATTTTGCGGGCTAACCATTCCCGCCACTGGTGCCCCAAACGCGCCCGCCGCTCGTCGGACGATTCGGCCCAGCGCTCGACATCGACCAACAGTGACCAGTCCGTCAAACGCCTATATTCTTCTAGGTGATCTAAAGGATTGCCGGGAAATAGCAGGTTCGCACTCTCCTGAAACAAGTCCTGAAGAGACAGGTCGATCGACCGGACCGTCCTGTGGAAGTAGATGGACCGAAACAGTTCCGCCCGCACTGTGATGAAGCGCACCAGTGCCGACAATCCTCGTTCGTGGATCGTCACACCTTGAGGTGTGAAAAAGCTGTAATGGATGAGGCGTTCGAGGTCAAATGCCTTCTGACTGTATCCCGACATGTAGGCATCTCGTAGGACGAAATCCATGTTATCGACCGTGTAGATGCCGCTAAACAGGCCTCGCAGCAAGCGTAGCCAAAGTGGCGCCGTTCGATCGGATCCGCTTCTCGGACGCATCATAAGAAAGCAGACCTGCTCCGGGTCCAGTTCTTCGTGGGACTCGAGTTTTCCAAATGGATTTCGCCGAATGCCACGGATCAGGGGCGCCAGGTCGCGGCGAATGATCTCAGCTCCAAGTGACTCGTGATTGAGCTGGTAACGGGATAGATAAAACTGATCGAAAAAATGGCCGAACGGTCCATGTCCCACGTCATGGAGAAGTCCGGCTACTCGTATCAATGAGACCACGTAACCGCGACTTGGGACATTGGGGTCACTTGCAGCCAGCGTTGGGTAGAGTTCGTTGGCGATCCGGCCGGCAAGGTGCATCACCCCCAACACATGTTGAAATCTGGTGTGCGTCGCGGAGGGGAAAACCCACCAGGCGGTTTGAAGCTGATGGATTTGGCGGAGACGTTGAATCCAAGGATGGTCGATAAGCTCCTGCTCCGAGACCTCGCCAGTGGATACCCCCCTCCTCGAGACGAATGGTATGTACCCATGAATGGGGTCATGGCTAAGGCTCTCTTGGTCGTAATCGGGGCGCATGGACACAACCTCCCGGACGGGTGAGCGGTCCTCTTTCAAATAACGGGGGTTTATAATGGTACGGCTGTGCATCCGTAAACGGCTATTTTCCGGGTGAACATGTCCCAGGAAAAGGGGCAAAGGGCCAAGTATCACGAAGGTTCAATGTTTTTTGAGCGATTTCAATAGCGTTGTTCGATGATCGGTTAGAAAAGAAGAAGCTGCATGTATCGAGCGATCGGACTTGGGGTTTTGCTAATGCTGTTGCCGACGTTGTCAGTTTCTGCCCAACCACCGCAGCGGACGCCCCCATCGGGCGGACCGGGTGCCAGGGGGACCACGGCTTTTGAAGTCAAGACCTTGCCCAAAGATGATATCGAGAAGCAGATCTTGGATGTCATCGCCGAGGTAGGAGCGAATCAGCGAGCGGGCAATATGATCGTGCCGGAGGAAGATGGTCGGCTTCTCCGAGCTTGGGCAGAAGCCGTGGGTGCCAAGCATGTCGTGGAAATCGGAACATCCGTGGGTTACTCCGGCCTTTGGTTTTGCCTGGTCCTGAAGAAGACCGGTGGTAAACTTACAACGTTCGAAATTGACGAGAGACGTGCTGCTCAGGCCAAGAAAAACTTTGAAAGGGCAGGGGTCAGTGACATTGTCACGATCGTCCTTGGCGATGCCCACCAAACTGTGACCCAGCTTAAGGAGCCGATTGACGTACTTTTCCTCGATGCTGACAAGACCGGCTACATCGATTACTTTGAGAAACTTTCTCCCCTTGTCCGGCCCGGTGGTGTGGTGATTGCCCACAACATGACACCACGTTCGGCCGATCCTCGATTTGTCAAGGCCATTACGACGACACCGGAGTATGAGACGGTCTTTCTCCATATGGAGGGGGCAGGAGTCTCGGTTTCCGTCAAGAAGCACTAAGACCTGGTTTGGCGAGCAAACGCGGAGTTAAGAGTCTATCCCAAAAAGTTCCCCCTCTCCCTCCGGGAGAGGGTTGGGGTGAGGGCAAGCGATCGTCGGAGTCGATCGAGACAACCGGCAGCGCTTCGAGCCACCCCCACCCCTGCTTTTCTCCCGCCAAACGGGCGGGGGTGAGATTACGGGATAGGCTCTAAGCCACGAGGGCCAGAATACGATGGGATAGGGAACGGCCTGTGTGGCTGGTCGGCGAGGCGAAATGCTCCTTCAGATGGCCTCGCCGCCGCGTTCTCCGGTGCGAATGCGGATGCAATCTTCTAAGGGTAGGACAAAGATCTTCCCATCGCCCACTTGGCCCTGCGGACCTGTCCTCGCGCCCTTAATGATGGCGTCGATGGTCGGTTCGAGGAAATTGTCGTTGACGGCGATCATCAGTTGGACCTTTCGCGTCAAGTTCACGCTAAACTCATGACCGCGAAAGGCCTCCGCGTGGCCTCGCTCTCGCCCGAATCCTTGTACGTCCATGACCGTCAAGCGAAAAACCTCCACATCGGCCAAAGCCTGCTTCACTGCCTCCAAGCGATGTGGCTGAATAATGGCGATGATCAGTTTCATGGGATTCTCCGCGCGGTTATCACTCTTGGGGCTATCCTAGCACGGTCGGATGCGGTGGGCAAGTCGGCTCTGGACGAAGAATCCCGGTCGTACCCACACAGGCTTCGGTAACCCTTCGTCAGCGGATGACTTTGTGGGCACGGGATGCTTTAGCGAGCTTCAACACTTAGAACGTCACGATAAAATCGCAACCCAAGAGGAACTGGTCGTCGCGGTCGCCGGCGTCATAGGGGTAGAGGGCCACAGGCCGCCGTTCGTCAAACCAATCCCAACGGACTTCAGGCCGGACCCGCAGGTTGGGATGAGGTGACCAGTTCAGCCCGAAGCTGATTTCGTAGAAGTCTCCCGGATAAGGACCAACCGCGCGGTTGCCATCCCCAATTCCGGCCACGCGAATGCCGTCCTCATCCCGGAACCACTCCACCCGAAGACCAGTCTGCCAGCACGGATTGATCTTGTAATACAAGTAATTGGTCAAGCCATACCATTGACTCTTGCCAATCTGGGGATCCTCCGACTCGCCGTAAGTGTGTTCGAGGACATACTGCAACCGGGACGTGACATTCCAGGTCCCCGCTAGGCTGTAGATGGTGATGGGGCGGTCAATCCCCTGCTCGTCGGCAGAGATCCCAAAGGCCACGGCAAAACGCTCGTCGTAGCTCGTCCAGCGAATGCCGCCCAGAAAGCCAACGGCATCCCGACCGTCTGTGTCATCAAACTGATCGTTCCCTCGTTGCAGTCCTGCCGTGAAGACCCACTGATTTAGCTTGCGGCTGAGTAACAAGCCCGTATGGGTAAACGGTTGACCATACTGGTGCGAGTAACTGTGGGAATAAAAGAAGTTCTGGGTAACCGGGACGGCTTCATAACCGACTAGGGAGTAGAAGTGACCTACCCGCAAAAGCCAGTCATTGTAGGCCACGTCGAGGTAAAACTGTGGCAAGGCCACCTGATAGAAGCGCTCGGTCTGATTCCAGTCCGATTCCAGACCATCGATGGCCTGGGTGAAGCGGGCATCCGTCCCATAGAGGACATCGACACGGCCGCCCCAATCCCAGCCACAGCCG
>JAKPII010000148.1 GCA_029549885.1 Planctomycetota bacterium
TTCTTTCGGCATGGGCAGACCGGCGCGTTGGTCATTGAGACAGCCTCAATAGCGCGGGGCCCCAATCACACCCACTAGCCGCCAGGACGGACCTCCGAGTCAAAATGTGCGTCAGGGGATGCCCCAATTACGGGGGGTAATATGGGTGTTTAAATAGGGATATGCGAACTCAGTAGGTCTGTCCAGGGTCCTCTTAATGTTTTGGGCATGGACACGCGTCGGCCTAGGACCTCGTAGCGGTATTAGCATCTATGGGGGGATTATGATGGACCATAGGTACTAATAAATTTGGGTGGTGTCGTCCTGGAGTGCCCACAAATGGTTAAAATCGAATATATCTGAGGTGGTATGACCAAGATAGTACGACGCCCCACACTCGTCCGGATGAGGTTGACCGGTTGGGTTAATTGGCGAATAGTTCAAGCGTTGCCGATGCGGGCGACGTTGCCGGTGTGCGGTTTGCTTTGAAGCGACAGTTCCGTAACATGCCTTGGGATAGACGTTACGTATCGAGGAACGCGTATGGCGATTGACTTGGAGAGTGAAATCGGGAGTCGGTTGGCCGGACCGCCGGCGCTGCTCGAGGTGCTGCGCGAGGCTCCGCGCGTTTTGATACCCGAGAAGACGAGCGAGCTGTTCGACCTCGCGGTGGGTGGTCCGGATCAAGACTATTTTGAAGTAGCTTACGACGTGCCGGGGATGGGTTCCGTGGTGGAGGCCATTGTGGTCCGTTGCCGCAATGGCGTGGCTGTCAATTATCCCGACCCCTATATGCGACGGCGGGACCCCGATTGCTTGGTCGTGGCGGACGATCGCCCGACCGACAAACCGCGTTTTTGTGAGAGATTCTCTATACCCTTCGAGCAGGCCCGGGCGGAGATTCTCGGTTGGCTCAAGCGGCAGCAGTTGGTGGTCGTTCCCTTTTTTGCGGGTGGAAAGCGATGGGGCTTTCCCGCCGCGTTGGTAGCGCCGATGAACGCAAGTTTCTTCGCCGCTGGCCTGGCCTTGTTGCAGGAGATGATTCCCGCCGGGGAGTTGCGGCAAGATTTTTCACCACAGGCGGTGGTTTATTTAGCGCCGCCATTTCGACACACTTTGTGTGAAGGAAAGCAGGTGGTGATCCACCACCGCGGTCCCCCGGTGTACGAGGTTTTCTCGCTCAACTTGTATCCCGGTCCCAGCGCCAAGAAAGGTGTCTATGGGGTGCTGCTCTCGTTGGGCGAAGAGCAAGGTTGGGTCACGTTGCATGGCTCCACCGTCCAGGTCATGACGCCCTATGATAACATCATGACGATCATGCACGAGGGCGCAAGCGGTGGCGGGAAGAGCGAGATGCTGGAATATCCCCACCGTGAACCCGATGGACGGTTGTTACTTGGCCAGAATGTCGTAACGGGACAGAAGCGGTTTATTTCGTTGATTCAAGGGTGTACCCTCTTTCCTGTCACGGACGACATGGCGTTGTGCCATCCGGAACTCCAGAATACCCGGGGGCGAAAGCTCGTCGTTTCAGATGCCGAAACCGCTTGGTTCGTTCGGGTGGACCATATCCGAGAATACGGCACGGACCCCTATCTGGAACGAATTTGCACGATGACCAAAGAACCGGTGGTGTTCTTGAACATTCATGCCGTGCCGCGGGCCACCTGTTTGATCTGGGAACATGTGGAAGATGCCCCCGGTAAGCCGTGCCCCAATCCCCGCGTCATTCTGCCTCGCCATTTGGTTCCCAATGTGATCAATGGACCGGTGGCGGTGGATGTGAGAAGCTTTGGGGTTCGGACGCCGCCGTGCACAAAAGAGCATCCCAGCTACGGGATCTTGGGGATGATGCATGTCTTGCCACCGGCCTTGGCGTGGTTGTGGCGGATGGTTTCTCCCCGGGGCCATGCCAACCCCAGCATTACAGAAAGCGATTCGCTGCAAAGCGAAGGAATTGGCTCATACTGGCCATTTGCCACAGGTTGCCGCGTCGATCAGGCGAACATCCTTCTCCGTCAGATGTTGGAGACGCCAGAAACGAGGTTTGTCCTGGTTCCCAATCAGCACATTGGCGCATGGAAGGTAGGATTCATGCCCGAATGGCTGGTCCGGGAATACCTGGCCCGGCGTGGCGGCGCACGCTTTCGGCCCGAGCAGCTCAAACCCGCTCGGTGTCCGTTGTTGGGCTATGCCCTTTCCTTCATGCAGATCGAGGGCACGCAACTTCCCAGTTGGTTTTTGGAAGTCGATACCCAGCCGGAGGTTGGACCAGAGGCCTACGACCAGGGGGCAGAGATCCTTTACCGCTTTTTCCATAAGGCACTGACGGAATTGGCGGGAATGCCGGGATTGGATCCCCTCGGTCGGCGAATCATTCGCGCCTGTTTGGAACGGGCACCGCTGAGCACATACGAGGCCCTAATCCCGTTCAATCCCTACGCAAGCTGATGGTCCTTTGACTGGGCGGCGGTGGAATCTGTCTTGGAAGCAGCGGCTCTTGGCGGTGAACGAAGCCATGCTGATCGCTCGTTATCAAAGATTAAAGCCAGACTTGAAGGCGACCGTCGAGCAAGTCGGGTAGGGCCTTGCGGACCAACCGTTCAACGAGCTTCCGGGTGTAGCGGATGCTGAAGTGGGAAGCGATGATGACTTCATTCTGGAAGCGGTCTCGACGGGCGACGATGTCGTCGATGTGGACATGACCGAATTTGCGGATCTTTTCTCCCCGATGACGAGGCGAGACAAACGTGACTTCCATGATGAGGACCTCGGCGCGATAAAGGTCCGGATACTCATCGAGGACATCGATCCGTGTATCGCCCAGGTAAGCCACGCGGGGGAAACGGATTTCGTTGGTGACCTCCACGCCGCTTAGCCGTAGGTCCCGGATTTTTTCGCCCGGAAGGCCGGTAAACTCCGGTTTGAGTTTCTTTCTTCGTTCCCAGACAATGAACCCCAAGGATGGGACCGTATGCTGGGTGGCCAGGCTGCTGACAACCAGTTCCCTGGAAAGCTCGAACTCTTGACCAGGTGTCACGGGCACAAGCTGGCAGGGAAGGCGTCCCCGATCCAGGCGGCTGACCAGATGGAGGAGTCGTTCCACCAAAGGGACGCAAGGTTCCGGCAGGTAGATGGTGGGTGGCTCCATTTTCATCATCCGCCGCCGGGACACATAGGCTGGGAGGGCAACAAAGTGATCAATGTGGGTGTGCGACACAAACCAGGATGGCGTCCCCATAAAGGACCAAGGCTGGCCGCCGAGGTCAAATCCTAGACGGAACTCGGGAATCCGCCAATACGTCTGGAATGCCGCCCGCGAATAGCCCTCAATCGTGAAATTCTTGTGGGTCAACCGCCGTACAGGAAGGTCTTCCAGGAGGTCATGGGCAACGACTTCCTGCTCCGGACGATTTTCACCCTGTCGATGCATCTCATTTCCAGCAGTCACAAACCGCAAAGACTCCCACCTAATGGCCATGAAGCTTCCAGGTCTTCCCACCGGGACCGATTGAAACGTTATTGTCCCTGATCGTAGAGAGGCTGCCCAGGGGGCACTTGTGTGGTGTCCATCAGAGAGATCACGGCATCTGTGACCTCGCTTGGCCCCGGTGTGTCTTGGGGGGATGTCGGTTTCTCGACGACTTGCTCCCAGGGGAAGCAACTTGGCCGATCCTCCCGTAAGTAGAGATAGATCTCGTCGAAAAGGGTCGGCTGTTCAATTCGTGCAAAACCGAAACGCACCAGTTCCAAACAGGCCATAAAAACGCCCACGAGCGTCGATCTGTGCATCCCGGGATAAAAGAGTTCACTGAGGGCGATTTGCTGTCGTTCGAGAAGCTGCCGATAGACCCGCTCGATAAAAACCTGAAGCGGTGTGTCGTCATAGACGAGAGTCGTGCCCGCCTGCAATTCATGCTCTTGAAGGACGCGAATGAATGCGTTGACGAGGTCCCAAAGGTGGACGTCTTCTAGCGCTTCGTCAGCCAGGTTGCGCTCTCGCGCTCCCAGGTCATCTGAAAGCCGCCGACACTGTTTTTGCCACTCTTTGGCCCGTTCTTCCAACACATAGGCTAAGTCCCGATAGCGCTTGTACTCCAGCAATCTCCGCACAAGTTCTTGTCGCGGCTCAAGGGGGATTTCATCCTTGGGAAGGTCTTCTGCGTGGGGAAGCAGCTCGAAGGACTTTAGCTCGGCCAGCCAACTGGCCATGGCCAGGTAATCAGCCGCCGTATCGACATCCAGAGACTCGAGGCCTTCCAAGAAATTGAGAAACTGCTGGGCGATGACGGCCACGGAAATTTCCGTAATGGCCACCTCGTGCTTGCGAACTAAATAAAGGAGCAGGTCGAGTGGTCCGCGGAAAACATCGAGTTGGACGCGAAATTCCATCATGGTAGTTGAAGGGTTTCGTCACGCGCCACGCTGCATATTTCAAGTTGCCCGCTCGTTAATCATCGGCCACGCTATGAGCCTCTTGGAGCCTCTCGCTCACCGAACCCCACACAGCCCAGAGCGCGGATGGCGTCAACGGCAGGCAGACTATTTTCCCTGATCACAGATATTCCCTCCAGCCCGATTCTGCGATTTTGTCGAGAATCTTGCGGATGTCTTCTTCGCGGTCCTTTCGGGCAACGAGGGTGGCATCTGGTGTGATGACAATCACCAGGTTATCCACGCCCAGGGTGGCCACAAGGTGACGGGGATCGCGGCACCTCACGATGCACCCCGTGGTGTCCAAAAGGAGACATCGTTCCGCGTCCGAGACATTGCCACAGTTGTCCGCCGGAAGAAGCCGCTCCAAAGATCGCCAACTCCCGACATCATCCCATCGGAATTGGGCTTCGACCACGACAACGTTGTCGGCCTTTTCCATGACAGCATAATCGATGGAGATTTTTTCTGCCTTGGAAAACTCGGATTCAAGAATCTGGGGAAAGTTGGGTGACTGAGAAGACGAGAGAATTCGGGCAAGTGGCTCGGCCACACTGGGCTGGTGTCGCTTTAAGAGGTCCCAGATTGTTTTCGCTTTCCAGACAAAGATCCCCGCGTTCCAGTAGAAATTGCCCGCGCGAAGGTATCCTTCTGCTACCTGAATGGAGGGCTTCTCGCGGAAGCTTTTGGCGCGAAAGACGCGAGGTCGGTCTTCCATGCTGCCCGAACTGCCGGGCATCGTGGGGGACGCTGGAGCAACGGACAAGGCCTCGCCGCGTTCAATGTACCCAAAGGAGGGGGAAGGATAATGGGGAACGATCCCGAACGTCACCAGCCGGGTAGGATCTTCCTCAATCACTTGAACTGCTAAATCGATATCGGAGGCAAAGGCCTCTTGTGGTTCGATCACGTGGTCCGCGGGCATGACGACCATCACGGCCTCCGGGTCGTTATGGAGAAGCCGCAGCGCTGCCAATCCGATACAGGGGGCCGTATTTCGGGGGGCTGGTTCGACAAGGAGGGCCTCGCGGGGAAGAAAGGACAACTCTTCTTGTACCGCCGGGGCCAAATCCCGGCTAGTCGCGATGATGATCCGTTCGTAGGGGACAAACTGTGACGCGCGGACCACAGTCGCCCGCAGGAGACTCTGCGACCCGTGGATCGGCAAAAGCTGTTTAGGGAGGGCGCTACGACTTTCCGGCCAAAGTCGGGTTCCTGAGCCACCCGCCAAAATGACAGCATAAAGCATTGTGGTGTCTCCCTGTTACCACGGAATATTGAGGCACCCTGGGAGGGTGCTAGCGATTTCCGACGGCAAGTCCCAAATAGGATATCACCATGATAAAAGGAGTCGGTATCGCTTCCCAAGGGTGTGTTGCCCCAAAAGTGGAAGGCTGAAAAGGGCCGGACTGCCGATTGCTTTACATGTCGATTTGCATGGTTTTGATTCGGGCATCAAAGCGAGATGGCCCGATGGTCACCACAAATTGCTCATCCTCGTTTGTCCCGACCGTCTCTTGATCCTTGATGACAGGTCCGTGCTCGAATAGGAAGTGGGCGACATTGAATACCCGCTCATAGATAAACTGTAAATCGCGGGTACTGTTATACACCTCGATTTCGGGCAGTCCAAAATTCAACATGCCTCGCGTAAAGAAGGTGATGGTATGATCCGGTTCCGGTTCGGCGTGGAAGCCGACCCATAGCTCGATGGGATAGACGCCCGAGCCGAGGTGCTTGGCCGAGTTGAAGAAAGCCTCCGGTTCGTGGATCAAATTGGATTTCGCCCAGAAAACGGCCACAGCCTGCGAGGTCATGGCCAGTGCTGCTGTCAATTGTGTGACAATCGCCGTTTTTTCCAAAGGATCGGCAGGCGCGGAGGGAAGGACCACCATGGCAAACGCCCGATGTTCTTCCGCGGCTTGTGACGCTTCTGGCCAGTACCAGGCTGTGAGAATGGCCAGTTCCAAATCCTCCTCAGGCACTGGTTTATCTTCCACGACCAGGAAGGCAGGTTCGCCGTTCACCATGAAGGGCATGAGCAAGCTGCCCTCGGGGCTTACGACAGGATCGGCATCTAACTCGGTGAGAGACGGGGCATCTGCCCAATGTGTCCGCACAAATTCGGCCATCTTTGGTACAGACACACTTTTGGGGTCTTTGAGCAGGACGATGGCGAAGAACACGTCCGACTTCATAAAGCACCTCTCACACTTATACAACAAAAATCGTTACTTGTTGGTGCCTGAAGTCCAGCGGGACGAGTTTTCGCAACGTCCCTACCTCCGGAGCCCCATGGGCCACAGGCCGCCAAAAGACTCCCGCATTTTAGGGCATAGATCACATTTGAACAAGTCCCAAACCCTCGTCTTTGAATCACGTTTTACTATTATTTCCCATAGGGGGCCGCTTGCCCGCCCTTTTTTGGACCGGGAAACTTTGCACCATGACGTCGACCAAGTCGCAATCGTCAACAATTCGCCTGAATGTTTTGGGGATGCATTGTGCGGGATGTGCCGCGCGGGTGGAGAGGGCACTCCGTGCGGTTCCCGGCGTGGATGCCGCCCAGGTCAATCTCGTCACCCAGAAGGCCGTCGTTCGGCTCGCTGATCCCAACACCTCGCCGGAGCGACTTATTCAAGCAGTCGTGGATGCAGGATACAAAGCGACTGTCGTTGAAGAGGCGGTCGCCACCCGTGCCACGGCAACAAGTCCATGGGAGATCCAAGATCAAGAACAACGGCTCCGCGCACGTCAGGTCGTGGTTGGCTCCGTGGGCTTGGTCGTGGTTCTGGCAGTGATGCTCTTCCCTGGACTGGGTGAATGGGTGACTCCCTGGCCGGCCATTATCGCGGCCACGGTGGTGCAGGTCTATTTGGGATGGGGATATCTTGCCTCGGCCTGGCGACAGGGACGCCGTGGCGGCGTCAGTATGGATACGCTCATCGCCATCGGCACTTGGACGGCTTACGTCGCGGCGATTGCCGAGACCACCGGTGGGTTTCACACAGTTCATCAGTCGAGCCATGGATCAGGCTTGTCGATGTATTTCAGCGATGCCGTGATGATTCTGACATTCATCACGTTGGGGAAATACCTGGAAATTCGTTCCCGTTTCCGCGCTTCATTGGCGATCCGCCGCCTGATGGACTTATCCCCTCAAGTTGCGCTGGTGATTCGAGGACAAACTGTGGCCGAGGTCCCCATTGATAAGATCCAACGGGGAGAGATTTTACGGGTTCGCCCCGGCGAGAAGATCCCTTTGGATGGCTCCGTAACCCAGGGCCAGAGCGACGTGGATGAATCGTGGCTGACCGGAGAATCCCTGCCTGTGGTCAAGCAACCTGGTGACAGGGTCTTTGCGGGAACGGTCAATCTCTCGGGAACGATTCTTGTGCGGGTGACGAAGACAGCGGACGAAACTTTACTTTCGCAGGTCATTCGGCTTGTCGAGCAGGCCCAGGAGGCGAAGCCACAGTTGGCCCGACTGGCCGATCGTGTTGTGGCATGGTTTGTGCCAATCGTTCTAATTGTTGCGGGGGTGACTTTTGTCGTTTGGGGACCTGTCTTGAGTCAGTGGCAACTTGCCGTGAATGGTCTGGTTGCTGTACTCGTGGTGGCTTGTCCGTGTGCCCTCGGTCTGGCGACGCCCACGGCGGTGCTCGTAGCAAGTGGCCGGGCAGCTTCCCGGGGAATCTTGGTGAAAGATGCGCGGGCTTATGAAGCAGCAGCCCGCGTGAATGTCGTCGTACTAGATAAGACGGGCACAGTTACGCTCGGCCAGCCACAACTTGTTGCGATCGAAGCGGCACCGGGCGTGGACGAAGATCGTTTACTTGCGGCCGCCGGTAGTGCCGAACAAACCAGCCTTCACCCCTTGGCGGGAGCGGTCTTGGCGGAGGTCCGCCGCCGAAAGCTAAATCTTGCCGACGTGGATTCGGTGGAAATTCTGCCCGGCGTGGGACTGCGTGTGCAATCCGGTGGACACACCATCGTCGTGCGAACAGCCGGGGTCTCCAACGAAGAGGTTACCCAGCCTGCCGAGCTTTCGTCGAGACCCCTGAACGAGGAAAAGATTGCGCCGATGCCGAGGGCGGACCGTGGGCGTAAAGATGAAAGGACGATGATCCGCGTGGTCGTGGTGGAAGATGGGCAGTTGCTGGGGACACTGGGATTTGCCGATCAAGTCAGCGAGACTAGCCGCGAGGCCATTAACGCCTTGCGAAAAAGGGGATTCCGAGTCGTTTTATTGACAGGGGATCGCGCAGAAAACGCTGCCCAAGTAGCGGCCGAAGTCGGCATCACGGAGGTGTTTTCGGAGATGACACCTTCCGAAAAACACACTTTGATCAGGCAACTTCAAGCGGAAGGAAACGTGGTGGCGATGGTGGGAGACGGCATCAATGATGCCGCAGCCCTGGCCGAAGCCGATGTAGGCATGGCGATGAGTGCCGGAGCTGACATCGCCAAAGAGTCGGCCAGCATTGTCCTTGTTCGGCGCGACCTGCGGGCCGCGGTGGATATGCTTGACCTGGGTCGGGCTACCGTCCGCGTGATCAAACGCAATCTTTTCTGGGCCTTTGCCTACAACGTGGCACTCATTCCTTTGGCAACCGGCCTATTCTTCCCGTGGACGGGTGTCTTGATCCCACCACCAGCAGCAGCGGCTTGCATGGCTGCCAGTTCGGTCTCCGTGGTGTTAAGCAGTTTGATGTTGGGAAAAGACGTGCGGCCAGCCCGTTTATAAGGTGGAATCCCCCCTTTTGAAGAGAATGCCGTGATCTCCCCAACGGCTGCTGTTCAGAGTGACAGACACCAAAGCGAGGTTAAAATAGATCATACGGGAGCTGAGGGCGCGTTCTTCGCCTTGTTCATGAGAGGCGGCACATCAGGCTACTCTCGAAGCGAGTGGAACCATGGACACAATCCTTGTGACGGGTGGTGCAGGTTTCATCGGCAGTAACTTTGTCCGACAATGGCTGGCAGAGGAACCGGGGCGACTTGTCAACTACGACAAATTGACATATGCGGGTAATCTCGATTCGCTAGCTGATGTGTTCGACGATCCCCGGCATATCTTCATTCAAGGCGATATCTGTGACGGTGTGACGGTCCGCCGGGTTTTAGAGGAGTATCGTCCCTGGGCTATTATCAATTTTGCGGCCGAGTCGCATGTGGATCGTTCCATTGACGGGCCGGCGGAGTTCGTTCAGACGAATGTAGTGGGCACGTTTCGGCTTCTGGAAGCGGCCAGGGAGTACTGGAGCCAATTGCCTCCCTCGGAGAAAGAGCGTTTTCGCTTTCTTCACGTTTCCACCGATGAAGTTTATGGATCGCTTGGTCCGACGGGTTACTTCACCGAAGAGACGCCCTACGCCCCCAATTCACCCTATTCCGCATCCAAGGCCGCGGCTGATCATTTCGCTCGGGCGTATCATCACACTTATGGCTTGCCGGTCCTTGTTACGAATTGCTCCAACAACTATGGGCCATACCAGTTCCCCGAAAAGCTTATTCCCCTCATGATCCTTAACGCCTTGGAGGGCAAGCCTTTGCCGGTTTATGGAGACGGTCTTAACGTTCGCGACTGGCTTTATGTGGAAGATCACTGCCGGGCCTTGCGGATGGTTCTTCACCGTGCCCGACCGGGAAGTGAATACAACATCGGCGGAAATTGCGAAAAGACTAACCTTGAGATTGTCCATGCCATTTGTTCGCTTGTGGATCGTTTGCGGCCGGATCTCCCCCATCGCCCGTGCCGTCAATTGATCACGTTCGTCAAGGATCGGCCCGGTCACGATCGACGCTATGCCATTGATGCCAGTAAGATCCGGCGTGAATTGGGGTGGGAGCCGCGAGAGACATTCGAGACGGGTTTGGAACGGACCGTCAAATGGTATTTGGAAAACACAACTTGGGTGGAGCGGGTAACGTCGGGGAAATATCGCCGCGAGCGACTGGGATTAGGGCAAACGGTCTCTTAACGGCAGCGATCACGTTTTCGGTAAGTTCGCAAGTAACAGTAGCGACCGATCGCATGACACGACCAATGTTCTGGGAGGTCTAAAGCGTGACACTCTATTGCAAAAAAGGAATCGTCTTGGCGGGAGGGGCGGGGACGCGGTTGCATCCCATCACTCGGGCGATTAGCAAGCAGCTCCTGCCGATTTACGACAAGCCGATGGTGTATTATCCTCTCTCCACCCTCATGCTGGCGGGAATTCGCGATATCCTGCTGATTTCCACGCCCGAGGACACCCCCTTATTTCAGCGGCTCTTGGGGGATGGTTCCGAACTGGGAATCTCCATCCGTTACGCCGTTCAACCGCGACCGGAGGGCCTCGCCCAGGCGTTTATCATCGGTCGGGAATTCATCGGCTCAGATCACGTAGCCATGGTGTTGGGCGATAATGTCTTTTATGGCCAGGGATTCCAGGCCATGTTGATCCGCGCTGCTTCTCGACCTGTAGGCGCGACCGTGTTTGCCTATCTTGTGAAGGACCCACAGCGGTACGGCGTTGTGGAATTGGACAAGGATGGCCGCCCTGTGCGGATTGTGGAAAAGCCGAAGGAGCCCCGCTCGAACTACGCCGTGACCGGCCTGTATTTCTATGATAATGATGTCGTGGCGATTGCCGCTAGCCTCAAACCCAGTCCCCGGGGTGAGCTTGAGATCACGGATGTCAATCAGGCGTACTTAGAGAGAGGGCGGCTTCACGTCGAGATTCTCGGGCGGGGATTTGCCTGGTTGGATACAGGAACGCATGAATCGCTCTTGGAGGCGTCCAATTTTGTGGAAACCATCGAACATCGGCAGGGGTTCAAAATTGCCTGTCTAGAGGAGGTGGCGTACCGCAAAGGATTCATCGACGCTGCCCAGTTGGAAAAGCTGGCACATCGTTACAATAACAGTTACGGGCAGTATCTGTTGGATCTTTTGCGGCAGCCGGGGATGAGGTAAAGGTTGGTCGCAACATGTGCGAGACAATGGTAACCTTGGCGAGATAGGTTGCCTTCAAGGAAGTATCCGCGAAACGTTATGGCGAAAAGCAAGAAGCCGGTTGATGCCGAGCATGACAATGAGCGTGTGGTGACCCATAATCGGCGGGCCAAGCATCAGTATGATGTCTTGGAAACGCTGGAGTGCGGTATTGCCTTGCGTGGGAGCGAAGTGAAGAGCCTTCGTAACGGAAAGGTCTCGATTGAAGAGGCCTTTGCCCGCGTGAAGGACGGGGAGGTCTGGCTATACAATTGCGACATCGCGGAGTTTCCGCAGGCCAATCGGTTCAATCATGAGCCAAAACGGCCGCGCAAGTTACTTCTTCATCGACGCGAAATTAAGCGATTCGCGTCGCAGGCCTCACAAAAGGGGCTCACGCTCATCCCACTAAAAATCTATTTCAAACGGGGATTGGCCAAGGTGCTCCTCGGTCTCTGCCGTGGTCGGAAGGAGCACGACAAACGCGAGATCATCAAAAAAGAGGAATCTCAACGGGAAATCCGGCGGATGATGCAGCGCTACCAAAATCGCTGATCCGTCCTGGCTAACGCAGCCTCAGGGCCGATCCATACACGGCGCGTGAACCGAGAAAAAAGTACACCGTGGTGGCATGTCCCTGGTTGTTTTCACGGCGACCAATCTAGGCACGGTTGCCGAAGCACTTCGGGCGGGGCCTGTGTTTGCAGACGGAGGATTTCCTCCCGGGCGGTGGATACCGCATCGGACGTGACAAGCGCTGTGATCTCCACCGTGAAACGCCGTGCCTCTCCTGGCTGGAGTGTAACAACGCGGCCTTTGGCCTTCTCAAATGACCTGCGATTGGGAAAGTTGACGCCGGGTTCTAGGCCTGTGACGTAACCATCGCACACGGGTTGCTCATTCTTCCAAAGTGTGAAGCAAGGTAGCTCCTTAATATTGAAATCGACGCGGACGCCATTGGTCCCGGCTTCGTTGTGGAGCAGGGCCAGCGTCTGCCCTCGGCCATCCCCAAGCGGCTGGACGAAGTAGGCCGTTTCCGGTTTTCCTGGCGACTCTGGCCCATACTGATCCCAGCGGTCAATCTCGGCCGCGGCGATGGGGTCACGTGGCGCCAGCTTTTGGATGGGCAAGGTGACTTTGCTGCCCGGCTCCAAGACCGGTGGCCCAAAATTGATGTGATAAAGGAGTTCCATCTCGCCGGGCACAGCGGCGACGTTCGTCACAGTGTCGGTCACCGTTAAAGAGCATGCTCCAACAGTTGTGCGAATCTCGGTAGCCAACTTCAATTTTGTGAAGAATAACCGGGTTTCATAGACCTCGCCGCGGACGGTGATATTGCCCGTCTCGCTATCCATAGAGACTTCGACGCGGCAGGCTGGGCGATTGGCGATCTTGCCGTGAAGCGGATAGCGCAGGATGCCCTTGTCGTCAAATTCGGGTGCGCCGTTACTTTCCAGACCGCACCGGACTAGGAGTTCATCGAAGCCGTCCAGCCAGCCCAACCCGCTGGGTTCCCAAAGATTGACCCATTTAGGATGAACTGGCCCATGGACCGGCGCCTGCCAGCCGAGTTGGATGTTATCGCACCATGCCCGCCAAATGCCCATGCCACGGGTTGGGATCACAGTGAAGCGAAGGCGACCATTGTCAATGTCCACCACATCCACGCCCTCTTGCAGGCCGCCGCGGAGCGTCCGTTTCGTGATGCTAACGCCTTTCGGGACAGCCGAGGTTACACCTGATGTCAACGTCAGCTCGTCGAGCGCAATGCCGCGGGCAACATCGGTAATCACCCAGCTATGACTGGCCATGGTCCGGTCTCCTCAATCCCTGTGGTCCAAAGGGTGATAAATCGTTACGGTTCGAATGCCGCTATGCGGTCAAGCACAATCGAGGCCGATTTGGCAGGCAAAAAGCACACCTGCTTCGGCTCGTCACCTCAGACATGTGGTCGATAGTTTAACGTGCGAAAGGCCGTGAGA
>JAKPII010000201.1 GCA_029549885.1 Planctomycetota bacterium
GTCAGGCTCGAAGCCGGTACGGTGCCAAGAAACCAAGTAAGTAGTACGGGAGTGGTGGCTCGGTTTTCGGTCGATCATTTCAGCAAGCAACAACGTTTGTTATTGGAAAAGGATTATGGGCAAAAAAACTGCCAGTGAGGCAATTCTTAAGCCAGACCCGAAATACGGCTCCCTGCTAGCCAGCAAGTTTATTAATTGCATGATGTGGAACGGCAAGAAGACGGTGGCTCAGGAGATTTTCTACAAGGCTCTGGATATTCTTGCCACCAAGTTCCCGGAGAAGAACCCGATTGACGTCTTCACCGAGGCCGTGGAGAATGTCAAGCCGAACATCGAGGTGCGATCACGGCGGGTCGGTGGTGCGTCATACCAAGTCCCAATGCAGGTCAACGCCAAGCGACAGCAGTCATTGGCGATCCGTTGGATTATTCAGGCGGCCAGGGAGCGCAAGGGCAAGCCGATGTACGAGCGGTTGGCTGCCGAATTAGAAGCGGCCTATAAGAAGGAAGGCGCGGCGATTACGAAGCGCGAAAACGTCCACCGCATGGCGGAGGCCAACAAGGCGTTTGCGCATTTTGCGTGGTAGCTTGCACGAATTTTTCACACCGCGCCGATCCTTTCGGTGCGGTGTTCTTTTGCGCACAGGCCGCGATTGGTGGGGGCTTTTGGGCAGGACGATGGGTTGAGGTGATAGAATAACCTTGCCGAAGATAAGCTTGGCATTTTGGATACACTGGTGCGCTGACTATGCCTCGTGACATCCGGAGTATTCGTAACATCGGTATCGTTGCTCACATCGATGCCGGGAAAACCACGCTCACGGAGCGGATGCTCTTTTACGCGCATCTCATCCATAGGCCGGGTTCTGTGGATGAGGGGACGACTGTCACCGATTATGACCCCGAAGAGCAAGAGCGCGGCATTACGATTCAAGCGGCCTGTGTGACGTTTGACTGGCGTGGATATCACATCAACCTGATTGACACGCCGGGGCATGTGGATTTTACGGCCGAGGTAGAAAGGTCCCTGCGGGTCTTGGACGGGGCGGTTGTTGTCTTCAGTGCGCGCGAAGGGGTGGAGGCTCAAAGCGAGACCGTCTGGCGACAGGCCGACAAGTACCATGTGCCGCGGATTGCCTTTATCAACAAAATGGACCGGGAAGGGGCCGACTATTATGGGACGTTGGAGGAGATCGAAAAACGCCTGGAGTGTCGTCCGATTCCCGTCAATTTGCCCATCGGCAGCGGACCCGCACACTTTGACAATGCCTTTTGTGGCATTATTGACCTCATTAGCATGAAAGCATTGAAGTTTGTCGAGGATAAGCAGAGTGCCCAGGTCATTGTCGAGGAGATTCCGCCGGAGTACCTCGATGATGCGCGGATGTGGCGGCACCAGATACTCGACCACCTGTCGCTTTACAGCGACCGTTTGACGGAACTACTCCTGACCGAGGAGGAGGTCCCCGAGGAGCTTATCCGCAGTGTGCTTCGGCAAGCGACCATTGGCAATATGGTCGTGCCGGTTCTCTGTGGCACGGCACTGCACGGAATCGGGGTGCAGCCGGTCCTCGACGCGGTTGTGGATTATCTTCCCAGTCCTGTGGATATTCCACCGGTGGAGGGAGTTGATCCGGAGAATCCAAAAAAGAAGCTCATTAGAAAGCCGGATCCCAAAGAGCCGTTCTGTGGACTTGTCTTCAAAGTTCAAGCGGACCGTTACGGTGACTTGGATTACGTGAGGGTGTACTCAGGGAGGTTAACGGCCAACAGTCGCGTGCTTAATCCCGGGAAGAACAAGAAAGAAAACGTCCCGCAACTCTGGCGAATCCAGGCGGATCGACGCCAGCAGATCCAAGCCGTTGAGGCGGGCGACATCGTGGGGATTATGGGCATGCGGCATTCCGTCACTGG
This sequence comes from Planctomycetota bacterium, assembly GCA_029549885.1. GTDB lineage: Bacteria > Planctomycetota > Planctomycetia > Pirellulales > Thermoguttaceae > Thermogutta. Next base: position 1,914 of record JAKPII010000201.1, read on the forward strand.
CGATACCTTGTGCGATCCCAAGCATCCCATCCTTCTTGAGTCGATTGTCTTCCCGCAGACTGTCATTGATGTGGCCATTGAGCCTGAAACGACGGCCGAGCGAAAGAAACTGATCGATGTCCTGGAACTAATGAAGCGTCAGGACCCCACGTTCCGGTACAAAGAGCATGAGGAGACCGGGCAGATCATCATCAGCGGGATGGGCGAACTGCATCTTGAGATCATTACTCATCGGCTGGTCCGCGAGTACAACCTAAAAGTGCGGGTACAAAAGCCGCGTGTCAGTTACCGCGAAACCGTGGAGAAGGCGGTCGAGGTTACCGGTGTTTGTCACCGGATTGTGGCAGGGCAACCGTTGTGGGCTGAATTGGTCATCCGCATGGAACCATTCCCACAGGCCCCTAAGCCT
>JAKPII010000239.1 GCA_029549885.1 Planctomycetota bacterium
ACGTGATTGTACCGCCCCCCGGCTCCTGTGGCGTGGCCAAGGAACGCGTGACAAAACCCGATCCCGACGTCAAGTGTCTGGATTGGTTTATGTGCCTGAAAAAGTGTCCGCCAATCAAATGACACGCACGTTTTATCACGAGCGGTTGCCTTTTTCGGCAGCATGACGCATTAGGCGTAGTGACGGCCGTGTCGCCCGATGAAGGTTTCGCCGGCCGTTTTTTCGTTTCCCATGCCCATCGCAAAAGTACCAAAAACCATGGATACGGTGAAAGCACGTATTACAATCCTGGCCGAGAATACGGCCAAGCAACCAAAGCTCCTGGCAGAGCATGGGCTGGCCTACTGGATCGAGTACGCTGGTCATCATATTCTCTTTGATACGGGGCAGGGTTATGTTCTTGAACACAACGCTGCTGAGCTTGGCATTCCGTTGTCACAGGTCGAGGCCGTTCTCCTTAGCCATGGTCACTATGATCATACGGGTGGGCTTGGGCAAGTGCTTTGTGGTGAACGTCTCGTGACCGTTTACGCACACCCGGCGGCATTTCAGCCCAAGTTTGCCCGTCGCAGCGATGTCCGTCCCATAGGGATTCCGCCAAGCGCTGCCCAGGCGGTCCGGCGATCAAACGTCGTGGTGTGCCCTGTCACGGAACCCACGCAGATTGCCCCAGGGGTCATGGCAACTGGTCCCATCCCCCGTACGAGCGAAATGGAAAAATCCAATCCTCGCTTCTTCTTGGATGAAACCTGCGAAACCATAGATCCCTTGGAAGACGAACAGGCCCTTTTCTTCACCACCCCGAAGGGGGTTGTCATCCTTTTGGGCTGCGCCCACGCGGGTGTCATCAATACCGTCCGTTATGTGGAGAAGCTGCTGCCCGATCAATCCATTTACGGACTCATCGGGGGCACGCACCTGGTTGAGGCCTCCCAAGAGCAAATCCAATGGACAGTCAACGAGCTAAAAAATCGCGAAATGCGAATGCTTGCCCCGGCCCATTGCACAGGAATCAAAGCGACTGTGGCGCTCTGGCAGGCCTTTGTCGATCGATGCACGAAAGCCTATGTCGGTGAGCGGTGAGGGTTTGAATTGGTCGTCTTCCTCGAAAGGGAGCGGTCAGCTCATCCTGATCGTCTTTTCTCGACAGCCTCCATGCGTTCAACATGAATCGCCTTGCGCGGCGTGGTAGGGCAGACGGCTTCGCATGCCCCGCAGCCCGGGCAGCGGGCGAAGTCCACAACAGGCTGCACCGAGTAAGTTTCCTCATTGAACTGGAAGCGGATGGCCTCATAGGGGCAATGACTGCGACAAATCCCACATTCGCGGTCCACAGTCAAAAGACACTCATCGAGTTCGACCACCGCTTTGCCGATGACCACGTGAGGCTTCTCAGCCTTGGAAAACGGTGTTAACGCACCGGAAGGACACACCTTAGCACAGCGGTTGCAGGAAGGATCACAAAAGTCGTCGGTAAATACGAGCCGGGGCGTAAGCCACATCGCCACACCGTCGGTTGATCGTTGGGGACGAATGATGCCGGTAGGACAGACGCGCATACAGTTACCGCACCGGACACAGAGGGCGAGAAACCGTCGCTCGTCTGGCCATGCTCCCGGGGGACGAAGCGGGGGTGTCTTGGACAATGCCGGGCGCCCAGTCAGGTAGGTCCACGCGATGGCGCCCACCGCGCCAATGACACCGCGCCGGCTAATGCGAATCAACTCAGCCACCTGCGGTCCATGCGAGGGAGGGGTCTCACGCGATGGACTCGCCTTTCCGACTCTGAAAAGCCCGACGAGGCTGCGAATGATACCCCGCCGAAAGACAAACAAGACTTCTTGGAGGGCCCCTAACGGGCAGATTCGCAGGCACCACGTTCCCGGCAGTAAGAAGCTCACTCCCATGGCCAGCACAAGTCCGCTGATTCCTACAAGAAACGG